>NC_021500.1:3464331-3779270 GCF_000410515.1 Enterobacter sp. R4-368 | reverse complement strand
TGCCCAATTTTGCCGAAACCTTTGCCCGCCAGAGCAGCTGGGAGTGGAATTTCGGCCAGGCCCCGGCGTTCAGCCATCTGTTGGATGAACGTTTTACCTGGGGCGGCGTGGAGCTCCATTTTGATGTGGAAAAAGGGCACATCACCCGCACGCAGGTGTTTACCGACAGCCTGAACCCCGCGCCGTTAGAAGCGCTGGCGGCACGTTTGCAGGGCTGCCTCTACCGCGCGGATATGCTGGCGCAGGAGTGTGATGCACTGTTAGTCGATTTTCCGGAGCAGGAACAAGAACTTCGCGAGCTTTCCGCATGGATTGCAAGCGCAGTACGTTAGCCTCTGAGTGGCTGACTACGCCATCCGTTGCGCTATCTGTTCCAGTTGGGCGACTTTATCACCCATTTGCCGGGCGATATGGCGAAACGCCTCACTGATGCGATCATCTGCCGCCACTGTCTGCCTGAATGTTTGCGCCGGTGGGATGGCGAAATTCCACGCTGCCTTGCTGACCGAGGTATCCAGCGCCAGTTCCATAGCATTGCTCCCGAACTGACGGGGGCAAATGCCATCGGCAACATATCATAGGCAGGCCAAACTGACGCGCGATGTTTCGTCCCCATGACCGTCCTAAAAATCCTGAGGTCGCAGCTCGGTGAGATACCATGGCAGACCGTCAAACCACTGCAATCCCCCCTCTTCTAATGTGACCAGACAGCTGCCCAGGGGCCAACATGTGTGTAATTCGCCTCACTTGTAAACATGACGTTGTTCATTAATTCGGCGTAGTGCAAACCGTTCAACACTGCGTACAGGGCGTAACAAGGCATAGCGCGTTGCACGTGCTTTACCAAATTGCAGCACCTGTGGCTCGGTGGCAACCAGCCGTGAAAACGTGGCCTGACTAATCTTTAATGCCTTACGCAACGCCATCGCGGGCTGGGGCCCTTGTTACAGAAGATCGGTAAGCGAACTCATCAGTGAATAGATTTATGAATGGATACTTGAATAAATTCATAGCTCTATTCCTCTGAATTAAAAGGGAATAATAAAAACTATGGACATTAAAATGAATTGATAAAAAGGGCAGAGAACCTGCCCTTAGAAAAGATACTTACGCTTTATCGCCCAGCAGGACAGATTCCAGCGCAATTTTGATCATATCGTTGAACGTGGTCTGACGCTCAGCGGAAGTGGTCTGCTCGTGCGTACGAATATGGTCGGAAACGGTGCAGATGGTCAGCGCTTTCGCACCGAATTCCGCCGCTACGCCGTAAATGCCTGCCGCTTCCATTTCCACGCCCAGGATGCCGTATTTTTCCATCACGTCGAACATTTCACCGTCCGGGGAGTAGAACAGATCGGCGGAGAACAGGTTACCCACGCGCGCGTCTACGCCCAGTGCTTTTGCCGCATCAACCGCGTTACGCACCATATCGAAATCAGCAATCGCTGCGAAATCGTGATCTTTGAAACGCATACGGTTCACTTTGGAGTCGGTGCAGGCACCCATCCCAATCACGATGTCACGCAATTGCACGTCCATACGCACTGCGCCGCAGGAGCCGACACGAATGATTTTTTTCACGCCGAAATCGGTGATCAGCTCTTTGGTGTAGATGGAGCAGGACGGGATCCCCATACCGTGGCCCATAACAGAAATTTTGCGGCCTTTGTAGGTGCCGGTGTAACCCAGCATGCCGCGCACGTTGTTCACTTCGCGGTAGTCTTCGAGGAAAGTTTCCGCAATATGTTTTGCACGCAGCGGGTCGCCCGGCATCAACACTACGTCAGCGAAATCGCCCATTTCGGCATTAATATGTGGGGTAGCCATCGTCAATTCCTTTATGTCGTTGTCGTTGAAACAGAAAGGGCGGGAAGCTCCCGCCCAAAATCATCAGAACATGGCCTTGCCATATTCCATATCAGAGACGCCGAAGTACTTCGCAATCGTCTGACCAATATCCGCAAAGGTGTCACGGTGACCCAGCGAGCCCGGTTTCACTTTCGGGCCGTAGACCAGCACCGGAATATGCTCGCGGGTGTGGTCAGTGCCTTTCCAGGTCGGATCGCAGCCGTGATCGGCGGTAAGGATCAGGATGTCGTCTTCGCCAACCAATTCCATCAGTTCCGGCAGGCGACGGTCAAACAACTCAAGCCCGGCCGCATAACCCGCCACGTCGCGACGATGGCCCCATGATGAGTCAAAATCGACGAAGTTAGTAAAGACGATGGTCTTATCACCGGCTTCTTTCATCTCTTTGATGGTGGCGTCAAACAGCGCATCCAGGCCGGTGGCTTTCACTTTTTTGGTGATGCCGCAGTTGGCATAGATATCGGCAATTTTACCGACCGAAACCACGTGGCCATCTTTCTCTTCGACCAGTTTTTGCAGCACGGTGGCTGACGGTGGTTCAACGGCCAGGTCATGGCGGTTACCGGTACGCTGGAAATTACCTGCTTTATCGCCAACAAATGGACGCGCAATCACGCGGCCAATGTTGTAGCCGCCTTCGGTCAGCTCTTCACGCGCGATTTCGCACAGCTCATACAGCTTATCCAGACCAAAGGTCTCTTCGTGGCAGGCAATCTGGAACACCGAATCGGCAGAGGTGTAGAAAATCGGCTTGCCGGTTTTCATGTGCTCTTCGCCGAGCTGGTCAAGGATCACCGTACCGGACGAGTGGCAGTTGCCAAGATAACCCGGCAGATTAGCGCGTTTCACCAGCTTATCCAGCAGTTCCTGCGGGAAGCTATTCTCGGTGTCGCTAAAGTAGCCCCAGTCGAACAGCACCGGCACACCGGCGATTTCCCAGTGGCCTGACGGCGTATCTTTCCCGGAAGATAGCTCATGCGCCCATGCGTAAGCACCAGTGATTTCCGCGTTGGCGTCCATCCCGGCAGGAATAAAACCTGTTGCGCCTTCGTGCGCCTTCGCCAGACCCAGACGGGTCAGATTGGGTAAATTCAGCGGGCCTTTGCGCCCGGTGTCGGCTTCACCTTTCGCGCAAACTTCAGCGATGTGACCGAGGGTATCGGAACCCACGTCGCCAAAGCGCTCCGCGTCTTCGGTCGCGCCGATGCCGAAAGAGTCCAGCACCATAATAAATGCACGTTTCATATGTTCTCCGTACCTTGTGCTTTGTAAAAAAGCGATCAGATCAGTATACCGCTATTCAGTAATGCGGCGATAGACCGTCGGTGTCTCTTTTGGTGCGCTGTCGCCCATCGAAATAGCCGCTTTCACCGCCTGCGCAGCCTCTTGCCAGCTGGCTTCGTCTTTGGCGTGGATAACCGCCAGCGGGCGCTGGCCATCAACGCGTTCGCCCAGACGCACCATATCGGTAAAGCCGACGCTGTAATCAATAGTGTCCGACGCCTGGCGACGACCACCGCCCATCGACACCACCGCCATGCCCAGCGCGCGCGTATCCATCGCCGTGATAAACCCTTCATCATCGGCATATACCGCTTTGCTGAGCGTCGCGGTAGGCAGGTATTTGGCGTAGTTTTCCACGAAATCGTGCGGCCCTTTTTGCGCCGCAACCATACGACCAAACACCTCGGCCGCTTTACCGTTATCCAGCACCGCTTGCAGCTTCGCCCGTGCGTCGGCGTCATCTTTCGCCAGTTTGCCGGAGATCAGCATCTCCACGCACAGCGCCATAGTGACGTCAAACAAGCGCGGATTGCGGTATTCACCAGTCAGGAACTGCACCGCTTCGCGTACTTCCACTGCGTTGCCCGCGCTGGAAGCCAGCACCTGGTTCATATCGGTCAGCAGCGCGGTAGTCCGCACGCCCGCGCCGTTGGCAACGCCAACAATCGCTTCCGCCAGTTGTTCAGAGAGGGCGTAAGTCGGCATAAATGCCCCGCTACCCACTTTGACGTCCATCACCAGCGCATCAAGCCCCTCGGCCAGTTTTTTGGCGAGGATAGAAGCGGTGATTAACGGAATAGAGTCCACCGTCGCGGTGATATCGCGGGTGGCGTAGAAACGTTTATCCGCCGGAGCCAGCGAATTGGTCTGGCCGATAATCGCCACACCAACATCCTTAATAATCTCGCGAAAACGGTTATCTTCCGGGAAGATATCAAACCCCGGGATCGCTTCCAGTTTGTCGAGCGTGCCGCCAGTATGGCCAAGGCCACGCCCGGAAATCATCGGAATATAGCCGCCGCAGGCCGCCACCATCGGGCCAAGCATCAACGAGGTGACATCGCCCACGCCGCCGGTCGAGTGTTTGTCCACCACCGGGCCGTTAAGATCGAGCGGTTTCCAGTCCAGAACAGTGCCTGAATCCCGCATCGCCATGGTCAGCGAAACACGCTCCGGCATCGTCATGTCGTGGAAGAAAATGGTCATTGCCAGAGCAGCAATCTGCCCTTCAGAAACGGTGTTATCGCGTATTCCGTTGATAAAGAAACGGATTTCTTCATCACTCAGCGCGAGACCATCGCGTTTTTTTCGAATAATTTCTTGAGCGAGAAACAAGGTAACCCCCTGAGGAATAAAGCCGGAAAATCCATTGAGGCCGGGTAACAATGCGCTACCCGGCAATGACAAATTAATAGCTGCTTGCGCTCTTACCGTCGCCGTGGCCCAACGCTTTCAGCAGGCTTGCCAGCAGGCTGGAGGCGCCAAAACGGTAATGACGGGCATCGGCCCAATCGGCACCAAACAGGTCGTCAGCAATGGCGAGATACTGCTGCGCATCTTCCGCGCTACGTACGCCACCAGCCGGTTTAAAACCAACGGTTTTCTCAACGCCCATATCGCGAATCACTTCCATCATGATACGTGCGCTTTCCGGGGTCGCGTTTACCGGCACTTTACCGGTCGACGTTTTAATGAAATCTGCACCGGCTTTAATGGCGATTTCAGACGCTTTACGGATCAATGCTTCCGTTTTCAGCTCACCGGTTTCAATAATCACTTTCAGCAGCACGTTCGCCGCCGCGCAAGCCTCTTTACAGGCTTTCACCAGATCGAAGCCTACCTGCTCGTTACCGGCGATCAGCGCACGGTACGGGAACACCACATCAACTTCATCAGCACCGTAAGCAATGGCGGCGCGTGTTTCAGCCAGCGCGATGTCGATATCGTCGTTACCATGCGGGAAGTTGGTCACGGTTGCGATACGCACATCCGGCGTACCTTGTGCGTTCAGGGTTTTGCGCGCAATCGGGATAAAACGCGGGTAGATACAGATGGCGGCGGTGTTGCCCACCGGGGTTTTTGCCTGATGACACAGGGCGATGACTTTCTCGTTGGTGTCATCATCATTCAGGGTGGTCAGGTCCATCAGTTTCAGCGCACGCAGGCTGCTTGCCGTTAAATCACTCATAATTCTCTCCGACGGCGTAATGCCGGTTTTCTGTTCGGGTTTGTTAGTATTTTAACATCAACCCACATTCACACTTCGACACCCATCACAGTTAATGAAAGTTAAATTCACGTTTGCAAAACCATAATGGGACATTGATCAAACTTTTAAATTCACATCAGTAATGATTGCGCTGACAGGGGACGGGATCAAAAGCGACCAACAGCTGGCTCCGTACACTCATCGCCATCACTCAAGGAAATAAGAGGAACGATGATGTCCCCGTCTGTTGATCCTTTATTGCTGTCACGCTGCCAGCAGATTGTTACCAGCCCAACACTCACACCGGAACAAAAACGCCACTTCCTGGCGCTGGAAGCGGAAAACGCCCTGCCCTATCCGGCGTTGCCGCAAGCGGCACGCGCAGCACTTGATGAGGGCGCCATCTGCGATATGTTTGAAGGGCACGCCCCTTACAAACCGCGTTATGTGCTGCCGGATTACGCTAAATTTCTCGCTAACGGTTCCGCCTGGCTGGAGCTGGAAGGGGCAAAAGATCTTGATGACGCCCTCTCATTGCTGACGATCCTCTACCACCATGTTCCATCAGTGACATCAATGCCTGTTTATCTCGGCCAGCTTGATGTCCTGCTACAACCATATGTGAGAATTCTAACACAACAGGAGATCGATATCCGCATAAAACGTTTCTGGCGCTACCTCGACAGAACGCTGCCAGACGCCTTTATGCATGCCAATATTGGCCCATTCGACACTCCGGTTACGCGTGCTATTTTACGCGCCGATGCAGAACTGAAGCAGGTTGCGCCAAACTTAACCTTTATCTATGACCCGGATATTACGCCGGATGATCTGCTACTGGAGGTGGCGCGTAATATCTGCGAGTGCAGCAAACCGCACATCGCCAACGGCCCGGTGCATGATAATATTTTCACAAAAGGCGGTTATGGCATTGTGAGTTGCTATAACTCTCTGCCGCTGGGCGGCGGCGGGAGTACGCTGGTACGCCTCAATCTGAAAGCGATCGCGGAACGCAGCGCGTCGCTGGAGGATTTCTTCACCCATCAATTGCCACACTATTGCCAGCAACAAATGGCAATTATCGATGCCCGCTGCGATTTTCTGTATCAGCAATCCGGCTTCTTTGAGCATAGCTTCCTTGTGCAGGAAGGGCTGATTGCTGCCGACCGTTTTGTGCCCATGTTTGGTATGTATGGGCTGGCCGAAGCGGTCAATACGCTTTGTGAAAAAGCCGGTCTCGCCGCACGCTACGGCAAAGATGAACAAGCCAACGCACTTGGTTATCGCATCAGTGAACAACTGGCGAGCTTTGTGGCAAACACGCCGGTAAAATACGGCTGGCGGCAGCGCGCCATGCTCCATGCGCAATCGGGTATTAGCTCCGACACCGACACCACGCCAGGCGCGCGGCTGCCTTATGGCGACGAGCCGGATCCGATTACCCATCTGCTCGCCGTCGCACCGCATCATGCGTGGTATCAGGCCGGGATCAGCGATATTTTGACCCTCGATGAAACGGTGAAACGCAACCCGCAAGCCGTTGTCCAGCTCTGCCTTGGTGCGTTTAAAGCTGGCATGCGCGAGTTCACTGCTAACGTAGCCGGTAACGATCTGGTTCGCGTCACTGGTTATATGGTGCGCCTGTCAGATCTCAGGAAATTCCGGGCCGAAGGCTCACGCACCAATACCACCTGGCTGGGTGAAGAGGCCGCGCGTAACACGCATATTCTGGAACGACAACCCCGCGTGGTCAGCCATGAACAGCAGATGCGCTTTCGTCAGTAAAATCCTCCCGTTCTCCTGCGTGGACGGACCAGGCAGCCGGCTGGCACTGTTTTTACAGGGCTGCAATATGCGCTGTAAAAACTGCCATAACCCGTGGACCATTGGCCGCTGCAACCACTGCGGCGATTGTGTCGCAGGTTGCCCACAGCACGCGCTCTCCATTAATGGAGGGCAAGTGGAATGGAACGCTGCGCGTTGCGAGCAGTGCGACACTTGCCTGCGCATGTGCCCGCAACACGCCACGCCGATGGCGCAGAGCATGACGGTTGAACAGGTTGTGGCGCAGATTCGCAAAGTGGCGCTGTTTATTGAAGGCATCACCGTCAGCGGCGGCGAAGCAACGCTGCAACTGCCCTTTTTGCATGCGCTGTTCTCTGCATTACGCCATGACGCACAACTGCGCCATCTGAATTGTCTGGTGGACAGTAACGGGTTACTCAGCGAAACCGGCTGGCGCAAGCTGTTGCCGGTCTGCGACGGCGCGATAATCGATCTCAAAGCCTGGGGCAATGCGCGGCACCGTTTTCTCACCGGACGGGATAACGTGCAGGTGAAAGCCAGCCTGCGGCTACTGGCGGCAGAGAAGAAGTTAGCGGAGCTGCGCCTGCTGGTGATCCCGGAACACGATTATCTGGTACATATCGATGCGCTGGCCGCCTTTATTCATCAACTCGGCGAGGTGCCAGTGCGGCTTAATGCCTTTCATGCGCATGGCGTGTACGGTGAGGCGCAGACATGGCGCAGCGCTACGCCGGAGGATGTGGAACCGCTGGCGCAGGCGCTACTGGAGCGCGGTGTAAAAACCGTGCTGCGCCCGGCGCTATATCTGTAGCGCAAAGAGCCGCTGCGTGTTTTCCAGCAGTGCGTGTGCGATGACATCCGGCGCTTCGCGGCGTAGCTCGCACAACGTATCGAACACCTGCGCGGCACGCTCTGGCCGATTGGGCTGGCCCTGAAAACCATTGAGCGGCATGTCCGGCGCATCCGTTTCCAGCAGTAATGCAGAAAGCGGCAACTGCGCCATTACGTCACGGGTTTTACTGGCGCGCGGGTAGGTAATGGTGCCGCCCACGC
The DNA here is from genome assembly GCF_000410515.1 of Enterobacter sp. R4-368. Classification (NCBI taxonomy): domain Bacteria; kingdom Pseudomonadati; phylum Pseudomonadota; class Gammaproteobacteria; order Enterobacterales; family Enterobacteriaceae; genus Enterobacter; species Enterobacter sp. R4-368. The sequence goes on along the minus strand of NC_021500.1, from coordinate 3,771,049 downwards.
CGATGTAATAGCCCAGCTCAACAAAGCGCTGCGCCTGTTGCAGGCTACCGGCGAAACCATGCACTACGCCACGGCGAGGTAAATCATGTTTTTTTAAATGCATCGCCAGCTTGTCATGCGTGCGGCGTGAATGGAGGATCACCGGCAGATCAAAGCGTTTTGCCAATTTTAGTTGCGCGTCTAACACCTGCTGCTGGCGCTCAAACTGCGGATCGTCGCGGTAAAGATCGAGGCCAATTTCCCCTATCGCCACCACTTTCTCGGGCTTTGCCGCGAGCATCTGTTCGAGCCGTTGCAGGCTTTCCTCGCTGTGCTCTTCAATCACAATCGGGTGTAGCCCCAGCGCGGCGTACAGCGCGGTATGCTGGCGTGCTAAGTGGCAAACGCGATCAAAATAACGGGCGGCGATCGCCGGAACAATAATGCGCTCCACGCCAGCGTCGCCCGCACGGGCGATACTCGCTGCTTCATCGCCGGCAAACGGCGGGAAATCGAAATGACAGTGGGTATCGGTAAAGCGGAAACTCACGCCGTATCCTCTTTATTGATGGGTAAATCGTTGGCCTGCACGACGCTGACCAGCGGCGTATCCAGCGCGTCGTTGGCCACCGCAGCCGGTGGAACAACACGCGTCGCAGGCGCGATAATCGGCGAGTGGCGCACCAGCGGCGGGGTTTCCGCCAGCAATTTGCCCACCGTCGCCAGGAAATAGCGCCCGCACAAACGCCCGATTTTATAATCCTCGCGCAGCGCCGGTAAACGGCTGCCCAGCGCCATGCTCTTCAACAACTTAGGCGGATAGATTTCAAAAATACGCAGTTTACCCGGCGGCGCTTCGATAAAGCGTTGGATCGCCAGGTAACTTTTCTCATGGTGCTGCACCAGATTGATTAAGGATTGCAGGCTGCTCTCTCCCAGCCAGCGTTCCATCCGTTTGAACCACTGGGGCGTATAGTACATCTGTGACGGTACGGTACGGATCACCACAATCGTGTTCGCGCCGCGTTTTGCCGCCTCCTGCACCGGAATGGCATCGCTGACACCGCCGTCGAGATAATTAATGCCATCAAGCATCACGCCCGGACGATAAAAGCCGGGGATCGCGCTGGAAGCACGAATCAAATCGAGCCATGTCTGATGAGTAGGGGAGAAATAGGCTGCGGAGTAATCATCCTGCCGACAGGCGCACATGTAAAACTCTTTGCCCGCATCGAAAATCCGCGCGGCGTAGTCCATGGCCAGCGGCATCTGGCTTGAGGTCGATTCAACCAGCCAATCGAGATCGATAAGATTGCCGCCGCGCACAAAGCGCACCGGATTGAAAAATTCCCGCGACGTGGTGTAGCGCATGATCACTTTGCGTGCGTAGCCAGGTTGATTGCAGACATAAGCGGAAAGGTTTTGCGCACCGGCAGAGCTGCCGAAATAGAGATCGAAAGGATTAAATTCCGCACGCATAAACTCGTCCAGAACGCCAGCGGTAAAAATACCGCGCTGTCCACCGCCCTCGCATACGAGCGCGAGCCGACCCGGGCGAAAGGGTTTTAACGCCAGCGGCGCGATGTTGCCGAGCGTAACGGGAATATGCTGGCCCACTCTGCTTTCCTTAATTGATGCGCTGAATATCTCAAAGTAGCGCACTTTTCCCGCAGCCGAAACAGCAAAGCCAGTCACAAGGACTGGCTTTAATGTAACCGAAATTTAAGCGTGTAATACGCTATGGACGCCGACGACCCATAAACAGGCTGACGAGGAACAGGATAATACCGACGATAAAGACAATTTTCGCGGCCCCTGCTGCCGTACCCGCAAGACCACCAAAGCCCAGTGCGGCGGCAATTAACGCGATAACCAGAAATATAATGCCCCAACGAAACATAAAACTCTCCTTTACCATAGTTAATTTCAACCGCTTAAGATGAGCGCTCAGGATGCCCACCGGCGATGTTTTTCCTGGTACGTGCTTGTCATACCCGGCTTGCACCGGGTAGTGACGTTTTCAGGATTAGTTACTTCACTTTGAGATCGTTCTTCACGCTTTTAACGCCGTCGATTGCTTTGGCGATACTTTCAGCGCGTTCACTTTGTGCCTGTGAATCTACGGTACCGGACAACTGCACCACGCCATCGGTGGTTTCAACCTTCACCTTACGGGAAGGGACAACATCGTCGGCCAGCAGTTTTGCTTTGATTTCACTGGTGGTAGCGGTATCACCCGCATAACCTTTCATGGTCTTGTTTTTGCCGTCACGCACATGCAGCTTATCGCTCACAGAAGCCACGCCCTCGACGCCTTTTGCGACGGAGACGGCTTTTTCTGCCTGCGCCTGGCTTTCAACGAAGCCGCTCAGCGTGACCACTTTTTTGTCCGTTTTAACGGAGATGTCCGTACTTTTAATGTCTTCATGATCCACCAGCGCCGCTTTGACTTTCGCGGTGATGGTGCTGTCATCCATGAAACCACCGACTTTATTCATTGAGCTATCGATTGATTCCCCTGCACTGGAAGCAGCATTTTGCGCTTTGTCGGTGGTAGTCTCCGCAGCGAATGCGGAACCACTTGCCAGAACAGAGCCCAGCATTACGGCCAGCAGAGTTTTGGAAATAGTCAGTTTTTTCATAGTCATCGATGTTCTTCCTGTTGGTTTGCCCACTATTTGGGCCACAAGCAGCAACGTGTGCCGCTCTACTGCTGTGGTGAAAACCACCCAATTCAGCAACTGATGGCGCGTTTACAATCCTGTCGCACATCGTGCTAAAGCAGTTGTTAATATTCCTTTGTGAAGAAATGAGTGGATAAAAGACTTTACTTAACGCATTGAACAGGACTTTTATCCACCCGATTTGTCATCACTTTGTTAAATATAGATCACAATCGACAAAAATCATGGCCGGGTGGGTAAAAAACGAACAAATGGAGGCGAAATGACGGGTTTTAAGAACAATCCGCAAGGGGCTAATTAGACAGGAGAAGTGACAGAGCACGGCGTCTACCGTGCTCTGCAGAAGGATTAATGCTCGCGAGTTTTGTGGAAAGTCACTTCCGGATAGCGTTCCTGTGTCAGATTCAGGTTTACCATCGTTGGGGCGATGTAGGTCAGGTTATCACCGCCATCGAGCGCAAGCTGGATTTCGTTCTTGCGTTTGAATTCCTCGAATTTCTTCACGTCAGTGCTTTCAACCCAGCGTGCTGTCGCCACGTTCACAGACTCGTACACCGCTTCCACGTTGTATTCGCTCTTCAGACGGGAAACCACCACGTCAAACTGCAGGACACCCACCGCGCCGACAATCAGATCGTTGTTGGCGATAGGACGGAACACCTGCACCGCGCCCTCTTCTGAAAGCTGAACCAGACCTTTGAGGAGCTGTTTTTGCTTCAGCGGGTCACGCAGGCGAATACGGCGGAACAACTCCGGTGCGAAGTTCGGAATACCGGTGAACTTCATCATTTCGCCCTGGGTGAAGGTGTCACCAATCTGGATCGTCCCGTGGTTATGCAGACCAATAATGTCACCCGGGTAGGCTTCTTCTACATGCGAGCGATCGCCAGCCATAAAGGTCAGGGCGTCAGAGATAATCACATCTTTGCCGGTGCGCACCTGGCGCAGCTTCATGCCCTTTTCATAACGGCCAGAAACCACGCGCATAAACGCCACGCGGTCGCGGTGTTTCGGGTCCATGTTGGCCTGAATTTTAAAGACAAAGCCAGTGAATTTGTCATCATCGGCTTTCACTTCGCGGGTGTCGGTTTTACGTGGCATTGGCGCAGGCGCCCATTCCACCAGACCATCCAGCATATGATCGACACCGAAGTTACCCAGCGCGGTACCAAAGAAGACCGGCGTGATTTCGCCGCTCAGGAACAGCTCTTTATCGAACTCGTTCGATGCGCCCTGCACCAGCTCCAGCTCATCGCGCAGCTGCTGTGCCAGATCTTCGCCCACGGCTTTATCCAGATCCGGGTTGTTCAGGCCTTTAACGATGCGCACTTCCTGGATGGTGTGCCCCTGCCCTGTCTGATACAGGTAGGTTTCATCTTTATAAAGGTGATAAACGCCCTTGAACAACTTACCGCAGCCAATCGGCCAGGTAATCGGCGCACAGGCGATCTTCAGCTCGTTTTCCACTTCATCCAGCAGCTCCATCGGATCGCGGATGTCACGATCGAGTTTGTTCATAAAGGTCAGGATCGGCGTATCGCGCAGACGGGTGACTTCCATCAGCTTACGGGTCCGATCTTCAACCCCTTTTGCCGCATCGATAACCATCAGGCAGCAGTCCACCGCCGTCAGTGTGCGGTAAGTATCTTCGGAGAAGTCTTCGTGCCCCGGGGTATCCAGCAGATTCACCAGGCTGGTTTTATACGGGAACTGCATCACGGAGGTGGTAATAGAGATACCACGCTGCTTTTCCATCTCCATCCAGTCGGATTTTGCGTGCTGGCTGGAGCCGCGGCCTTTTACTGTACCGGCGGTTTGAATCGCCTGTCCGAACAGCAACACCTTTTCAGTGATGGTGGTTTTACCGGCATCGGGGTGCGAGATGATAGCGAACGTACGGCGCTTTGCTACCTCTTGTAAATAAGGAGACAACGTCATAATGAAATCTTCTGTGTAATTGCGCGGCCTGAGGCCTCGCGATGAAATACGAAAAATGCGGCTATTGTACTCAACGGCGGAGTGCAGACAATCAATGTTTACACAGGAGTTGCTCCAGTTCGTTCAGGGACGTGACGGTCCAGGTCGGGTTGATACCTTCAGGCAGCGCGCGATCGTGCGCATTCAACCAGCAGGTCGAAAGCCCGGCGTTAATGCCGCCGAGGATGTCGGATTCCGCCGTATCGCCAACCATCAACACGCGGGCGCGATCCGGGTTACCTGCTTTTTGCAGCGCGTAATCAAAAATCTTCGCATCAGGCTTCGCCACACCGACTTCTTCGGAAATCACTAATAAATCAAAATAGTCGCGAAGACCGGTACGTTCCAGGCGAATTTGCTGCAAGGCAGTGAAACCGTTAGTGATGATGCCGAGTTTCGCTTTGCCTTTCAGGCTGTTCAGTAATGATACTGCGCCTGGCAGTGGTGCGCAGATTTCGGCCATCGCATTCAGAAATGCCTCGTTAAGCGAACCAGCAGGGACGTTCAGGCGTTCAGACCAGCTCTGAAAGCGCTGGGTCTGCAACTGCAATGCGCTGATAGCACCGTTCTGGTAATCCACCCATAGCGGTTTGTTAACAGCTTGATATTCTGCAAAATCCTGATCGGTGAATGTCACGCTATAGTCAAGAAACATCCGTTGTAAGCCGCCAAACGCATCAAAGGTAAACAGCGTTTCGTCAGCATCAAAGAGTATCCAGTCCCATTTCATTACATCACCTTTTTAAATTGCTAAAGCCATCACTATCGCGTCTTCACGCCCATTGGCAGTGGGGTAATAGTTACGGCGAATGGTCGCTTCGTTAAAACCTAAACTTTCGTACAGTGCGATAGCGCCAACGTTAGAGGCGCGGACTTCCAGCCACAGCGTCAGCACGTCGCGAGCTTCCAGTTCATGAATCAGATGTTCCAGCAACTGACGCCCCAACCCTTTACGCTGCCAGGCCGGATCAACGGCGATGTTAAACAGCGTGGCTTCATCAAGCACCACCTGGGTAATGGCAAATGCGGCCATTTCATTCCCGACCATCAACCGGTAGTTGAGATAGCGTTCGCCCTGATTACTGGCCAGCGTTTTTTCGCTCCAGGGGAAGGCATGCGCCCGGGTTTCTATTTGGTATGCGCGGGCTAAATCAGCCGTGCTGAGGGAAGAAATCGTGTTCATGTTCGCAGATTTGTTGCCATAACGCGGCGCGAGCCGCAGGATTTGTGCGTAGCTCATCAACCGGCGGCGTCACAACCTGAGCACCCGCCAGCGCCTGCTGCGCTTCAACACCCAACCACCAACTGTTGCACTGGCTTTCGGGCGGTAGCATGGCGACACGATCGGGCGTCAACTGGAGGACTTGATCTTCTGTCACGGTTAGCGCGCGCAGCACCTCGCTGACCAACGGATCGCTCAGCGTCGGCAAAGTTGGTGAAACCATCACCAACCGGATATGCGCGGGCAGCGAAATAGCAATTTCCCCCTGCAGCGCCGCCGGGCGTCGCAAGGTCCACTGGGTAATGCCCAGTTGCTGTAATTGCCAGTCGCGTCGGGAAGTCATGGTGAAACACTCCTGTATCAGGCGCGCAAATATAACAAACTCGACGAAATTGCGCCATCAACACGCAGCCAGTAAAGACGCAACGCGTAAGATAACGGGCATACACAAAATCATTCATACTGCGCCGAGGCGGCAAGAATGAGGCTCCCGTGGAGATTAACCGGGGGATGAAGACGCAGCCAACAAAGAGGCAGTTTGAAGGATAACGTGTATAATCGCCGCCTGAATTTAAAGAGGAACCATTCATGTCTGCTTATACCCCGGCAAGTGAAGTCTTGCTGCGCCACAGTGACGATTTCGAACCAAGCCGTATTTTATTTGCCGGCGATTTGCAGGATGACCTGCCCGCTCGCCTGGACACCGCTGAAAGCCGTGCCTGGACGCAACAATTCCATCAGTGGCAGACCTTAAGCCCGCAGATGGGTGAACACGCCCGTTATAGCCTGGTCGCCGATAGCGAGACCGTCGGTAACAGCGACACGCTTATTTACTACTGGCCGAAAAATAAACCGGAAGCCCTGTTTCAGTTGATGAACCTGCTGTCGCTACTGCCAGTGGGCAGCGACATTTTTGTGGTGGGCGAAAACCGTAGCGGTGTGCGCAGTGCCGAACAGATGCTGGCTGAGTTTTGTCCGCTGAATAAAGTCGATAGCGCCCGTCGCTGTGGGCTGTATCACGGTCGTCTTGAGAAGCAGCCGCAGTTCGATGCGAACAGTTTCTGGGGCGAATACATACTGGATAACCTGACGATTAAAACCCTGCCGGGCGTATTCAGTCGCGACGGTCTGGATGTCGGTAGCCAGCTTCTGCTGTCGACGCTTACGCCGCATACCAAGGGGAAAGTGTTGGATGTGGGCTGTGGCGCGGGTGTGCTCGCAACGGTCCTGGCCAGCCATTCGCCGAAAGTGCGCCTGACGCTGTGCGATGTTTCCGCCCCGGCGGTAGAAGCCAGCCGCGCAACGCTTGCGGCGAACGGGTTTGAAGGTGACGTTTTCGCCAGCAATGTCTTCTCGGAAGTCACGGGTCGCTTTGACATGATCATCTCCAATCCGCCATTCCATGATGGTTTGCAAACCAGCCAGGAAGCCGCGCAAACGCTGATTCGCGGTGCGGTACGCCATCTGAACAGCGGTGGCGAGCTGCGAATTGTTGCAAACGCCTTCTTGCCTTACCCGGATGTGTTGGATCAAACGTTCGGTTTCCATGAAGTCATTGCGCAGACCGGCCGATTCAAAGTGTACCGTACGGTAATGACGCGCCAGGCGTTAAAATAACCCGCAGGCCCGGTGGAATCCTTCATCGGGCAAATTTCACCACCTCGTCACGACGCGCCCATTTTTACAGCGATCAGCCTCAGTCTGTGCAATTAACTATTGACGAAAAGTTGAAAACATCTAGAATGCGCCTCCGTGGTAACGATACTTCAAGAGTATCGATGGTATGCGAAGGTGGCGGAATTGGTAGACGCGCTAGCTTCAGGTGTTAGTGTCCTTACGGACGTGGGGGTTCAAGTCCCCCCCCTCGCACCATAAACCACGTTGATATCGCTCGCACTGTGCGAAGGTGGCGGAATTGGTAGACGCGCTAGCTTCAGGTGTTAGTGTTCTTACGGACGTGGGGGTTCAAGTCCCCCCCCTCGCACCAACGAGGCGATATCAAAAAGTAAGATGACTGTGCGAAGGTGGCGGAATTGGTAGACGCGCTAGCTTCAGGTGTTAGTGTCCTTACGGACGTGGGGGTTCAAGTCCCCCCCCTCGCACCAGATATCTTATTCTCTCCCTGTATTGCTCCCCTGTTACATCATCATCTTTAGATTCAATAGCATCAGCATCATTGCGCCAACCAGAGCAACGCCTGAAGGCAATAAAATAAAATGGCGTAAACGCTTATGGTAAAGCATGGCGGGTGTAAGTAGTAAGCCCAGAACAATCACCATTCGCCACGCATTGGCTGATAAATCCGCCAGCATCAGCACAGCAACAATCACTCCAGGCACCACAATTCCCCAGCCACTTCCCAGCGCTCGCTGCAACATGGTTTCATCTCTCAAACCGATAATGATAACCAATATCATATGATATCTTTTCTCAATTGTCAGCCTGCGGTCATACGGTCGTATGAAGATTACTCATCATCTAATGACAGTCATTCAGGAAGGTGATAAATTAAGCGCTGCTTAAATCTAAATCCAAATCACTAATTTTTCGCAATGACAGTTTCATTGCGTTACTTCTTTTTTCCTTTGACTCATAGCGCAGTAGTATATTGCGGATAAATAACGATTTTTAGGTATGACATTACAAACCTGGCAATCTCTATGTAATAAGAGATATCGATTGTCCCTACGACTCTTTTTACTGCTCAACGCAATCTCAGCTTTGTTCTCTATTGCTCTGCCGCTCTACAATCAGCGCGCGTTCACGTTTCCCGTGTGCGCTATCTTTGCGGCGAGCATTATGCTGCCCGTCTGGCAAAAGTGTTATCCAAAAACAAAAATCAATATCACATTCATCTCACTTATATTTGGCTGCCTGTGGGCATGGCATGTGATAACCAAAGTCAGGTTACTTAATGACAACGCCTCTACCTACCTGCTTATAGCCTTGCTAAGCGTGCTTTTTATCGGCTCGATCGCATTTTCAAATAACATTGTCGCCTTTTTGCTGCACTCTTTGCCGGTCTTCGTGACATGTCTGTGGTTTAGCGAAGGGGAAAGCGCAATCAGGCTTATTTACACCTTTGCGCTGCCAGTGTTGGGGATCTCTATCCAGCATGCGATCCAAAAACGTAACGATAGTTTTGCCCTTGCACTGATGAACCGCCTGATGCAGGAGCGTAAAACGCTAAATGATCTGAGCATGCTTGACCCACTAACCGGCCTGTACAACCGTCGTGGTTTGCAACACAAACTTGATAACTTGCTGGCCGTTGATGAGAGTTCGCGTTTCGTCCTGCTGCTCGATATTGACCACTTCAAAGCCTACAACGACCACTACGGACACATGATGGGCGATCAGGCGCTTATCCGTGTTTCCGCCGCTTTACGCGACGCCGTGCGTTCCCGTGATATCGTCGCGCGCTTTGGCGGCGAAGAGTTTATGATCCTGCTGAATAACGTTGATGTTGAGCAGGCTCGCCTTACCGGAGAGCGCATCCGCCAGAAAGTGTACGATTTAAAAATCCCGCATATGTTTAACGAAAGCGTCGCCACAAACGTCACGATCAGTATCGGGATTGCGCCACTTGTCGATCACGATATTGATGCGGCGCTTTCGCTCGCCGATAAAGCGTTATATGAAGCCAAACATTTAGGTCGTAATAACATTCTGGTGAGTGGCGAGCTGCGTGTCGCCTGAGGTGCGCTCAGCGCTAACTTTTCGATAAAAATGTTGCTATCGATTTTACCTCTGGCTAGGATTAGCAATCATTATCATTTAGATTTGCTATCGGCTGGCGCTATGACCTATCGCACCGCATCGATCACCGAAAACATTATCTGGCGAAGCCGACTCACTGATGAGCGTGATTCGCTGGCAAATGCCATGCGGGAAACTATCGCCAGCACCCGCGAGTATTTGCTCGATTTTATTCGGCTGAATGAACCCGCGCCGTACAAAGCAATGACACTGGCTGAGTGGGCGCACCCTGCCGCATTACAGTCACTTATCGCCACCTACTCCGATCATATTTACCGCAACCAGTTGACGCAGCAACGTGAAAACAAACCGTTGCTATCGTTATGGGCGCAGTGGTATCTCGGGTTGCTGGTACCGCCACTATTATTGACGTTGCTGACGCAAAAAAGCGCCACTAGTCTCTCCCCGGAACATTTTCATGCCGAGTTCCATGAAACCGGCCGCGCCGCGTGTTTCTGGATTGATGTGCAACGGGATAATAAGTTGTCGTCATGCGACGACGCGCAGCGTATATGCGCATTAACGACGCAGGCGATCCTCCCGGTAGTTCAGGCGCTGGAAGCCACCGGCGATATCAACGGTAAACTTATCTGGAGCAATACCGGCTATCTGATTAACTGGTGCCTGGGGGAACTCATCCCAAAACTAGGTGAAACGCGTGTTGCCGCACTTCGCCAGCTTTGCTTTTTCGAAAAGCAGCTCGCTGACGGCAGTGATAACCCTTTGTGGCGCACAGTTGTTATGCGCGACGGCGCTCTGGTGCGTCGCACTTGCTGCCAGCGCTATCGCCTGCCCGATGTTCAGCAGTGCGGTGACTGTACGCTGAAATAAGCAGAGGGCGATAAATCGCCCTCTTCGTTTTTATTCGACACCATCACGCAACCTGCTTATCTTCCTCTGCGCGTTGTGCCTCTTCAGCTTCCTGTTCCAGCAACTGTTTCTCATACACTTTAAAGAACGGGTAGTAAATTATCGCAGACACACAGGCCAGCAGAACGACAAGGATCGCCGCGCGGAAATCCCAACCTAACGCCCATGCACCGCCAATCGGCGCAGGTGCTGTCCAGGGTACGACCGAGATGACGCGGCCAATCAGATCCAGTTTCATTGCCGCCCAGGCAATAATCGCATTAAGAGTCGGAGCCAGCAGGAATGGGATAAAGAACACAGGGTTCATTACGATGGGAGTACCAAAAATAACCGGCTCGTTGATGTTGAACAAACTCGGTACCACGCTCAAACGCCCGATCGAACGCAAATGCACCGAGCGGCTACGCAAGTAGCAGAACACCAGTCCCATGGTCGCCCCGGATCCGCCAATCACAATAAAGAATGTCCAGAACGCTTCCATAAAGATATGCGGTAACGGTGCACCTTGCGCCAGCGCACTCTGGTTAAGCCCGAGGTTCGTTAACCAGAACATCTGCAGCATCCCGGAAACAATCGCCGCACCATGAATACCCGCAAACCACAATAAATGGCCGATGATCACCGCCAGCAAAATCGCAGGTAGCGAGTCCGCCGCCGCCACCAGTGGTTTGAATAGCGCCATAATGGCTTGCGGAATTAACATGTTGAACTGCGTCTGGATAAGCAGGCTCAGCGGATAAAGGGTAAGCACCACGACCAAAACCGGGATCAGCAAATCAAAAGAGTTTTTGATCATTGGCGGCACCTGGTCTGGCAAACGGATGCCTATATTGTGCGCTTTCAGAAAACGCATCATTTCAACGCAGTAAACAGCCACCAGGATCGCGGTAAAAATACCGGTGCCGCCCAGACTATCAACTGGCAATGTGCCGTTGGTTTTGGGTGCTGCGACCAGTAAAAAAGCCATCAGCGACAGCATCGCGCACATAAACGGATCCAGCTGATGCGACTTCACATAATGTTTACCGAGATTGTAAGCAATCGCCGCACAGATATAGATAGACATAATGCCCATCGTCATATCAAAAGGCGTAAGGATCCGCCCTTCATACTGCTTCGCCAGGTCCAGCCATGTCCGGGCAAAACCCCACGTCGTATCTGGCGAAAATGGAGGGTATGCAAATACCAGCAAGAATGAGCCCACTATCATAAACGGCATCGCGGAGATAAAACCGTCGCGAATCGCCATAACATGACGCTGGGAAGAGATGCGTCCGGCTACCGGACTGACATAATTTTCTATAAACCGGAAAATAAGATTAAACGCAGCATGGTTGGCAGACATAGTAGATCTCCTATCAGGCTAACAAAGTAAGCGCATCAGCAACCGTTCTGCCGTGCAGCGATCCATGTTTTTGACGTGAAACCATGCAGGTTTTCGAACCAGCATTACAGCAAAGTTGAGTAGGTTTCATAGACGGCTCTTTTTTAATTTTATGAACAGAGGGAAATGACAAAATGAGTATTAACCCGGCTTGTTAACACTGCAACCGGTTACTGTAACCGGTTTCCGCGATTGTGAAGAGGATCGAGAATCTGGCAGTAAGATGTTTGTTATGCCCGGTTATTTACACGCATAACAGGCTTGTGACAGATTAATGGCGGTCATTTGCTGGAGAACATCATGAGTTTGCAGTCCGTACGGCAGTTCTTTGCCGATAACGCCCCCGACATCGATATTATTGAACTTAACCAAAGTACAGCGACCGTGGCACTCGCCGCCGCCGCGCATAATGTCGAACCAGGGCAAATCGCAAAGACACTGTCGTTAAAAGTGAAAAACGAAGTGATATTGGTCGTCGCGAAAGGTGATGCACGCCTTGATAATAAAAAACTAAAAAATACCTTTGGCGCGAAAGCCCGAATGCTAAGCAGTGATGAGGTTGTCACCATTACCGGACATCCAGTCGGTGGTGTCTGCCCGTTTGGGCTGGAAAACCCGTTGCAGGTATATTGTGACGTGTCGTTAAAACGCTATCAGGAAGTGTTACCGGCCGCGGGAGCAATTCACAGCGCGATTCGTATTTCTCCCGACAGAATGGCGCAATTAACACACGCGAAATGGATTGATGTGTGTCTGTAGTTGCCTAACAAAGCGCCAGGGATAGCCTGGCGCAGTTCCCAAAAAAACGTTTACATTAACTCCGATGCGGCCCGCGCGCAGGGTGGCTTCCATGTCAGAATATCCGCCGCATCAAGCAAACCGACATCTGATGTGACCCCCAGCTTTGCCATTGCGTTGAATTTATGCGCTCGAATAGTTTTCACATTACGATCCAGCTGCGATGCAATTTCGGCAACAGAAAACCCCCGCGTCATGTAGTTCAGAATTTCCCTTTCTGTCGGGCTGAGCATACGACACTGGCTCACATACCAATGGTTAATCATGTTTTCGTTAATGCGCCGCGTCTCCCCAAACAACGTGACCAACTCCTCCAGTAGCACAGCAAGGGGGGATGATTTACTTAATATCCCGTGCAACCGTGAGGGGGAGAGATGCCCAACCAGCCGCGCTTCACGGTTGTCTCCCGCTAATACAATGCGTTGCATTCCTGGATGAGAAAGGGAGAGTAAATGCAGACACATCAAGCATTCCAGCCGTTCTTTCCGTTGACCAAAAAGGGAATAGATGACGGAAAAAAACGAAGTCTGTTTCAGCGCCTGCCGAAACGCCGAATGATCTTTAAAAAAATAAAATTGATAGTGATTAATAGCAGATTCATCAAATAAATGTCGTAGGCCCTCCCCGCTCATTATGCATTTTTCTATGATGGCAACATTTCCCTTCTTCCTGGTATTTTCCATTCATTATGCTCTCCGTCCGCCGTACCAAAATCCAGCTGTTTCATTCCCTGACTGCTATTAATCCATGTATACAAATCTGCATTACTACGTAGTGATAACCGCCGCATTGCGCTATTTTTCTGCGCGCTGACTGTTTTATTACTTTTTTTAAGCAGCGTGGCAATTTGATTAATCCCCCATCCTTTTCCAAGGAGGCGTAACACTTTGCGCTCAGACAACGTTAACATTGCGTTCGAAAAAGAATTGTCGGTGTGTTTATGCCATCCTGAAGTCAATAAGGTTTGGCTTATATTCTCAACATTCTTATGCCCATTACGAATGGCGTCAATTACGCCCTCTATCGGTTCCACATCTGCCAGCAAGGTCGTTTGGGGCTGCATAAGAAGCTCAGCGGCCACAGGGTAGAGGCTGCGCGAAACGAAGAATAGCCAGCGTGCGTTATCGCATTGAGGAAACAGTGAATAATATTGCTGACAGCTTTTTCTTGCATAACGCTGCTCCCCTGATAAGTCAGTGATTATCAATCTGGCGCATTTTAATTTAAGCAGTGCAACCTCTTCCACTGATGAATAATAATTGAGTGCATATTCCGGGAAATGTCGCTCAAGAATGCCGCCAATCCCGACCCTAAGTATCGGCGTTTTGCTGATGATAATCCCCTGATTGCCGTCTCTCGATAGCATAAAACCTCCGCTTCCATTTGCGCGTTCTATCAACCTTATTTATAAGTATTTACTCAGTTAATACTCATATTGCGTAAAGTAGCAGCACCGTTTTGATGGAGCTGCCATAAAATTGGCACAGTTTATGAATGGAAATAAATATAATGTACTGAATTATAATATCCACAAGTAGCGTGTCAACATTACACAATGCGCATTAAAACATCCGATACATTATTAATAATAAAATAAGAAATTTAAAACAGTCGGCACATATTGAGATAAGATAAAAGCAATCATCTTAAATAATATATAAGATCTTATTAACGCTAACTTCATCATTATTCTCAGCTAAACAGAAAAAAATCTGCTGTTTCTTTTCTGTTATTACTTCATTCTTAACATGCGATAAGCTCTCCTTTTGAACATGAACAAGCGTGATTTAATGCACAATTCTTGATCTTTCTTAGCGCCATCCAGCCGGTGTCCTGTGCTAAAAATAGGCTTTCCGCTCCACCCTTCGTGAGCGCCAGTGCAACAATACCAGGGTAATCATGCAAACAGACCAGTCATCACAGCGGGCCATTACGCGGCTGTGCATTCAGTGTGGCCTTTTTTTGTTACAGCACGGCGCAGAGAGCGCGCTGGTTGAGGAGCTTTCAACGCGTCTGGGACTGGCGCTGGGTATGGACAGTGTTGAAAGCTCGATTTCTTCCAATGCCATTGTTCTTACCACGATTAAAGACGGAATGTGCCTGACATCAACCCGTAAAAATAGCGATCGCGGCATTAATATGCACGTGGTGACGGAAGTTCAGCATATTGTCATTCTCACTGAACATAAGTTATTGGATTGCAAAGACGTCGAGAAGCGCTTCGCTCAGGTCAAACCCTTACGCTACCCGCGCTGGCTGGTCACGCTGATGGTGGGTCTCTCTTGTGCCTGCTTTTGCAAGCTCAATAACGGCGGCTGGGATGGTGCTTTTATAACTTTTTGCGCCAGTAGTGTCGCGATGTATGTCCGCCTTGTGCTGGCAGGTCGCCACTTACACCCGCAAATCAACTTTTGTATCACCGCTTTTGTTGCTACTACGGTTTCCGGCTTGATGCTGACGCTGCCCGTTTTTCTGCAATCATCCACCGTTGCGATGGCCGCCAGCGTTTTACTTCTGGTACCGGGGTTTCCGCTGATTAATTCGGTTGCCGATATGTTTAAAGGACATATCAATACGGGCCTTGCACGCTGGGCTATCGCCAGCTTATTAACGCTTGCCACCTGTATTGGTGTGGTAATGGCAATGACATTGTGGGGATTACGCGGATGGATGTGATTTTGTTCATCCTGGCGCTGGCGCAGGATATGTTACTGGCGGCCATCCCTGCCGTTGGCTTTGCCATGGTATTTAACGTGCCGCACCGCGCTCTACCGTGGTGCGCGCTGCTTGGCGCGATTGGCCATGGTTCGCGCTTCGCTATGGTGCACTGGGGATTCAATATCGAATGGTCGACTTTTGCCGCCTCAATGCTGGTCGGCTCGATTGGCATCCACTGGTCACGCTGGTATCTGGCGCACCCGAAAGTCTTTACCGTGGCGGCGGTGATCCCTATGTTTCCGGGCATTTCCGCCTATACTGCAATGATTTCGGCGGTCAAGATCGGCCATTTTGGCTACAGCGAAGAACTGATGATTTTGCTGTTAACGAACTTCCTGAAAGCATCATCGATTGTCGGCGCACTCTCTATTGGCCTGTCGATTCCTGGGCTGTGGATTTATCGCAAACGCCCCCGCGTATAAGGTCAGTTCTTCCGCCACGAATTCCGCCTCTAATGAAGCGCGAATTCCGTGGTGGCAATGTTGCCACAGAGGCTTACTGCTATTGCGTAACGTGCTGCGTAATTCCATGAAGCAGCTGGGATTCTTCCTCAAAGCGGCGATTTACCAAGCACAGTAAACAATGTTCATTTTCACGTGATCGACAACATTTGCGCCTTCGCAATTTTTTGCAAAGTCCCGGCTCTGGTCGCGAAGCGCCATTATCATGCTGAAACAGCAGGCAAATTTTTGTGGGAATACTTTTTCGACAAAAATAACTTGCAATAAAATCGCGTGCTATCTATATTCAATCTCATGAAGAAGACATCGACTCCAACCGCGAATGCGCAGCTCGCGTTAGATAACCAGTTTTGTTTTGCACTGTACTCAACAAATCTGGCGCTGCATAAGCTCTACCGGCAGCTCCTGGCGCCGATGAATCTCACCTACCCGCAATATCTGGTGATGCTGGTGCTGTGGGAGAAAGATGACATCACGGTGTCGGAAATTGGCGAACGCCTGTTTCTCGACTCCGCCACGCTGACGCCGCTGTTGAAGCGTCTGGAAAGCGCCGGGCTGATTCGTCGTCAACGATCGCGCCAGGATGAACGCCAGGTGGTGATCACCCTAAGCGAAAGCGGGCGTGACTTGCAGCAACAAGCGACGTCGATTCCGGAAGCAATCGGCTGTGCAATGGCTTGTGATAGCGCAACGCTTGCCGATATCAAGCAGCAACTGGAACGGCTTCGCCAACAATTTCAACGGGCATAATCTCCCTTTACAGGGAGTTTATCCCCAGTAAAAAATAGCACGCTATTTTATAGCAAACACTTCAGATAATAAGGAACCTGCCATGTCTTTAGAAAAAGTTGTTTACACCGCCAAAGCCAAAGCAACCGGAGGCCGTGATGGTCGCGCAACCTCTTCCGACGGCGTACTGGATGTCAAACTGGGCGTGCCGAAAGAGATGGGTGGCGCTGGCGGTGAAGTTACTAACCCGGAACAGCTGTTTGCTGCGGGTTACTCTGCCTGCTTCCTCGGTGCAATGAAATTTGTCGCCGGTCGCGACAAAATCGCCATGCCGAAAGATGCGTTTATCGAAGGCGAAGTGGGTATCGGCCCTTTGCCGACCGGCTTTGGTATTGAAGCAAAACTGAATATCCACCTGCCGGGGATGGATGCCGCTGAAGCCAAAAAACTGGTCGATGCAGCACACATTGTTTGCCCCTATTCCAACGCCACGCGTGGCAACATCGACGTTACGCTGAATATCATTGCGTAACGCAAAAAAGCCAACGTTATTGGAAAATCACAAGCCGGGGAAACCCGGCTTTTTCACGCTGTTCTGCCCTTTGCGCTCCCTGTGTTACTATGTGTGATTATGCCTGTGTGAAAAAAACACAGTGCGCCGTATCCGTAGTAATCCTGTTTGAGAACGCGTTATGTCTTCCAGAATCCTGACGCCGAATGTCATTGGTATTGATGAATTTGTGCGCGATCCTGCCTGCGTGCTGGCACGCACGGAAGGCGGCGCCATCGCCGTTTTTGCCAATAATAGCCCCGCGTTTTACGCTATTACGCCGCAGCGCCTTGAACAACTTCTGGAGCTCGAAGCACAGCTTGCGCGACCGATGAGCGACATTTCGCTCGATGCACAATTCTATGAAGAACCAGCCGCCGCGCCGGTAAATGTGCCAATGGGCAAATTCGCCATGTATGCGGGCTGGCAGCCGGATGCTGACTTTCAGCGCCTGGCGGCGATGTGGGGCATTGCGCTGGCGCATCCAGCCACGCCGGAAGAGCTGGCCTCGTTCGTGGCCTACTGGCAGGCCGAAGGTAAAGTTTTCCATCACGTCCAGTGGCAGCAAAAATTGGCGCGCAGCCTGCAAATAGGCCGTAGCAACCAGAACGGCGCGGCAAAGCGGGATATTAACGCCCTGTCCGAACCGGATAATCAAATCCCACCAGGTTTTAGAGGATAACGATGAAAAACGTCGGCGAATTGATGAAGCGACTGCAAAAAATGATGCCTGCCAACACCAAGCCTGCTTTTAAAACCGGCGAAGAGTTGATGGCATGGCAGAAGCAACAAGGCGAAATCCGTTCGGCGGCGCTGGAGCGCGAAAACCGCGCCATGAAAATGCAGCGCACCTTCAACCGTTCCGGCATTCGTCCCCTGCACCAGAACTGCTCTTTCGATAACTATCGTGTTGAGACGGAAGGCCAAATGCGGGCGCTGAGCCAGGCACGGCAATATGTAGAAGAGTTCGACGGTAACATCGCCAGTTTTATCTTTTCAGGCAAACCCGGAACCGGCAAAAACCATCTGGCAGCGGCTATCTGTAATGAACTGCTGTTGCGGGGGAAATCGGTGCTGATTATTACCGTTGCCGACATTATGTCGGCCATGAAAGAAACTTTTGGCAACAAGGAAAACAGCGAAGAGCAGTTGCTCAATGACTTAAGCAGCGTTGACCTGCTGGTGATTGATGAAATCGGTATGCAGACGGAATCCCGCTACGAGAAAGTGATTATCAACCAGATTGTCGATCGTCGCTCTTCGTCCAAACGCCCGACAGGCATGCTGACCAACAGCAACCTGGAAGAGATGAATAAGCTGTTGGGCGAACGCGTGATGGACAGGATGCGTCTCGGCAACAGCCTGTGGGTGATCTTCAACTGGGAAAGTTACCGCAGCCGCGTCACCGGTAAAGAGTATTGAGAGTTTTCCCATCCGTGGCGCGCCCGCGCCCGGGTGTATACTGGCCGCCTTTGTTGATACCAGGATCTGCTCTCGATGAAATTCCTCCAACACCTCCTTTGCAGCGCCGCACTCGGTAGCGCACTGCTTACCGGCTTCGCGCAAGCCGCCTCCTGGCAGGATACGCTTTCCAGCGCCGCCAGCGAACTCAGCCAGAAATCGACTACATCTCAATCCCAGCAAGGGGGTCTTTCACTCTCCTCCCTGACGGGTCTGCTTAATGGCGGTAACCAGGCGCTCAGCGCTGACACTATGAACAATGCGGCGGGCGTGATGAGCTGGTGTGCGAAAAATAAGCTCTCCAGCCTGACCAACACCGAAAATGTGAAAAACCAGGTGCTGGATAAACTGGGTCTGGGTGCCGCTCAGCAAAAACAGGACACCAATTATCTGGAAGGGATCCAGGGCATGCTGAACACCAAAAACGGGGAACAGCTGAATCTGAGCAACATCGGTAGTACGCCACTGGCGGAAAAAGTGAAATCCAAAGCCTGCGATATCGTCCTCAAGCAGGGCGTTAACTTCCTCTCCTGATATCCCGCCGCGTTCAGTCAGAGCGCGGCGTTATCCTTCCCCGCTTTACCGAAACGCCGCCAGTGCGACGGCTATCACTATTACGCCTTTCTAAACCAATTCTGAATAAGTACGCCACAGAGTGACACTACAATTGCAGATATGTGACATGAACATTAAATTATACGCCCTGTTACAAAAATTAATGGCCAGCAATATGCCTGGCGTTGATGAGGAATAACGGTTGTCCGAGTTGCTCTCTATCGCGCTGTTTCTTGCCTCTGTGGCTATCTATGCCTGGAAAGCGGGCCGTAATACCTGGTGGTTTAGCGCCACCCTGCTGGTGCTGGGTCTTTTTGTCATCCTGAATATCACCCTTTACGCCAGCAATTATTTTACCGGCGACGGCATCAACGACGCGGTGTTATACACCCTGACCAACAGCCTGACAGGCGCGGGGGTCGGCAAATATATGCTTCCCGGCGCGGGGTTAGTATTAGCGCTGGTAGCGGTGTTTTGCGCGCTCGGCTGGGTGCTGCGCCGTCGTCGCCATCTGCCACACCATTTCGGCTATAGCTTACTGGCACTCGCACTGGCGCTCGGTTCGGTGGACGCCAGCCCGGCGTTCCGCCAGATAACCGAGCTGGTAAAATCCCAGACGCGTGAAGGCGACCCTGACTTCGCCACTTTCTATAAAGTACCGACAAAGCAGATCCCCAACCCCAAACTGAACCTCGTTTACATCTACGGTGAAAGTCTTGAGCGCACCTATTTTAACGAGGAGGCGTTCCCCGGCCTGACGCCGGAACTGGGCGCGCTAAAAGAAGAAGGCATTGATTTTAGCCATACCGAACAGCTACCCGGCACCGATTACACCATCGCCGGCATGGTCTCTTCGCAGTGCGGCATTCCGCTGTTCGCGCCGTTCGAAGGCAACGCGTCGGCCTCCGTTTCCAGCTTCTTTCCGCAGAATCTTTGCCTTGGCGACATCCTGAAAAATTCCGGCTACGAAAACCACTTTATTCAGGGCGCTAACCTGCGTTTCGCCGGGAAAGATGTGTTTTTAAAATCTCACGGCTTTGATTACCTGACCGGAGCAGAAGAGCTGAAAAACGAGGTCGCGGACCCGCATTACCGTAACGACTGGGGTTTTTATGACGATACGGTGCTGGATACCGTGTGGAAACAGTACGAGGAACTCTCCCGTTCCGGTAAACGCTTTTCGCTGTTTGCGCTGACGGTGGATACCCACCACCCGGACGGTTTTATCTCGCGCGGCTGCGAACGTAAAAGTTATGCCTACGATGGCAAGCCGAACCAGTCATTTAGCGCGGTAACCTGCAGCCAGCAAAATATCGCCGCGCTTATCAACAAAATCAAAGCGTCGCCGTGGTTTAAAGACACGGTGATCGTGGTGTCATCGGATCATCTGGCGATGAATAACACCGCGTGGAAATACCTCAACAAGCACGATCGCAGCAACCTGTTCTTTGTGCTGCGCGGCGATGAACCGCAGCAAGATATCTCCGGTATTAAGCGCAGCACCCTCGATAACGGCGCAACCGTGCTGGATATTCTCGGCGGCGATAATTTCCTCGGCCTTGGCCGCAGCAGCCTCTCCGGGCAGTCGCTTTCGGGTATTTTCCTCAATATGAAAGCGAAAATGCTGGCGTGGAAACCGAACATTATCCGGCTGTGGAATTTCCCGAAAGAGATGAAAGACTTCACCATCGATACAGATAAACAGATGGTGGCGTTCTCTGGCAGCCAGTTCCGTTTGCCGTTGCTGGTGCGGGTATCGGATAAAGTTGAACCGCTGCCGGAAAGTGAGTATTCCGCACCGCTGCGCTTCCAGCTGGCGGATTTCGCCCCGCGCGATAACTTCGTCTGGATCGACCAATGCTACAAAATGGCGCGTTTATGGTCGCCGGAACTGGCGCTTTCTACCGACTGGTGCGTCTCGCAGGGGCAACTGGGCGGCGAACAGCAGGTCCAGCGTGTCGACAACGCGCAGTGGAAAGGGAAAACCGCGTTTAAACAAACGGTGATCAGTAGCGATCGCTACCAGAAAAACGTCGATACCCTGAAGATCCTCGACGATAGCATTCGCTACAAAGCCGACAGTTTTATCTTTAACGTGGCAGGCGCGCCGGAGGAGATAAAACAGTTTAGCGGCCTCTCTCGTCCGGAAAGCTGGGGGCGCTGGTCGAATGCCAATCTGGGCGAAGAAGTGGCGATCGAATATAACCAACCGCTACCGGAACAGTTCGAGCTGGTGATCACCGCCAAAGCCTTTGGCCCGAATGCTAACCGGCCGATTCCGGTGCGCGTTGGCGATCAACAACAAACGCTGACGCTGGGTAATGAGCTCAGCACCACCACGCTGCACTTTAGCAATCCGTCTCACAGCAACCGGCTGGTCATTGTGCCGCCGGAACCGCAATCGACCAATGAAGGCAATATTCTTGGTCATTCGCCGCGTAAACTGGGTATTGGTCTGGTGGAAATCAAAGTGGTGAACCGTGAAGGCTGACCGCTACAGTTCCGCTTTCATCTCGTACTGGCTGATGGCCATAGTGGCGTAGCCCGCGCGCTGGAACAGGGATGAAAAACGCTCTGGCACCGCCACGGTGGTTCCAAGCGCCGGAATATGCTGGTTCAACGCCTGCAGCAACTCGCAGGCAAACCCTTTGCGCCGGTACTCTGACTCCACATAAATAAACCGCAGCAGGGGTTTACCACCGAGGGTGGAAACCAGCGCATAAGCATGTTTGCGGTACTCGAACGCCCGCGCCGGCAGCGATACCGCAGTGAGCGGATCCACCTGCCACGGTAGCCGGTCATGGCATTCACTTATGGCGCTGCGCACCACTTCCAGCGGATCGCGCGCCTGTAACGTACCATTCTCTTCAGCTACATCCTCACGTCCCTGGTAGCCAAACAGCGGCTGAACGGTGGCAAACCCCAGCGCATGATAAAGGGCGATACCGGCATGATTATCGCTCATGACTTCCAGCCACATCTGGCGAACACCTTTCGCACGCAGCCCCGCCATCAACGGCGGCAATATTTGTCTGCCCACGCCCTGGCCGCGAAATGGCGGGCAAATCGCAAAGGCCGCCAGTCGGGCGCAATCGCCACGCCGGGCAATCAAAGCCACAGCGGCAGGCGTGTCGCCCGCCAGCCAGACGCAGGAATCGACGAGGCTTAAACCTTCGGCAAGAAAGCGTTGTGCAAAAACATCGGGCGGCAGAGAAAACGGAACGCGATAACCTTCAAAACAGGCACCGGTGATAGTGGTCAGCGCTTCGCAACTATAGTGGATGGCAGGAACAGCGACGAGGTTCATAGGGCTTCTCCGCGACATGATGCAATGAGCATAGCACGGTGACGCGGGAGAAAATGCGCCCTGTGTGACAGGGCGCAAATAACGATTAGAAGGTTTCCCAGTTCTCGCCCGCGTCGGTCGCGGCTTTACGCGGCAGCGCGGTTGCAGGTTCCGCTTTCACAAAACTGGTTGGCGTTGCGCCAGCGTTTTTACGCTGGTCTTGCATGATGCGGAACACAGAAACGGCCTGCGTCAGGCGGCTGGCTTGTTCTTCCAGCGCTGCCGCAGCAGCGGCAGACTCTTCCACCAGCGAGGCGTTCTGCTGGGTAACGCGATCCATTTCAGCAACGGCCAGACCAACCTGGTCAATGCCGCGGCTCTGCTCATCGGAGGCAGAGGCAATTTCGCCCATGATGTCGGTAACACGCGTAACGGCGTTAACGATCTCATCCATGGTTTCACCGGCGCTTTCCACCAGCGTGGACCCCACTTCAACGCGGCCCACAGAGTCCTCAATCAGGCTCTTAATTTCGCGGGCTGCCTGGGCGCTGCGCTGTGCAAGGTTACGTACTTCACCCGCAACTACCGCAAAGCCGCGACCCTGTTCACCCGCACGCGCCGCTTCGACCGCAGCGTTAAGCGCCAGAATGTTAGTCTGGAAGGCAATGCCGTCGATCACGCTGATAATATCTGCGATTTTCTGCGAACTGGCGGTAATGTCGCGCATTGTCTGCACCACGTTATCCACTACTTTACCGCCTTTTTGCGCGGTCTCGGACGCGCTCAGCGCCAGGTGGCTTGCCTGACGGGCGTTTTCGGCGTTCTGTTTCACCGTGGCGGTCAGCTCTTCCATGCTGGCTGCAGTCTCTTCCAGAGAAGCGGCCTGCTGTTCCGTACGGGACGAAAGGTCGTTGTTACCTACGGAAATTTCGCTGGCACCGCTGTAAATGGCGTTGGCACCGTTACGGACATCGCTAACGGTACGCACCAGTTCGCTTTGCATATGCCGCAGGCTGTCTGCCAGCACGCCCATTTCATTGGAACCCTGTACTTCAATGCGCTGCACCAGATCGCCACCGGCAATATGGCGGATATTGTCGATCAAGTGGTTGAGCGGCTTAATCAGCGCCCCTTTAATCCCCACCCAGACACAGACGATCACCGCCAGTACCACGATCAATACGGTGATAATCACCCACACCGCAGAACCGTAGGAGCTTTCGCTGTCGCGAACCGCTTGTTCATACAGGCTGTCGTTCTGCTTCAAGTAGTTAACGTATTGTTTCTCAAAACCATCCTGATAACTCTGGGTCGGCTGGTCAAAGAAGTCATTGATCTTACCGGCACCCAGCAACTGGATCAGCTCCGCCAGGGCGTTGTGGTAGATATCGTAGTTACGTTTGATCTCTGCTGCGGCTTCTTCGCTCTGGCGCGGATCGCGCGGCAGCGCCTGGTAAGCATTCCAGTTCGCTTCCGCCTGTTTCAGCGAGGTGCTGGCAATCTGCATCAGATCCGACACGGTCGCGCCGCTGCCGATATTGCTCTGATCCATCATGTAGCGGATACCCGCGCGGTTAAGGGTGTTACGGGTTTGCAGCAGCGCAACCCAGCTACCGTTCAGTGTGGATTGCTGCTGGCGAATGGTTTGTAAGACGGTGAAGTTTTCTTTGTCCTGTTTCAGCGCGTTAAAGAACAAGCCGCCGGAAGTGAGTTGTAACAAGCCAAATAAAGCCAATACCAGCAACAAACTGGTCACAAGTTTAATACGAGTCAACATGTTTTCTCTTTCCCTATAAACAGATACCAGGTTTTCGGCCTGGCATAGGAAAACTTTATGGTTTAACGTGCTATTTTTTCGCCAGTTATACATGGATTACAACCCGGCAGAATTCGCTCCCTTCCTTGCAAGACAACGACTTAGCGTGACATACATCACAGTTCAGCCAGCGTTTTCCTGCCCTCAAAACCGCTTATGACGCATCCGTTACCGCTCACCGCCTTTTTCTAACCACTCAGTCAAATCGCTGCCGATTCGCGCGCGTAATTTGCCATCATGAATGCCAGCATTTCAGCCAATTCAACATTTCAAATCCCATTCACTGTTTCTGTTAAAAACCAGGTCTGATATGGATACTAAAAAACTACTCAAGCACATACCCTGGGTCATCCTCGGGATAATCGGTGCTTTTTGTTTATCCGTTGTCGCATTACGCCGTGGCGAGCATGTCAGCGCGCTGTGGATCGTGGTTGCGTCCGTTTCCGTTTACCTTGTGGCCTACCGCTACTACAGCCTTTACATCGCCCAGAAGGTGATGAAACTCGATCCAACCCGTTCCACGCCGGCGGTAATCAATAACGACGGCCTCAACTATGTGCCAACCAACCGCTACGTGCTGTTTGGTCACCACTTTGCCGCTATCGCCGGCGCAGGCCCGCTGGTAGGTCCGGTACTGGCCGCGCAAATGGGCTACCTGCCGGGTACGTTGTGGCTGCTGGCGGGCGTGGTGCTGGCCGGTGCGGTGCAGGACTTTATGGTGCTGTTTATCTCTTCACGCCGTAACGGCGCGTCTCTTGGTGAGATGGTGAAAGAAGAGATGGGCCGCGTGCCGGGGACCATCGCGCTGTTTGGCTGCTTCCTGATTATGATCATCATCCTCGCGGTGCTGGCGTTGATTGTGGTGAAAGCGCTGGCGGAAAGCCCGTGGGGTGTCTTCACTGTCTGCTCAACCGTGCCGATTGCCCTGTTTATGGGTATTTATATGCGCTTCCTGCGCCCGGGACGCGTTGGTGAAGTCTCGGTTATCGGTATTGTGCTGCTGGTGGCCTCCATCTGGTTTGGTGGCGTCATCGCGCACGATCCTTACTGGGGCCCGGCGCTGACCTTTAAAGACACCACCATCACCTTTGCGCTGGTGGGTTACGCCTTTGTCTCTGCACTTTTACCGGTGTGGCTGATCCTTGCCCCGCGCGACTACCTGGCGACCTTCCTGAAAATCGGCGTGATCGTCGGTCTGGCGCTGGGCATCGTGATCCTCAACCCGGAACTGAAAATGCCTGCGGTGACGCAATACATCGACGGTACTGGGCCACTGTGGAAAGGTGCGCTGTTCCCGTTCCTGTTTATTACCATCGCCTGCGGCGCGGTATCTGGCTTCCATGCCCTGATCGCGTCCGGTACCACGCCGAAACTGCTGGCTAACGAAACCGACGCACGCTTTATCGGTTACGGCGCAATGCTGATGGAATCCTTCGTTGCAGTGATGGCGCTGGTTGCCGCCTCCATTATCGAACCAGGTCTCTACTTCGCCATGAACACACCGCCAGCAGGGCTGGGCATTACCATGCCGAACCTGCATGAGCTGGGCGGTGATAACGCGCCGATGATTCTGGCGCAACTGAAAGATGTCACCGCGCACGCAGCGGCAACCGTCAGCTCGTGGGGCTTTGTGATTTCGCCGGAGCAGATCCTGCAAACCGCAAAAGATATCGGCGAGCCGTCCGTACTGAACCGCGCTGGTGGCGCACCGACGCTGGCCGTTGGTATCGCGCACGTGTTCCACAAAATCATCCCGATGGCGGACATGGGCTTCTGGTACCACTTCGGTATTCTGTTTGAAGCGCTGTTCATCCTCACCGCACTGGATGCCGGTACGCGTGCGGGCCGCTTTATGCTGCAGGATCTGCTGGGTAACTTCGTGCCGTTCCTGAAGAAAACCGACTCGCTGGTAGCCGGCGTCATTGGTACTGCGGGCTGCGTGGGTCTGTGGGGTTATCTGTTGTACCAGGGCGTGGTTGATCCGCTGGGCGGCGTGAAAAGCCTGTGGCCGCTGTTCGGTATC
Organism: Enterobacter sp. R4-368; assembly: GCF_000410515.1. Lineage (NCBI taxonomy): Bacteria > Pseudomonadati > Pseudomonadota > Gammaproteobacteria > Enterobacterales > Enterobacteriaceae > Enterobacter > Enterobacter sp. R4-368. The sequence continues at coordinate 3,744,777 of NC_021500.1, read as the reverse complement.
TCTAACCAGATGCTCGCGGCCGTCGCGCTGATGCTGGGCACCGTGGTGCTGGTAAAAATGCAGCGTACCAAATACATCTGGGTCACCGTGGTTCCTGCCATGTGGCTGCTGCTGTGCACCACCTGGGCGCTGGGTCTGAAACTGTTCAGCACCAACCCACAACTGGAAGGCTTCCTGTATATGGCTAACCAGTACAAAGAGAAGATTGCCGCCGGTGGCGGAGATCTGACCGCGCAGCAGATTGCCAACATGAACCATATCGTGGTGAACAACTACACCAACGCCGGGTTGAGTATTCTGTTCCTGGTGGTGGTGTACAGCATCATCTTCTATGGCATCAAAACCTGGTTGCAGGTGCGTAACAACACCGTGCGTACCGACAAAGAAACGCCGTATGTACCGGTGCCGGAAGGCGGTGTGAAAACCTCTTCACACCACTAAACCAGTTGCCGGATGACGCTACGCATCCGGCATATAACGCGTGATGATGTAACCACCGTTGAGGGTGGTTACATCTGTTTCGCAGGCGTCATTGGCGCAGCCAGGTTGAACACTGCCCGTTCAAAATAGCAAGCAAAATAGCCTGCCTCTGCGGGCTTCACATATATCTGAGAAGAATGATGTTTGGTAACTTAGGCGAAGCCAAAAAATACCTCGGTCAGGCGGCAAAGATGCTGATTGGCATCCCGGACTATGACAACTACGTTGATCATATGAAAACCAACCATCCGGATAAGCCGTACATGACTTACGAAGCGTTCTTCCGCGAACGCCAGCAGGCGCGTTACGGTGGAGACGGCAAGGGCGGTGTCCGCTGTTGCTAAAGGAGAATCTATGACCCCGATTGCAGTAACGTTGTTGACCGGTTTTCTCGGCGCCGGCAAAACCACCCTCTTACGCCATATCCTCAATGAGCAACACGGCTACAAAATTGCCGTTATCGAAAATGAATTCGGCGAAGTTTCTGTTGATGATCAACTGATTGGCGATCGCGCCACGCAAATAAAAACCCTGACCAATGGCTGTATCTGCTGTAGCCGATCCAATGAGCTGGAAGATGCGCTGCTGGATCTGCTCGACAGCCTCGATCGTGGCGATATCGCCTTTGATCGGCTGGTAATTGAGTGCACCGGCATGGCCGATCCGGGGCCGATCATTCAAACCTTTTTCGCCCATGAGATCCTTTGCCAGCGCTATCTGCTGGATGGCGTCATTGCGCTGGTCGATGCGGTACATGCCGATGAGCTGATGAATCAGTTCACGCTGGCACAGTCACAAGTGGGTTATGCCGACCGTATTCTGCTGACCAAAACGGATGTCGCAGGCGAGTGTGAAAAACTGCGCGAACGCTTAAGCCGCATCAACGCCCGCGCGCCGGTTTATACCGTGACGCATGGCGATATCGAGCTGGCGCAACTGTTTAATACCAATGGTTTTATGCTGGAAGAGAACGTGGTGGCGGCAAAACCGCGCTTTCACTTTATCGCCGACAAGCAAAACGACATCAACTCAATAGTGGTCGAGCTGGATTACCCCGTGGATATCAGCGACGTCTCCCGCGTAATGGAAAACCTGTTACTGAGCTTTGCCGAAAAATTGCTGCGCTATAAAGGCATGTTGTGGATCGATGGCGAGCCAAACCGCTTACTGTTCCAGGGCGTACAGCGCCTTTACAGCGCAGACTGGGATCGCCCGTGGGGCGACGACGCGCCGCACAGCACACTGGTGTTTATTGGCGTACAGCTACCGGAAGATGAGATCAGAGCAGCATTTGCAGGTTTGAAGAAATAACGCCTGCGGCTTCCCCCTCCGGCGAGGGGGAAGAAAGATTAAACATTACTGGCGTACCACCACCAGCTTCTGATTCACAAATTCTTTGATGCCTAAATCAGACAGCTCGCGACCGAACCCGGATCGTTTCACCCCGCCGAAAGGCAACTCAGCGGCGGTATCCGTCAGCCAGTTGATATAGACCATGCCGGTTTCAATGCGTGACGCCATCTGTTTGGCACGCTGAATGTTGCGGCTGAAGATGGCTCCGCCAAGGCCATAGTGTGAATCGTTAGCCAGGCGTACCGCTTCTTCATCATTATTCACCACATAAATTTGCGCCACCGGGCCAAAGAACTCGTCATAATAGGCCGGGTTGTCGCGCGTAATGTGCGTCAAAATCGTGGGTTCGAAGAAGTTGCCTTCGCTGTTCGCTGGTTTGCCGCCGAAGTGCAGTTTTGCCCCGTTTTGTACCGCTTCACTCACCTGTTTGCTCAATGTATTGAGCGCCTCTTTCGAGGAGAGCGGACCAAGTGTGGTGCTTTCATCCTGCGGGTCGCCCATTTTCACCTGCTGGAAAGCCTCGGTGAACTTACGCAGGAACTGATCGGCAATATCCTGATGAATAATAAAGCGTTTCGCGGCGGTACAGACCTGCCCGGCGTTCGCCAGACGCGCTTGCACACCAGTCTCAACCGCGTTTTCCAGATCCGCATCGTCCAGCACGATAAATACGTCGTTACCGCCAAGCTCCAGCGTCGATTTCTTGATGTGTTTCGCCGCCTGAGCCGCCACCGCGCTACCGGCTTTTTCCGATCCGGTCAACGCTGCACCTTGCACACGCGGATCGGCAATGATTGCCGAAACCTGATCGGACGAGATAAACAGGTTCGTCCACGCACCTTCCGGTGCGCCCGCTTCGCGCACCAGCTGCGCAAAGGTTTCTGCGCACTGCGGCACGATGCTGGCATGTTTACAGATAACCGGGTTACCGGCAGCCAGATTTGGTGCCAGTACACGCATCAGCTGGTAATAAGGGAAGTTCCACGGTTCCACCGCCATAATCACGCCGATCGGATGATGCTCCACCCACGCCTCTCCCAGCGCCGTTTCATACTTAACGGGCGCCAGGAATTGTTTCGCGTTATCCGCGTAGTAACGGGCTATCTGCGCGCAAATCTTCACTTCGCTGCGGCTCTGCTCAATTAACTTGCCCATCTCCCGGCTGGCGATTTTCGCCAGTTCTTCCTGCTGGTTTTCCAACAGATCGGCAAGTTTATGCAGTATCGGCAACCGCTGTTCAATATTTCCCTTAGACCAGGACGAGTGATACAGCGCATCGGCCTGACGTAACGCCACTTCGATATCGGCGTCGCTATGATTGGGATACTCTTTAATGAGCTGGTTGTTAAAAGGATTCACTGTCTGGTAAGCCATATTTGTCTCCTTATTTACTGCTTAGGGTAATAAGGGTAGTAAAAACGACTGGGCCTGAAAGTAAAGTTGGGTATATACAGACGTTTCTGATACAGAAAATAAAAAGTAAATAGTGCTTTTATAAATGGCACTAACATTAACGCTGCAGAAGCATTAGTTATAATAAAAAATGAACATCCTCACTTTATTTTTTCGGACTTCATTGCATTACTTTTCAGTCTATTTACATGTTTACATGTGGATTTTGATTTTATTTCCTGGTGTTTGGTACCTGTTTTGAGTGTGAATGCGTTGGCGCACATCCGCACCGCTAATCACAATCTCTATTGACAAGGAATAGTGGTCATGACTGTTTTGCAGTCTCTATGGTTTATGTTGAATCAGCCCCCCTTTAAAAAAATAAATTTAACAGTCAGTTAAGTGACAACTCATCCAAAAAAAACATTGTAATCTCCGGCAATTCGTTTAGTGGGTGACTGGCTGGAGAAAGCGGATTTTAAAATCGATGCGAAGGTAGGTATTAAGGTTACGAACGGCTGTATTGCTATCGCCGCAAAATAATGCCCCGAGCATCTAATCGGGGCCCTGATTATATTGAGCAATATTATTCAAACAATCCAGTATCAGTGCCGATATCGGTAAATACTGCGATTCTCTATCTTTATTGATGCAATAAATTAAAAAAATAACTACCACCGAAATGTTTTTCACGACTAACCAGCAAAAACACTCCACGCATCTGTTCTATGCTTTAAAAAGAGCCATTAACAGGAGGGAACATGAGCATTCGCGGCATCGATCATATTGGTATCACCGTCCCGGATATTGAAGAGGCGACCTGTTTTCTGATTGACGCGCTGGGGGCGGAGCTGATTTATCAATCCGTCGCGCCAGAAGATAAGAACCTTGATAACGAGGCGCAGCAAAAAACGCTACGCCTGGCGCCAGGCACGACTATCAAAGCGATACGCATGTTTAAACTTCAGCACGGCCCCGGCATCGAACTCTTCGAAATGCACGGGCCAGACCAGCGCGAGCCGCTGCGGGCCAGCGATTTTGGTCTGCAACATTTTGCGGTCTACAGCGATGATATCGGCGCTGCGCTGCAACGCTTTGATACAGCGGGCGGCGAGGTATTTACCACGCCGCAGCCGCTAGGTTTTCCCATGGAGAAAGGCGCAGGAAACTGCTTTTGCTATGGCCGCACGCCCTGGGGCAGCATCGTCGAGTTTATTACCTGGCCCATGCCGATGCCCTATGAACAGGAGACCACGCTGCGCCGCTGGAAGCCATAAAATCAGCCCAGCACATCCTGCACGCAGGCTTTAAACACTTTCACGCCGAGCGCCAGCGCGTCGCGGTCAAAGTGCATCTCCGGGTGATGCAGACCCGGCAGCAGGTTGGCACCGAGCCCCCAGAAACCGCCTTTCACCTGTGGGCGCAGGCGCAGGTAGTGGAAAAAGTCTTCGCTGCCGGGTGTGGATTTTGGCGCGGTCAGCCCCGCATCGCCAAACACGCTGTGAATCGCGCGGGAAACCACCTCAGTTGCCTCGTCATCAATGATCGCCGCAGGCATCTCTTTCAGAATGCGGATCTCAGCCCGTGCGCCGTATGCCGCCGCACTGCTTTCAATCGCGCGCAATACCTGCGGTTTTAACGCAGTCATGGCGTCGTTTTCCGCCGCACGCAAATCCCAGCACACCAGTGCTTTATCAGGAATTGAGTTGGTCACCCCGGCGTCACAGAGAAAGCGCGTCGCTTTCGCGCTCCAGGTGAGCGATGGCGCAAGATGAATGCCGTTTACCGCCTGCACTGCGTGGGCGGCGGCGTCCAGCGCGTTCACACCTAAGTGGGGCCGCGCCGCATGTGCCGCTTTGCCGTGGAACACTACTTCCACCGTGGCAGACGCCGAGTAATACATGGCTGGCACCGCCTGGCCCATCGGGCACTCTTCCAGCGGACGCAAGTGGAAACCAAGCAGCATGTCGACATCGTCCAGCACGCCAGCCTCCGTCAGCGCAATCGCCCCGGTACCCAGTTCCTCCGCGGGCTGGAAGATGAACTTCAGCTTGCCTTTTTTTACTACTCCTTCGGCGATCACTTCCTGCGCGGTGGTCAACACCACCGTGGAGTGCCCATCGTGCCCACAGGTGTGGCGCGCGACATGCTCACCGTCAATGATATGCCCGAGCGCATCCATATCGGCGCGCAGCGCCAGCACTGGCCCCGGTTTACCGCTGTCCAGCACCGCGACAATGCCGGTTGTGTTATTGACCTGGCGCGTGACCTGATAGCCCGCCGCCTCCAGTACCCCGGCGATATAAGCGGAGGTTTTATACTCTTCGAACCCGAGTTCCGGGATCTGATGCAGGTAATTAAAATGCTCAAGTGTGCGTGACACGTCTTACTCCTTGGTACTCAGGCAATAACGCGCATAATCAGCATGGCGATTACGGCATTGAGAATGCTGACCGCCATCAGTAACGGCCAGTACTTCTTCGGCACATCGGCTACGCCCAACAGGCGGCCCATATACTGTAGCTGCGAACCCATTAAAAAGATGGCGGGCGCGAGAATGGTGATTTGCCCCATATCAAGCTGGCCTTTGCTCAGCAGGCTGACCGCCACGCCGGTTCCCGCAGAAGACGAAAGCCAGGCGGTGAGCAACACGGTAATCGCTTCCCCCGGCAGGCCGAACAGCCCCATTAACGGCGCGCAAAGATGGCCAATAATCTGCATCACGCCGAGTAAATTGAGCATTTCGGCGATTACGTAGGCCATTAATACATTCGGCATCAGATTATTAATGGCAATATTAAAACCCTTACGCGCACCAATAACGAAAATATCGAACGGATTACCAGAGACTTTTGCGGAATTATTCATTGTCGAAATCTCGCTTATAAACAGTATTTAATGCCAGACGAACCACGGCTGCGCCCACGAATTTAAGGACAAACATTAAAACCAGCGGAACAATAATCGGGATAGTTAATGACGCGAACATCGCTGAGCCAATCGAAAAATAGTTATTGATTAAGCCCGCGCCGGAATATTGCCACGACCCCATAATCACCACGTCTTTACGGGTAATTTTATCGCTGTCGTATAACTCTTTGGTTAATGCCGCCCCGGCATCGGTACTTTGCAGGTCGGTAATCAGCGCCAGCCCCGTATAGCCCGGAATACCCAGCAGCGGTTTAAGCAAGGGTGTCAGCAATTTATGCGCCGCGCGGATCGCGCCGTAATGGGTAAAAATCTCCAGCAACCCCAGCGCCAGCATGACCGTTGGCACCAGCGACAGCGCGAACAAGAAACCGGCCTTCGCGCTGATGCCGCCGCTGCCGATAAAGGTGTTGGTTTCCGGTGTCTTCATCGTGCCGAACGTGCCGCCCAGCGTGGTGAAGTCAAACGCGCCCAGCCACGCCATCCCCTCGACTTTGAAAAAGAAGCCGGAAAAAACCAGCAGAACAATCACTAACGAAATCCAGGCGCCAGGCCCGACTTTCCACTCTTCCGCGTGCTCTTTCGCGGGTTGCTCCAGCGTTTTCGATTCACTCATAACATCTCTCTTTGAAATAATCAGATGACAATGACTTATTACTAAGCAGGATCCGTGCCTGAATAGCCCGACGCTAAAATAAAAACCTTTTACTGCGAATTATTACGCAACAAAAAACCTTCCCGTGAAATACCGAGAATTAAAAGCAAAGTAACTAAAAAATTATTTAATTAAGCATTAAGAACATCCTAATAAAATAATTTCTCACCGTTATCGGGCACCCTTTTGGTGCAAAAATGCAGATTCAGTTTTTCACTTTCTTTCACTCACAAAACAGGGCGGTTAATTTGATTATCACTATTCAATCTGGATGATAAATATCCGCTTATTGATGTTATTGTTGCTTTCAGGTCAACAGTTGAAAAGGAATGTGGCGAATGTTCCAGGACAAGCAGGTGGGTTATTTATATGAAGTGGGTAACCAGGGTGGGATCCGTCGCGCAGCGGATATCCTGGGTGTTAACCCGTCCGTGGTCAGCCGCCAGATCGCGCAACTGGAGCGTGCGCTACAACTTCCGTTGCTGGAGCGGCGCGGGCGTAACGTGGTATTAACCGAAGCGGGACGCCTGCTGGCGGAAGACTATTTTGCCAGCCGCCAGCGACGCGAAAAGCTGGAAAGCCAGTTAAAAGATCTGCGCCATATGCGCGGCGGCACCATCTCGGTGCGCATTGGCGGTGGGCTGATCACCGCCTTTATCGAAGGGGTAATGCGTGAGTTTGCCAAGTCGTACCCGCAGGTTTTTGTCGATATTGTGGTGGGCAGCATGCAGGAGATGCTCAATGACATCGTCAGCGGCGAAGCGGATATGGCGCTGGCCTTTGGCCCAATCGGTTCGCCGGAACTCAAGCGCCACAGCTTTCAGTGGGGGCCGATTTGCGCCGTGGTCTCGCCACAGCACCCTATCGCGCAGCGGCAAAGCATCACCATTGAAGAGCTGGTCGACTATCCATTAATAGCCCTGACGGAAAATTTCGGCCTGCAACGCCATATGAATGCCATGTTCAAAAGCCAGGGTTTGCAATTTCATCCAGCGTATCGCTGCAACCAGTTCTCCACCGCGATGGGGCTAAGCCAGGCGGGATTGGGCATCTCGTTTATGACCGCTTATGCCGCCGCCGATCCCATTCGCCTTGGTGCGCTGGTCGCTGTACCGCTCGATCATCCTGTCGCCAGTAGCGCTCAGTGCCACCTGCTGCGCAGCTCCGATCGGCGTTTTACGCCAGCCGCCCACCATATGTGGCGGCTATTGCATAATGCCTTTCGCGATAAATAAAGGGGTGTGGTATACCAGAAAGCCGACCAGACGAGGCAAAACATGTCGATGACGCGCGATATACAGCAATCATTTTGCCGCCCGCAGGCATTACCCGGCGTTGAGCTGCGCAGCACCTGGCGTAGCCGGCAAGCCTATAAGCGCCATCGCCATGCTGAGCTTTCAATCGGAGCAATTGTTGAGGGGCAAACCCGCTGCCTCTGCAACGGGCAGGAATACCTGCTCCAGCCGGGCGATCTGATGGTCATTCCACCGCACGCGCCTCACGGTTGTAACCCCTTCGCCGGGCAACCACGCAGCTACCATATGCTCTACCTGCCGCATGAAAACAGCCAGCAGCAGGTCATTCGCGACCCTGTGTTATTCCAGTTGTACATGCGTATCGTGGCGTTGATTGAGCGTGACGACTCGCTGCCATTACCCGCCGCACTCGATGCCCTGCTCAGCGCCTTACCTCGCGGTTCGCATCACTGTGCGCCGCTGCGACCCGTAAGCCAGCAGGTGCTGGCGGCGTTAACCCACGATTTGCAGCAACCACCCACGCTTGATGCGCTGGCCAGTGCTTTTTCCCTGCGCAAAGAGACGCTCATCCGCACCTTCAGGCAGGACACCGGCCTGACGCCGGGCAGCTTTTTGAATATCGCGCGCGTTGAGTTTGCCAAAAGCCGCCTGCGCGCGGGCGATACGCTGGCGGATGTCGGCTACCAGAGCGGGTTTGCCGATCAGAGCCATTTCCACCGGACCTTTGTGAACTACACCGCTGCCACACCGCGCCAGTACGCGTTTGGCCGATCAATATCCGACAATAAATAGCGCCGACGCGCCGCTAAGGTGAACTTCACTTTTTTTGTGGAGGTCACTATGGCGTTGTTTCCCACCGCGTTTCCGGCACTGGCGCTGGCGCACTTTGTCGCCCTGCTCAGCCCCGGCCCGGATTTCTTTCTGTTAATGGGGTTTGCGATCCGCTATCGCCTGCGCGGCAGCGCCGGGCTGTGCGCGGGCATCGCCGCAGGTAATGCGTTTTATATCCTGATAGTGATTATCGGGGCGAGCGCGCTGCGCCAGTTCACGGGGCTCTTTAGCGCCATTGAACTGCTGGGCGCGATCTATTTGTTGTGGATTGGCTGGCACCTGCTGCACAGCCGCGCGCAGACGCTTAGCGTCAATGAAACCCGTCAGCCGTGCCCGAGCCTGCGGAAACAGTTTTTACTCGGGCTTGGCTCCGCGCTGCTCAATCCCAAAAACGCGCTGTTTTACCTTGCGCTGATGACCGCCCTGCTCGGCCCGGACGTCACGCTGCTCCAGCAGTCGGTGAGCGGCCTGTGGATGGTGATGGTCGTATTAGTGTGGGATCTGGCCGTGGTATCGTTGATTGGCCAGCCCGCCGTGCAAAAGCGGCTGAGGCAAAGTGTGTGGTGGATAGAGCGCGTCGCAGGCGCGGTGTTAATGGTGTTCGGGACGTCGATTTTGTGGAGCATGCTGCGTAATCTGCTTAGGATTTAACCTTTTGCAAGAACCCGGCGTTGGGTTATATGCTTAAACCATGAATAAATTCGCAGAACTTAAGCGCGCCAAGCGTCTGGCGCTGTCGTTGTTGCTGGTTGCGGCCGCGACGTTTATCACCACACTGTTCCTGCCGCCCAACTTCTGGGTAAGCGGGGTGAAAGCCATTGCCGAAGCGGCGATGGTCGGCGCGCTGGCGGACTGGTTCGCGGTGGTCGCGCTGTTTCACCGCGTGCCGTTCCCGTTTATTGCCCGCCATACGGCGATTATCCCGCGTAATAAAGAGCGGATCGGCGACAACCTCGGCCAGTTCGTGCAGGAAAAATTTCTGGACACGCAATCGCTGGTGGCGTTAATTCATCGCCACCAGCCTGCGCAGATGATTGGCGTCTGGTTCAGCCAGCCCGAAAACGCCCAGCGAGTGGGCGTGCATCTGTTGCAGGTGATGAGCGGCTTTCTGGAGATGGCCGACGACAGCCGCATCCAGCGTCTGTTACGCCGCGCGGTGCACAAAGCCATCGACAAAGTGGATCTCACCGAAACCAGCGCGCTGCTACTGGAAAGCCTGACCCGCAATAATCGTCACCAGAAATTACTGGATACCGTCATTGCGCAATTGATCGCCCTGCTGCAACGGCAAAGTAGCCGCGATTTTATTGCCCGCCAGATTGTGCGCTGGCTGAAAACCGATCACCCGATGAAAGCAAAGATCCTGCCTACTGAATGGCTGGGCGAGCAGAGTGCCGACTGGGTTTCCGAGGCGGTCAATTCGCTGCTCGATGATGTCAATGCCGACAGCACGCATCAGATCCGCCAGGCTTTCGATCGCGCGACGATGAAGCTGATCGCCAATCTGAAAAGCGATCCGGAAATGGCCGAGCGCGCAGAAAACATCAAAGAGTATTTGAAAAACGATGAGACGTTTAACCGCTATGTCGGCGAAATGTGGGCGGATCTGCGCAACTGGATGAAAGCGGATATGCAATCTGACGATTCGCGTATGCAAAAACGCATCACCGACGCGGGCCTGTGGTTCGGCGAAACGCTGCTGGCGGATGGCGCGCTGCGCGCCTCGTTAAATGAACATCTGGAACAAGCCGCGCACCGCGTGGCGCCGGAGTTCGCCGCGTTTCTCACCCGCCATATCAGCGACACGGTGAAAAGCTGGGACGCGCGGGATATGTCGCAGCAAATCGAGCTGAATATCGGCAAAGATCTGCAATTTATCCGCATCAACGGCACGCTCGTCGGCGGAACGATCGGCCTTATTCTCTATTTACTGTCGCAGTTGCCCGCGCTGCTGCACGTTAGCGCTTTCTAATTTTCCAGGAGAAACGATGGCCGACATTACCCTCACCACCAGCGAACGCGAGCAGTTACGCAAAAAATTGCAGACCTACTGTGAGCAGAATTTTGAGCTGGAACTGGAGCAGTTTGACGCCGAGTTCTTTATCGACTTCATTGCCGAACAGATTGGCCCGGCTTTTTATAACGCAGGCATCGACGAAGCGATTCGCACACACGCGCTCTACAGCGAGCGTATTCAGGAAGAGATGGATCTCAAAAAAATAATCTGACTTTGCTGAAAATAGTTTTTTCCCCTTTTCATCCGCCGGAGATCAATATTTCCACACTTTTTGCATGACTATAATGCGGCCTCTTTTCAAACTCTCCCGTGTCACGGGGAAGGAAAATCATGTCGCTTATCACCGCCCTGCCAGATCTTTTTGAACAGTTTTCTGAAGCCCGCCAGAAAGGTTTTCTCACCGTGATGGATCTCAAAGAGCAAGGGATCCCGCTGGTTGGTACCTACTGCACCTTTATGCCACAAGAGATTGCCATGGCCGCCGGCGCGGTAGTGGTTTCCCTCTGTTCCACCAATGATGAAACCATTGAAGAAGCGGAAAAAGACCTGCCGCGCAACCTCTGTCCGCTGATCAAAAGCAGCTACGGCTTTGGCAAAACCGACAAATGCCCCTACTTCTACTTTTCCGATCTGGTGGTGGGTGAAACCACCTGCGACGGCAAAAAGAAAATGTATGAATACATGACGGAATTCAAAGCCGTCCATGTCATGCAGTTGCCGAACAGCGCAGCAGACGCCGCTTCCCGCGCGTTGTGGAAAGCCGAGATCCTGCGCTTACAGCAGGCGATTGAGCAACGTTTTGGTCAGCCGATTAGCGAAGCAGCGCTGCGCGAGGCCATCGCGCTGAAAAACCGCGAGCGCCAGGCGCTGGCGAATTTCTACCGCGTCGGGCAGCTCAATCCACCAGCGATCAGCGGCGCGGATATTCTGAAAGTGGTGTATGGCGCGACCTTCCGCTTTGATAAATCGGCGCTGATCGATGAACTGAACACCACAGCGGCGCGGATCCGCGAGGAGTGGCAAGCAGGTAAACGGCTGGATCCTCGCCCGCGTATTTTAATCACCGGTTGCCCGATTGGCGGCGCGGCGGAAAAAGTGGTGCGCGCCATTGAAGAGAACGGCGGCTGGGTGGTGGGGTACGAAAACTGTACCGGCGCAAAAGCCACCGAGCGCTGCGTCGAGGAGAGCGGCGATGTTTACGACGCGCTGACCGACAAATATCTGGCAATCGGCTGCTCCTGTATATCCCCTAATGATGAGCGCCTGAAACTGCTCAGCCAGATGGTCGACGAATACCAGGCCGATGGCGTTATCGATGTGATTTTGCAGGCCTGCCACACCTACGCGGTGGAGTCGCTGGCGATCAAACGCCATGTCCGTCAGCAGCACAACATTCCCTATATGGCCATTGAAACGGATTATTCGACAGCGGATATCGGGCAGCTCAGCACCCGCGTCGCCGCGTTTATCGAGATGTTATAAGGAGCGGGCGTGACGTTTACCGTGGGTATTGATTCCGGCTCGACCACCACCAAAGGCATTTTGCTCCAGGGCGAGACGATTGTGCGGCGCTTCCTGTGCCCGACCTCGTTTCGCCCGGCGACATCGATTGTCGAGGCATGGGAAACCCTGTGCGAAGGGCTGGGTGAAAAACCCTTTCTGACGCTGACCGGTTACGGGCGGCAACTGGTCGATTTCGCCGATAAACAGGTTACCGAAATCTCCTGCCACGGCCTCGGCGCACGTTTGTTGCTCGCGCAAACACGTACGGTGATCGACATCGGCGGGCAGGACAGCAAAGTGATCGCGCTGGATGAACAGGGCAATCTCACCGATTTTCTGATGAATGACAAATGCGCCGCCGGAACCGGGCGTTTTCTGGACGTTATCTCGCGCACGCTGGGTACGCAGGTAGAGCACCTGGACGCCATCACCGACGGCGTGGAGCCGCATCCGCTAACCAGCATGTGTACGGTGTTTGCCGAATCCGAAGTGATCAGCCTGCGTTCGGCAGGTATCGCACCGGAAGCGATTCTCGCCGGGGTGATCAACGCCATGGCGCGCCGCAGTGCGCATTTCATCTCGCGGCTTTCCACGCAAGGGCCATTGCTGTTTACCGGCGGCGTCAGCCACTGCGCCACTTTCCGCCGCATGCTGGCCGGGCATCTGGCCAGCGATGTTTTTACGCATAACGACGCCCAGTACGCGGGCGCGCTGGGCGCGGCGTTAATCGGCCAGCGGCAGAGGAAACGTTAATGGCGGAATACCTATTGCTGTTCCACACCACACCCGGCGTGCTGCAAACGCGCAAAGCGATGCAGTCGGCGGGGATCGCTTTTCGCGTGCAGGATATTCCGCGCCAGCTCAAAGGCGGCTGCGGATTATGCATCCGTTTTCACAGCGAAGCGGATGTGGTCAATCAGTGGCTGATACCGAATATCACCGAGGCGGTTTATCGCTGTGACGGTGACGAATTCACGCGAGTGGGATAACGAGCGGGCGCTGCAGACGACCTGTAAAACCGAGTCTGCACAGTGCCTTAGGCCCGATAACCACCGTGTTTTTGGGCGCATTCCCGCTTACTATTCCTCAATCACAAACCGTGTGGCGTCGAAGCGATTCAGGATCAGGTGTACCAGATAGATCATCGTTAGCGTCGCCAGCAGCGCCACCGTCACGGAAACGATGCGATAGAGATCGCTGAACACTAAATCCGTATCCGGGTGCAGGTTCTGTCCAAACATGATGCCGATGGTGGTTACACTGGCAAAACCGACGCCCGCGCCAACTTTCTCCATCACATGCAGCCGCGCGCTGAACGCCAGCCCGAGGCCAATCAACGGCATCATCAGCAGCATATGGCTACTGTGGTTGTAAAGGATCAACTGCACCAGCAGGATATAGAGACAGGCGAGCACCACACCGACCACGCGCCACACAGAACTCATTACCGCGCCGCGATAATGCATCGGGAACAGGATCAAGATCCCGGCCATCAGCGCGGATAACGAATCGCTGAGATCGCTCAGTTGAAAAACCACAAAGATCATCGTCGCCACAGTGCCGGAGAGCAGCGATTCGTGGCGCACTCGCGCGGCATTTTTCTCGATCATCGGCGGACGGGTGCGCGGCTCGACATCCGGGATCAAATAGTTCATCAGCGCACTCAGCGCCACCGCCATGATGCTGGCTTCAACATTGGAAAACAGCAGCGTGTGCCAGTCGCTTGAGGGGTAGCTCATAAAGTTGAGCATCGTACTCTGGCAAACCACGCCCGCCGAGCCAAACAGAAACAGCGCACCTTTGCTCATAAAGCGAAAACGCATCACGTACAACGCAAACACCACCAGCGTCATGATCACCGGCCAACGCGACAAATAGCCGATGATAAGCACCATTTCGATGCAGTTAATCACCGCACTGAAGATGAACTGTTTCGCCACATGGCGGTTGAATACCGGCACCAGCGATAACAGCATCACCGGGTAGACCACGTAAAACACGCCGTACTGGGTGTTATAAAAACTCGATACGCTGAGCGCTATCATCCCGGCAAAAACGATGCGCAGCGTCTGGCGAAAGTCATTCGCCGTGTAAACGATATTGCCGTGGGGCGTGAAAACCCGCGCCAGCGTATTAATAGACATAGTGCAACAGGCTCACGAGATGGATTTGCAGGCCCGAGAAGAAGCGCGCAAACACCCCTTCGCTGTTATACAACTGCACCGTGGCGCGCGCACCGGTCGGGAGTTCTTTCGGCAACGATTCATCCAGTGCGACGTGGATGCGCATACGCTGTGCGTCACGCACCCAGCGGTTAGAGGTTTGCGGCTCTGAAAGCTCGCCGTTCACCGCCTGTTGTCCGGCCAGTACCCCGGCATCGCTGCTGGTGACATGCGCTTTGAATACATGGCCCGGCAGCGCATCAAACACCACCGCCGCATCGGTGCCAACGCGCGTATGACGCAGGCTCTTCTCACGAAAATCCGCCACGATATCGGTTTCATCATGCACCAGCGCCAGTGCGGCATTTCCGGTCGCGGCATAAAATCCGGGGCTTAATTGCAGGTTACTTACAGTGCCATCGGCTTCGGCGCGAACCTGCGTCCAGCCCTGATTCAGTTGTGCCTGTTGCAGGGCATTGCGATATTTTTGCAGCGTCACGTTGCGGGCGTCATCGCGATCGCCGCGTTCAATATTTAGTGCATTAATCGAGGCATTCAGATTGTTCACCGACTGCACGCTGCTCTGCCAGGTGGTGCGCACTTTATCAAGGTCAGACTGCGAAACATTGTGAGTAGCACTCAGGTTCTGATAGCGCTCAAAGGTCATCCGATCGTTTTGCGCGGTAAGCTGCGCCGTCTTCAGGCTGGCCTGCGCGGCAACGATTTGCGCATCCAGTTGTTGATTAGTGAGCTTTGCTTGTGCCAGCGCGATTTGCGCGGCTTCCACCTGGTTGTTAAACGGCGTGGCATCCAGTTCGAACAGCAGATCGCCCTTCTTCACCTGGCTGTTATTTTGTACGTACACTTGCGCGACATAGCCGGAAACGCGGGCGGAAACCGGCGTGACCACGCGCATCACGGTGGAATCCGGGGTCAGCGGGATCCAGATATCGGCAACGATAAAATAGACAAACATCAGCAGGAAAGAGGCAATACTCACCCTTACCCAGCGGGCAAACTTTTGTTCTGGCGTCATGATTTTCTTATTCGGTTTGGTTGTCTTCTTCGCGCATCGTACGCAAATTACAGGCGATTTGATTCAATGTGTCGCTAAAGGCGAGCAGCTCTGCTGGCGGAATATTTTCCGCAGCCCGCAACTGGCAGGCTTCGATCACTTGCGTGATTTTACCCAGCATATGCGTCCCCCCGGCGGTGAGCGCCAGCAGGCGAATGCGCTTGTCGTACGGCGATGTCGTACGCACAATCAGCCCCTGTTTTTCCAGCTGTGTCAGCGTGCGCATCAGCGGCGGCAGCTCAATGCCCTGCACTTCCGCCAGTTCGCTGACGGAGACGTTATCCCCTAACTGGTGAAGCTGCATCAGTACCGTCCAGCCCGACTGCGTGATGCCCGTGTCGCTCAATGCGTGATCGATAGTGGCACGCCACTGACGCACAACCATCGCCATGCGCATACCCAGCGGTCGGCGGGCGAACAGCTCATCTTCAGTCATCGCGATCCCCTCGTTTCACAGGCGGGGTACGATAATAGTTATCAGGGTAAGTATCAAGAAACGAGGGTGGCAAAGAGCATAGATTGCGAAAAGAGCGGAATTGTCCCACCCTGTTTTTTAAAAAATAAATTACCGTCTGGAAGATCTTTTCTACCAGCATCAATATTTATTTAATGAAATTATATCCTTAGATATACATTAATAAATTCCATCTCGCAAATATATTAAAAATCACCTCGCAGCATACTCATAATTTCCAAATCAAAAGAAAATGGGTGGCAATATTAATTGTCCACGCTGTACATTAATCCAATATTTACTAAAAAACATCATTTCACCGAAACAGAAACCAATATATCCTGAGCATGTTCTCTGGCTTTTTCCTCACAGTCAGCTTCAATTATTTTATCGGAAGTTTCAAGGAAATCCTTAGCTAAATGAAACGTGTCAACGAATGTGTCCCACTTCATTCCGGCAATAATAGAATTTTGATTATGGGCTATTTCATTGCGAATACGCTCAATAGCCTCCATAAAGATTTTAAATCTTTTTTTACTTTCAAATGAAAATGTTGATAAGAAATCATCATTACTCATCAGAATAGTCTTTTTATCACATAACTGAATGCACTCCAGTAATGAAATAGCATCATTCGACGACTGCCTTTGCGCGTGAACATCTCGAGCTTGCTTGAGGCGATTTTCCTTTAATTTCTCAGTCCATGAATCATCAGGAAAGTAGGCACTTATCCAATAGGTCATATGCATCTCTACCAGAGAGACGATGCCAAAAAGATAGGTTCTGGGAAGGGGTTTATTCAGATCAGCCCGGGTAACAATTCCTGTGATATGCCCTTTACTGGTGACATATTTGTAAGGATCGTTTTCTAATAACGTTAATAAATCAACAATAGGCACATCCTCACTAATTAAACAAGATTCGTCAATTTTCTCCATAAATTGCTTTACAAAACCATCCATTAACGCATCTTTCCTGACCTGGCCGATAACAATGCCTTGATCATTAACAACCGCAGTAATATCAAAGTCGCGCTTTTCTAAAGCATATCTTGCATTACTCGCCTCATCATTTTCTTTACAACATAAAATCGGCTCAAATATAAGGGTTAATGTAATTTTGTCTACAAAAATAGCGTGTAGAGAATCGAATCTCGTACCTTTCCTTCTGTATCCTGTAACTGGCGACATCCAGAGTTGCGCACCCATATTAAGCTCCTTTTTGTTTATTAATCCCACCTGCAGATCTTTATAATAAGAGAATACCTTCCAGAAAATAAAGCGAACAAAAAATATATCACCCTTTTTAATAATTTTATGATAGGCGTGATAACCGCGTAAGTGCATGAAGCAAAAGAGTAAAAATACTTATTAATCAAAAAACACCATCCCCTTGTACGGTTTCTCACGGCACGCTTTCAACCGCCGGGCAAGGTTGCCGACATGTGCTTCGAGCTTGTGCCCGTCGGGATCGAGGAAATACCAGGAGTCTCCTTCGCTTTTGTTCACTTTCCAGCTCACCACGCCAGCCTGCTCAAGGCGGGTGACAAAGCGGGCGAAATCGCGCTCATCAACGCTGAACGCATAATGGGTGTAGTCACTTTGTGCTGGCGGTACATACTGACGCTGCGCGTCGACAGATAAGCAAAGCCACAACTCACCGCAGGTCAGATAAGCGCCGTTATCCCAGCACGCATGGAGTTTCAGACCAAGAAGTTGATGATAAAAATCGACGCTGCGGGCAAGGTCGCTAACCGCCAGGGTCAGGTGGTTAAGGCTGTTTAACATGCTTTGCACTCCGGCCTGAAAAAGAAAAACGCTGCACCTGGCAAAAGTGCTGAATGCCGCGTTTATCGGGCTGCGAATTACTTCGCCTCTTTCACTTCCGAAACGAATTCTGGTAAGTCCCAGGTGCCGCCCGCACGCACATAGCGGCACATGCCGGAGGTGGATTCGCTGCTCTTGCGGAAGGTTTCACCGTCCCAGACCCACTCTGCCGAAGCCCAGCAGTCGCCAATGCCGCGACCACGCTGGCCCAACGAGATCACGCCATCGCTGTAGTCAGACGCGGAGTTAGTTATAAATTGCGGCGTTCCCTTCAGCGCTTTATCCACCACCCAGTAGCCATAACCTTCGTTGTACGCCCCGCGCCAGCAAAGAGTGGAGATCAGCACCTGTTTGCCATCCAGCGGTGTCAGGGTAATGTCGTTATCACCGTCGATAACCGGTTCCTGCGGGGAGACAAGGCGGTCACACTCGTTACCGCTGGTGAGTGCCGCCAGCAAACGCGGTTTCAGCGCTGCGGTTTCGGCTTTGGTGAGCGTGCGATCTTCGCCGCCTTTCACTTCCACCGCCTGGATCACCGGTGCAGCAACCGCAGGCGTCACCGAACTCTCCGCTTTATCGCCCTTTTTACTCAGCGCGCCAGGTGTGCCCACGCGCCCTTGTACGTCATCAAATTTCAGCAACACGGCGTATGCGCCGTCGCCGGAGAGCACAAACGGTTTCGCGCCGCCTTTGAATTCAACTTTACCGCTACCTTTCACGGCATCGATCATGCTGCGCGCCTGCGCATCAGATAAACGCCAGCTATCGTTATCCTCGGTAGCGATCTCGCCCTGTGATTTACCATCGATCCACAGGCTGAGCGTTGCCTGTTGCGTGGTTTCATCGGCGTCCATTTCTGCCAGCACCACATCAACGGTCACCGGCGTGTCTGGACCGGCTTTTCGCGTAATCAACACCGAACCGCTGGACTCTTCTTCCGCGCTGTAACCTGCGGCACGGCAGGTAAGAGTGTTATCGCACACCACTTCCCAGTCTTTATGGTCAAACGAGACGCCGCTTTGCTCCGCCAGCACGGGCGCACTTAGCGTTGCTGTCATCACCAGCGCCGCTTTGATACTGCTTTTCATGCCATCACTCCATAATGAGAAATGCGCACAGTGTGCAGAAATTATGTGTCAGGGAGAAGTGTATTTTGGCGGGCGTGAAGAGAAAAAAGGCGAGAAAAAAATCTCGCCTCAAGGTCGCTAACAAACTTAATCCAGATCCAGTTCGCCGTAGGATTTCACCACGCGGGAAACGATGCCGTAATCAATGGCTTCTTTGGTGTTCATCCAGTAGTTACGGTCGGTATCCTGCTTCACTTTGTCTACCGGCTGGCCGGTCGCTTCAGCGATCATGCGGTTTACGCGCTCCAGCGTGCGGATGATCTCTTTCGCTTCGATTTCAATGTCGCTTGCCTGACCGCGAACGCCGCCCAGCGGTTGATGGATCATAAAGCGGGTGTTCGGCAGCGAATAACGGTGCTCTTTTTTCGCCGCCAGCAGGATGGTGATCCCGGCGCTTGCCACCCAACCGGTGCCGATGATGTGCACTTCCGGGGTGATGAATTTAATCATGTCATGAATGGTATCTGCCGCTTCAACATGACCGCCCTGGCTGTTGAGATAGATCTTAATCGGCGCATCGCTGATACCCTGCAACAGCAGTAACTGAGTGACTACTTTTTCTGTCAGCGCCTGGTTGATCTCGCCAGAGATAATGATCGAGCGGGCATCCAGCAGTTTTTGCTGCATCAGCTGCGAGACGTTACCAGTCTCTTTCTCTTTTTTCTCGTCGTCTTCGTTCATAAAGTGCATGCGCTTTCTCCCCTTCAGGTTGTGGAGCTAAGCATAGCCCAACGCCGGTTGGGCGGAAATAACAAGATGTTATCTCCGCGCGTTATCGCACTTATCACAGTTCACTGCGGCGTAACCCCAGGTCTTTTAGCTGCTCGTCGCTTAATGCGCGCAGCAGCCGCCGCGTTTTTACGCGCTCACGCAGCCGTTGCAGTTTGCGCCAGAGTAAAACAAACCCTAAAAACGGGCGGTTGGGTCGATTTTCAAAAAATTCCATGATGCTCTCCTCGCCTAAAAAGAGCTCTATCTTCGCCGTTCTCGCCCATTACAATACAGATTCAGAAATTACTTTTTTTTAACATACAGATCGCTTAAAACAAGGTCTGAATCGCGAATTTCACCCTAATCTGTACTGGTTATTAAATCTGTATGGTGAATTTTAAGGATACAGCATGACACGCTACCAACATCTGGCCACGCTGCTGGCAGAACGCATTGAACAGGGATTGTATCGTCACGGCGAAAAACTGCCGTCAGTGCGCAGCCTGAGTCAGGAGCACGGCGTGAGTATCAGCACCGTGCAGCAGGCTTACCAGGTGCTGGAAAGCCTGCAACTGATAACGCCTCAGCCGCGTTCCGGCTACTTTGTGGCGCCGCGAAAGGCAAAACCGCCGGTGCCCGCGATGTCGCGCCCGGTACAACGGCCGGTGGAAGTCACGCAGTGGGATGAAGTGCTGACGCTGCTCGACGCGCGCACCGATAAAGCGATTGCTGCGTTTGGTGGCGGCGCGCCGGATATCACCCAGCCCACGCTTAAACCGCTGTGGCGCGAGATGAGCCGTATCGCCCAGCACCAGGTGATGGAGGCGTTAAGCTACGACACGCTGCCGGGCCGCCTTGAACTGCGTGAACAAATCGCCCGGCTGATGCTGGACGGCGGCGCATCGGTCAGCGCCGACGATATTGTCATCGCCAGCGGTTGCCATCCGGCGCTGGCGCTCGCCTTGCTGGCGGTGTGCCAGCCGGGGGATATTGTCGCCGTTGAATCCCCCTCGTATTACGGCACGATGCAGTTGCTGCGTGGTTTGGACATTAAAGCTATTGAAATTCCGACCGATCCCGAAACCGGCATCAGCGTGGAAGCCCTGGAGCTGGCGCTGGAACAGTGGCCCATTAAGGGCGTGATTCTGGTGCCGAACTGCAATAACCCGCTCGGCTTTATCATGCCGGACGCGCGGAAAAAGGCCGTGCTGGCGCTGGCGCAGCGCCACGACATCGTGATTTTTGAAGACGATATTTACGGCGAGCTGGCAGCCGAATACCCGCGTCCCAGCACGATAAAATCCTATGATATTGATGGCCGCGTGCTGCTGTGCAGCTCTATCACCAAAACCGTGGCGCCGGGACTGCGCGTCGGCTGGATTGCGCCAGGGCGTTATCTGGATCGGGTGCTGCATAAAAAATATGCCGCCATCGGCACCAATGTGCCGGGAACACAACTGGCGGTTGCGGCGTTTATTCGCGACGGTCATTACCATCGGCATGTGCGGCGTATGCGCCAGGTCTATCAGCAGCAACTGGAAACTTACACCTGCTGGGTGCGCCAGTATTTTCCCTGCGGTATCTGCGTGACACGCCCGCAAGGCGGTTATTTACTGTGGGTCGAGTTGCCGGAAACCGTCGATATGGTCTGTGTTTCCCGCGCGCTGTGCCGCCTGAAAATCCAGATTGCGCCCGGCTCGTTATTTTCCGCGTCTGGCAAGTACCGTAACTGCCTGCGTCTGAATTGCGCCCTGCCGCTGACCGACGCCAATCGCGAGGTGATCAAACAGTTGGGCGAGGCAATTCATAACGCGCTGGAGGCGTGAATTCAGAGCACGCGTTTGCCTGTCAGGATACGGCGCGCGCCGAGGTAGTGATCCTGCCAGTAGTCATCAAGAAAATGGCTGATACGGATATTCAACCCGCGGCGCGGCGCTTCGATAAAGCGGTTATGCCCCAGATAGACACCGACATGATCGACCGGACCGCGTAATTTGCTGCGAAAGAACAGCAAATCGCCCTGGCGCAAGTTCGCGGTTTTTACCCGCATCAAGCGCTTGTCATGGAACATGGCTTTAGTGGTGCGGGGTAATTTATTACTCAGCACTTTGTTGTAGGCATAGAACACCAGCCCACTACAGTCGAAACCGCGCGCTGGCGAGACGCCGCCATAGACATAAGGTTTACCCAACTGTTTTTTAAGGTGCTGCACAACCTTGTCAACTTTAGACTTACGCGTCGCCGCCAGTGTCTCTTCATGGGTGATCTTGCGCTGTTCGGCAAGCATTGTTGGCCCCTGTGTACGGCTAACCGGTTTAGACTGCGCGCAACCGGTCAGGAACACAGAAAGCAAAATAAGAAAAAAAAGCCCCAAAAACCCGCGGAGCACGCTCTGCCTGGGGGCAACGATGGATGATACAGTTAAATATTTCACAATATTAATACTAATAAAAATAAAGGGTTAAAATCTTAAATACATTTTTCATTCCTTAGCGGAAGAAGAAACGTACTTATTCGTCAAAAAACGCCCGTAACTTTTGCACTATTACTTTATTAAGCTGACAAATACGGGCTTCTGTCAGTCCAAGCATTGAGGCAATCTCTTTCAGACTTAATTCATGGTGGTAATACAACCCCAGAATCGTCTGTTCACGCCGGGTCAGGCTTGCTATCGCGCTTTTTAGTGCGCGGCTATTCACGACTTCCGCTTCAAGCGGGCGGCTTTCCAGCGCGTGGGAATGGAGATCGTTATCCAGGCTCTCCAGCTCACTGGCGGAGTCGAGTAATAAATAGTGCTGATACTCCTCTGGTGTAATAGAAAGCCGTTCGCTTAATTCATTAAAATTCGGCACATAGCCAAGTTCACGCGCCAGCTCACGAATGGCGTCGTTGAGCTTGTACATCTTTTGGCGCAGCCGCCGTGGACGCCAGTCCTGCTGGCGTAGCTCGTCAAGAATTGCCCCACGAATGCGCTGGATGGCGTAACCGGCAAATTGCGCATCAGGTTGTCCATAACGACGCAATGAAAAGAGCAAACCCGTCAGGGCGACTTGCCGCATATCGTCTTTATCCATGACGCTGCTGGTCTGCCAGGCGAATTGTTTCACCACTTTATGCACCAGCGGCAAATAATCGCGGACATAGCGCGCTTCATCGGGAAACGTTACCGTTTCAGAGGAAATTACACTCATCATTATTAAATGGCGCAGACTAGATTTATTACATAAAAACAGACGGATGCTGCTTTTGTATTCTTTAGGCTGACGTTTCTCATTAGTTCAATGGGTAAAAAGATTAATTAAATAAACAACAATAAATTAACATCACACAATCACAATAAGCGGGACTGCACGGCTTCCCACCTTAACTGGTGTAAAAAGATACATCACATCCCCTATTCTTAATTCCCCGAAAAGCGGCAATTAATGAATTTGCGTGTAATTCATCTATCGCACAGTAGTATTATTAATATCTCATATGGAATGATTACTGGGGCCAGAAGATTTGCTCACGCGCCTTCACGTTAATTAATTCTCAATTACAGTACATAACCTTAATAATCACTTGTTCCATGATGGAGCTACTTGAAATTCGTTATGAAAAAACATTGTTGTGCCATTAACAATTGGATAATTGATTTGCCTTCCGGCTCAATTATTCATTTAGTCACCGGAGAACATAAGCGGCTGGGCGCGTATCAGCTTAAACTGCTGGATCTGTTGCAACAGAACCCGGGTAAGGTTTTTACACGGGAAGAGCTGACCAACCAGGTCTGGGAGGGGCGGGTTATCGGTAATAACAGCCTGCCAAACGCAATTCACGCCCTGCGCGCGGCGCTGGAAGATGACGGCAAACAGCAACGCATTATTCGCACCGTGCCTAAACGGGGCTATGTACTGGATGCAGAATATTGCCAGCAGGTTGAAAGCCCACAAGAAGATATTTCATTAAATAATGAGAAATCTCTCACAGAAGTGAGCACCGCCAATACGCAGCCGCTCTCTTCTGACGTGGTTTATGAAACGCCTGAGCAATCAACACGCTATCCCCGGGGAGCCTTCGTATCGCTATTGCTGGTGGCAGTACTTTTTATCGCCTTTATCGGTTATTTGACAATCGATCGCGGTCAGACGATGAAAGCTGAAGAGCTGGCAAAAAACGTGTATAGCAATATTCGTCTGTATACGCTTGTTGAACCCGGCGAGCGTCTGCAGGATCAAGCCACGGTCTACAACCGGCTCAAAGACACCTATCACCTTTTAAATGAGCAGATAAAAAAGAAATCCATCAACCTGAGCATCTATTCACGAAGTAATAACCAAACGCTGAACTTTACCCTGCGCTTACACAGCACCTGTGGGCAGAATATTCTGGCGATGCAGATCTACCAGTGGCGGGCCAATTTAGCTTCGCTTAATGAATTGATACTTGAAGAAACGCGGAGAAAACTCGATGAAATGGTGCCTTGCAAGACCGCATAAGTACGGCGTAATGCTGTTGCTCACGACGCTGATTGTCGCTGCCTGTGGCTATTTTTGGCATCGTTCGCAGCCGGCATTAAAACCGGGCAGCAACATAACGCAGCAATTCGGTTTTTACGATTTGCCGCAGCAGCAAAAAGAGCTCTATGACGTCCAGTTGTCCACCGTTGGAGAGACGATCGTAAGCCATGTCAGCAGTCCGAATAACCCTCAGTTCAGGCTCAAAGGGAGTTTCGTGCAGAAAAAACAGGCGGGTGAGAAACGCTTTTTTACCTACACACCTGTTCATTTCGCCCCCTCTCCGGACACCCCGTTGCTTGCCAGCAACATTGATTTACTGATGCATTCGCAAGTGCGTATGCAGCAACTTTGGCCAGATGGCGTGCCGCTGGTCACTATGCAAAACGGAATGATCTTTCTCTACCCGCTGGACGACAAGTAGGGAAAGGCTTAGGGCTGTTATCACGCCAGCTTACCAGACCAGGATTCACCGCCAGCCAGCAATGTTTTCCCATTAGTAATGGCCAAATATCATTAAGGCTGGCGGCATGCTCTATCGCACGATGGTAAGCATTTAATAACACAGGGTAATAGCTGGCGTTAACCGCATAGGCTGCAGCGCTCACGGCGTGATGTACACGAGCGATACCAGGTAGCGTCAGCAGCGGCGAGGAATGCTGATAATGCCCCCCCAACAGCAACGCATGCCAGTCCAGTCGATTAAGGCTCGCAAAGATACGATTCGCCTGCGCGAACACCCTTTCATCCTGCACCAGTTGAAAGTCGGCATCGAACAGCAGGACATTGTTCCACCCTTGCCGTTGCGCTTCGCTCAATACCATGCAATGTGTCTGTAATTCAGCCAGTCTGCCATCGCTGCCCGACGCTCTGGCAACGGGCCAGAGTTGTTCCGCGCTTATACCTGCCTGGCTTAACGCTGCACATTGCGCACCGAGCAATGCCTTATCCTGCGCATTAAAGAGCACCGCTACCTTTGCAAAACTGCGCCACTGTAAATTGCAACGCAACGACAGTTGCGGGCTCTGCCAGAGAGGGAAATTAGCGGCGTAATTCACTTTATGCATAGCATCATCCTTGCAGATAACAGGCGTCATAATGGTATTTGTGACTGACCACAGATTGATAAAGCCGGAGGGTCTTTTAACGCAGACAGGTTGAAAAGTCCCATCAATCAATGACATTAAATAATTAAGTCTTAGAAAACATACCAGTAAGTAAAATCTGTCTGCACTATTGCCGTATGAACGGCGTCACATTTCTGGCGTAATAAGCAAATAAGAATAAATTATTCTTATTAAACATTTTATGAGTAATATATTATTCCTTAACAGGTGCCTGAGCCACAGTGCAGCAGGCAAATAACAGCAAAACCGAGTTGAGCGAAACGTTGATGAACATTGATCTCTCCAGACTGACTACCGAAGGCCGCAATACCGCCAGCGCTGACATTGACATGCTTGATACCGAAGCGATGTTGAGGGTTATCAACCGTGAAGATCAAAAAGTGGCGTTGGCGGTGGAAAAAACGATCCCGGCGATCGCCCAGGCGGTGGACGCGATTGTGGCGGCTTTTCAGAAAGGTGGACGCTTGATTTACTGCGGTGCCGGCACCTCCGGGCGCCTTGGGATCCTTGATGCCAGCGAATGCCCGCCGACCTATGGCACGCCGCGCGAGCAGGTGGTTGGTCTGATAGCAGGCGGCCATCGCGCCATTTTGCAGGCGGTAGAAAACGCCGAAGACAGCCTGACGCTTGGCGTTGACGATCTTAAAGCGCTTAATTTTAACGCTAACGACATCCTGGTCGGCATCGCCGCCAGTGGCCGTACGCCATATGTCATTGCGGCGATGCAGTATGCACAAAAACTCGGTGCGACTACCGTGGCGCTGACCTGTAATGCAGGCAGTGAGATGGCGCAAATCGCCGATATCGCCATCGTTCCGGTGGTGGGCGCAGAAGTCGTTACCGGCTCGTCGCGAATGAAAGCCGGAACAGCGCAGAAACTGGTGCTGAATATGCTAACGACCGGCGCGATGATCCGCAGCGGCAAAGTGTACGGCAACTTAATGGTCGATGTGGAAGCCACCAACCAGAAGCTGGTGCAGCGGCAAATCAATATCGTAATGGAAGCGACTGATTGCGACAGCGAAACCGCAACTCAGGCGCTGAAAGCCTGCGACGGGCACTGTAAAACCGCCATCGTCATGGTGTTAGGCGGGCTGAGCGCTGATCAGGCAGCACGCCTGTTAGCCGACAACGGTGGGTTTATTCGCCAGGCGCTGGCTCACGCGGGAGTCAACTAATGGCCAAAATCAGCGAGCAGTTTATTGCCACAGTCCTGCAATTGGTGGGTGGCAAAGAGAATATTAAAACCTGCGGCAACTGCATGACGCGGCTGCGTCTGACGTTAAACAACGATGCTCTGGTTGATAACGCCGGACTTAAAGCGCTGCCTGGCGTTCTTGGCGTGGTCAATAGCGAGGATCAGTTGCAAATCATCGTTGGCCCCGGCAAAGCGCAAACGGCGGCAGAAATGATGAGCGCGATGACAGGCGGTGCCAGCGTGCCTGTGGAAGCGGCGTCGCTGAAAAGTATCGCCAGCGATACCAAACAACAGATGAAAGCGAAACAGACCAGCGGCGTGCATCAGTTTCTGGCGAAGTTTTCGACCATTTTCACCCCGTTAATCCCTGGCTTTATCGCCGCCGGGATGCTGCTCGGCTTCGCTACCCTGATTGAGCAAAGCCTGATTATCAATGCCGCCGAAAAAAATGCCACGCTTGTCCATATCGTTGGTTATATGAAAGTTTTCGGCAAAGGACTGTTCACCTTCCTGCCGATTTTGATTGGCTACAACGCGCAGAAAGCCTTTGGCGGCAGCGGCGTGAATGGCGCAATTATCGCCGCGCTCTTTGTGCTCGGTTACGATCCGAAAGCGACAGTGGGCTATTTTTCCGGCATCGATAACTTTTTCGGTATGGGTATTGATCCGCGCGGCAACATTATTGGCGTGCTGATCGCAGCGATCATGGGTGCCTGGATCGAGCGGCAGATCCGTAAATTCATGCCGGATAACCTCGACATGATCCTCACCTCGTTGCTCACGCTCCTGATTACCGGCGCGTTAACCTTCACGGTGATCATGCCGATCGGCGTTGAGCTGTTTAAAGGCATGTCGTGGCTATTCCTGCACCTTAACGGCAACCCGTTCGGCTGCGCGGTGCTGGCCGGGCTGTTCCTGATTGCCGTCGTGTTTGGCGTGCATCAGGGTTTTATTCCGGTCTATTTCGCGCTGATGGATGCGCAGGGCTTTAACTCGCTGTTCCCGATCCTGGCGATGGCGGGCGGCGGCCAGGTGGGCGCGGCGCTGGCGCTTTATTTCCGCTCGGCGCGCGAGTCGATTCTGCGTAATCAGATCCGTGGCGCGATCATTCCCGGCCTGCTCGGGGTGGGCGAACCATTGATTTACGCCGTCACGCTGCCGCGCGTAAAACCGTTTGTCACGGCCTGTATCGGCGGGGCCTGCGGCGGTTTCTTTATTGGCACTTTTGCCTGGTTCGGTTTGCCGGTTGGGCTCAACACCGTGTTTGGCCCTTCAGGCCTGGTGGCGCTGCCGTTGATGACCTCCGGACAGGGGATCTACACGGGAATGGCGGTCTATGCAGCAGGTGTGGTCGTCGCTTACGTGTGCGGTTTTCTCGCGACCTGGTTCTTTGGTCACAAAAACGTGGATTTGAGCTAATACCAGGCTTTCACCCGGCGCAAAGCCGGGCGAAATCTCTGCATCAGAAGCGGTACGAGAGGCTGCCGACGATACTGCGTTCCGCACCGAAATAGCAGTAAGAGAGTGAGTTACACGCCGCGACATAGCGTTTGTCAGTCAGGTTGTTGACGTTAACCTGCGCGCTCAACCCTTTCAGTCCCACATGGCTCAGGTCATAACCCACCGCCAGATCAACCAGCGTGTAAGACGGCAGCGTGTGCGTGTTCTGGCGATCGGAGGTGATGCCATTGACATAGCGCACGCCGGAACCGACGGTCAGCCCGTTCAGCGCCCCCTCTTTCACGTCATAACTGAGCCACGCACTTGCCTGGTTACGCGGCGCGTACACTGCGCGGTTGCCCTGCTCCTGCGCGCTGCTCTTCTTGTAGCGAATGTCGTTGTAAGTGTAAGCAGCCTGCAAACGCAGGTTATCCGTCAGTTGCCCCACCGCTTCCAGTTCCACACCTTCGGATTCGATCTCGCCAATGGAACGGTAGGGATCGGTCGGCTCCACTTTGGTGGCGATGTTCTCCTGATTGATGCGATACACCGACGCGCTGTACATGGTTTGCGAGCCTTCCGGCTGGAACTTCAGCCCCGCTTCCCACTGTTTGCCCTTCATCGGTTGCAGGATCTTGCCGTACTCGTCGGTAAAGCTGGTCGGCGTGAACGCGGTTGAGTAGCTGACATAGGGCGCAAAACCGCTATCAAACAGGTACATCAGCGCCGCACGGCTGCTGAAGTGGTTCTTATCCAGCGTATCGCTGGTGTCGTTGATCTTATTGACGTTGGTGATCTTCACCTGATCGTGACGACCGCCCAGCGTCAGACGCCATCTGTCGAGTGACATCTGATCCTGGATGTAGATCCCGGTCTGCTCAAGTTTGTGCTTTTCGCGGCTATAAACGCTGATCGACAGTGGATCGGCACCATAAACCGGGTGGAAAGCATCGATCGCCGGGAAGTCGCCCGTAGAGGCGGTGACATTATTGCTGCGACGCTGATAATCCACGCCAAACAGCAAGCGATGGTTGATAACGCCAGTATCAATGCTGCCATCGATCTGGTTATCCAGCGTCACCGCTGAGAGCGATTCATCCGAGCCGGAGTACCCCCGGTTCAGTTCGGTATCATTCAGCCATCCGGCAGCGTACACCTGGTTAAGATCGACGGTGGTGTGCAGGTAGCGCAGTTTCTGGCGCACCGACCAGCCGCTGTCGAAGGCGTGTTCAACGTTATAACCGACCATATTTTCGCGGCGATCATAGTTGTCGTAATCGTCTTCGCCTTCAAAGAAAGTGTTGGAAATTTTCTTGCCCGCGTGCGGCACCACGGTGCCTTCATACGGCAAACCGGAGTGGCTGCCACCTTCGGGATCGCGATGCAGGTAAGCCATCAGCTCCAGGCGCGTGTGATCGGTAATACGCCAGGTCAGGCTCGGCGCAATGGCGTAACGCTGCTCTTTCAGGTGGTCAAACTGCGAATCGGCATAGCGCGTCATACCGGTTAAACGCACCGCCACCCGGTCGTTATCATCCACCGGGCCGGTGACATCAAACGCCGCGCCGCGCTGGTTGTTATTTCCGGCAAACAGCTTCACTTCGCCGCCGGGATCAAACGATGGTTTGCGCGAATTCAGCGCCACAATACCGCCTGGCGATGAACGGCCATACAGCACGGATGCCGGGCCGCGCACCACTTCCACGCTATCCAGGAACCACGGATCGATAACCAGCGAGCTGTGAGAGTTGGTGTCACCCATCATTTTCAGCCCGTCAAGATAGACGTTATCCAGGCTACCGTCAGAAAAACCACGCAGCACGATATAGTCAAAACGGTTGGATGCGCCAATCTGGTTGCTGTAGACACCCGGCGTATAGCTCACCGCCTGACGCACGCTGATTGCCCCCTGCTCTTCATACTGCTGGCGGGTGACAATCGATACCGCCTGCGGTGTTTCGATATCCGGCGTCTCCAGCTTGGTCGCGCCACTTTGCATTTGTGAAGTCACTACCACGGTATCGTTGCCGGGGGGGGTCTCTTGCGCCATCACCGTTACGCTCATCCCGCCGGTTATGCAGCCAATCATCAGCGCCAGTCGCGTTTTTGCGAACATGAAAATCTCCAGAAGCCATTATTATTGTAAATAAGAATTATTACCCTTTTGAATTCGCCGATAGCTATGCGCAGTGATGATTCACGTATGCGCGATGATAAAATCGCGCACGCATCGGCAACGCTGGTCTACACAGGAGAAAATCAGGAGGCGCGGATTTCGCTGGGTGCCATACCGTAGCGGCGGCGAAACGCGGTGGAAAAGTTGGTGGCGTGCTGATAACCGGACATCCACGCGGCCTGCTGTACGCTGTAGCCTTCCGCCAGATAGCGACGCGCCAGTTCAAGACGGCAGTCGCGCAGATAATCAAACACAGAGTGGCCGTACGCCTGGCGGAACTTCACGCGCAGGCTGCTGGCGCTCATCGCCGCCAGCTGCGCCAGTGCTGCCAGGGTGTACTCTTTTTCGGGGTGCTGTTCCAGCAAACGGCGTATATTTTCCAGCCTCTGCTGTGCACCACACTGAACCGGGCGGCGTCTCTCCTGCCCCTGCATGCGCTGCGACAGCGCGTTGCCCAGCAGTTGCAGCATCACGCCTTCCAGCATCAGTTGGCGGGAGAGCGCAGGCAGTGAGGCTTGCTGCGTTTGCTGTAAACCTGACAGTAAAAAGCCCGGCACCTGCCATAAAAAGGTCGGGGCACCATGCGCTTCCCACTGTTGTAAAAGTGCGCTGAGGAGCGGTGATTGCCAGCAGCTTTCCGGATCGACGCCAAGTGATAATGTGCGCAGATGGCAATCCGCCAGATGGCTGGCGTTCATCACCTGGTGCTCGCTCAGGCGCGAGGTGAACGCCATGCCGGCGCGCACGACAAACTCTTCCCCGTTCAGGCGCAGCATCACGCTGCCTTCCAGCACCACCAGCATGTAGAGCGGGCAACTGTGCAGCGAGGTCGTTTCATAAGGTTGCAGAACGCGAATGTCAGAACGAGTAAGGTTGATGCCAGAAGAGAGCGTCATCTCTTCAACATCGCCCTGAATCACAATGCGCTGCGCCTGACTGAAAAGACCGGTTGTCAGCGACGGGAAGCGGTAATCAATCCCATAACGCTCGCCAAAACCAATAAAGTCTTCAACTGAAAAGTGTCTTTTTTGCATAGACGGCAGCCATCGCTATCTGTCGAACCCTCAACCCATGCGCGGGCGAAACGGCCTACACCTTACCATTCGCCCTGATGCGCTTCAATAATGTTGAGAATTATTCTCACATACGCATTAACGAGAGTTAATACTGTCGGCGTTTGCCAACACAGCGAGAACCTGCTGGCGCAACCATTTATGTCCGGGATCGCGGTGCAGCCGCTCATGCCAGAGCATCAGCATGTCGAAGCCCGGCAGATCAAGAGGTGGATCAACCACCTGCAACGCGCCAGTGGTGGCGACAAGCCGCTCCGGCAGCACGGCGACCAAATCCGTGCGCGCCAGCGCATCCAGCATAAACAGGAAGTGCGGCACCGAAAGCACCACATTGCGCGTTAACCCGCGAGCCGCCAGCGCGTCGTCCGTTGCCGCCTGAAAACCACCGCCATCCGGCGAGACAATCACATGCTCCAGCTGGCAGAACTGTTTGAGCGACGGGCGACGTTTAAGCGCCGGATGGCCTAAACGGCCGGCCAGCACATAGCGCTCAGTGAACAATAACCGCTGGTGCAGCGACGCCGGCGCACCTTCACGCAAATGGAAGAACAGATCGATATCGCCCTGCTCGGCCTGGCGCTTAATCTGGCCGGGGTTAAGCTCAAACACCGCGAGGCGGCTGGCGGGCGCGTCGCGACGCAAAGTGCCAAGCAGCGGCAGCAGCACCGCCGATTCAGTGTAATCCGTCGCCGCAATGCGCCAGGTCACACTGGCGCGGGCGGGGTCAAACGCGTTGACTGGCGACACCGCGCGCTCCAGCGCTTCCAGCGCCTGGCGTAACGGTTCGCGCAACTCGTCCGCCCGTACTGTCGGCTGCATACCGCGCGGGCCGGGCAGCAGCAGCGGATCGTCAAAGATCTCACGCAACCGCGCCAGTTGCACACTCACCGAAGGCTGGGAAAGATTCAGCCGCTGCGCCGCGCGCGTGACATTGTGTTCACGGAGCAGGACATCAAGCGTCAGCAGCAGGTTCAGATCCAGACGGTTGAGATTAATCATGGCTATACCTGTGATATCAGCAATTAATTTCTACTATATCTGCGCTTCACCTACCCTGCAGCTTCAATCTTATTGCCGGGAGTTGTTATGAATGTCTTGATTGTTTATGCCCATCCGCAGCCGCATTCCTTGAATGGCGCGCTGAAAGAATTCGCCGTGCAGCATCTTGAAAAAGCAGGTCACCACGTCGAGGTTTCCGACCTGTACGCCATGCAGTGGAAAGCGCCGCTCGACGCAAACGACAGCCTCGATGCGCCCGTTGGCGACGTTTTCAATCCGTCGGCAGATTCAAAACACGCCTTCGAACAGGGCCGACAATCTGCGGATATCGCCGCCGAACAGGCCAAACTGCTGTGGGCCGACGCAGTGATTTTCCAGTTTCCACTGTGGTGGTTTTC
Organism: Enterobacter sp. R4-368; assembly: GCF_000410515.1. Taxonomy (NCBI): domain Bacteria; kingdom Pseudomonadati; phylum Pseudomonadota; class Gammaproteobacteria; order Enterobacterales; family Enterobacteriaceae; genus Enterobacter; species Enterobacter sp. R4-368. The sequence goes on along the minus strand of NC_021500.1, from coordinate 3,712,097 downwards.
GATGCCCGCCATCATGAAAGGCTGGTTCGACCGCGTTTACGCCTGCGGTTTTGCCTACGGCGTCGGCGAGCACAGCGACACGCACTGGGGCGATCGCTACGGTGAAGGCAGCCTGGCCGGTAAGCGCGCCATGCTGCTGGTTACCGCTGGCGGTTGGGAATCGCACTACAGCCCGCGCGGCATCAACGGTCCTATCGACGACATTCTGTTTCCGATCCAGCACGGCATGCTGTTTTATCCGGGCTTCGCGGTGTTGCCGCCGCTGGTGATTTATCGCACCAGCCGCGTTGATGACGCGCGATTCGCCGCCCACCGTGAAGAACTGGCACAGCGGCTGGATACGTTATGGCAGACGCCACCGCTGCCGTTCCGTCAGCAAAACGGCGGGGATTACACCATTCCGGCGTTAACCTTGCGCCCGGAGATTGCGCCGGGCGAAAGTGGGCTGGCCATTCATCAGCAAAGAAAAGATTAAACGCATAAAAATAACCGGCGTCGATAAATGGCGCCGGTTTTCTCTATTTGCAATCCATCACAATCTCTTCAAATTAATAGCAACGTTCTTCGCTATTATTTTCTGGCACATTTCTCCATTGTTTTTCATTATTTCTTCATAATATCAAGTTTTGTAAATTCCAATAATTTGCGCAGGAAATGTTTACGCGAAAAATATAACTTCGTTTAATCTATTTGATAGTTGAGAACGATCACTCTCAAAAATCAATCAATCGAGGGTTCCCGATGCCGCCGAAAACCACGCAGGAACAACGCCATCAGCAGCGTAAAGATGAGATTATCGCCGCCGCCCGTCGGCGTTTTCGCGTGAGCGGCTTTCACGCCGCCAGCATGTCGCAAATCGCCCTTGAAGCCCAGCTGAGCGTCGGGCAGATCTACCGCTATTTCAGCAGTAAAGACGCCATTATTGAGGAGATTGTTCGCCGAATCATCGACTACCGCATCGCCGAAATGGAAAACAAAGCCGAAACCACGCACCTGCCGGAGGTGCTGGCCTGGCGGCAAACGCTTAGCCCGGATGACGACGCGTTAATGCTGGAGATGTCTGCCGAAGCGACGCGTAACCCGCAAGTTCAGGCGATGATGGTCGAAGCCGACGCCCGCATGTTTAACAATGCCTGCAACCATATGCAGAGCCGACATCCGCAGTTAAGCGCCGAACAGGTGCGCTGCTGCGTTGAATTGCTGGCTGGCCTGATGGAAGGTGCGACATTGCGTCGTTTAACGCCGCAAAAATGCGACCCGGCGCAGTTAAAAGAGCTGTATCAGGAAATTATCACCATGATATTTCTGCCAAAGAAATAATCCGACAAATATAAATCCGCGCTTATTTCCAGACCGTCGGAAATAAGCGCCAACTCGCCTGCTTATTATCCCGTTTTAATAACGGGCAGGCTTCGCTTATGCCAGGAAAATAGTCATGAAGTTAATAACTACAACGTTGATGGCCGCATTCGCGCTGGTTGGATGCGATAACGCCATACCACCTGCACAACACCCCACTCAGGAAGTCGGCGTCGTCACCCTGAAAAGCCAGCCGCTCGCCGTGACCAGCCTGTTAACCGGGCGTACCGCCGCGTCACTCTCCGCAGAAGTGCGGCCGCAAGTTGGCGGCATTATTCAAAAACGCCTGTTTACGGAAGGCGATACGGTAAAGGCCGGGCAGGCGCTTTACCAGATCGATCCTTCCAGCTACCGCGCCACCTTTGATGAAGCCGACGCCGCGCTGAAACAGGCGCAGGCGCTGGTGACGTCCGATTGCCAGAAAGCCACCCGCTACGCGCAACTGGTGAAAGAGGATGGCGTCTCGCGCCAGGACGCTGACGATGCGCAGTCCACCTGCGCGCAGGACAAAGCCAGCGTGAGCGCGAAGAAAGCGGCGCTGGAAAGCGCGCGCATCAATCTGAACTGGACCACCGTCACTTCGCCGATCAGCGGGCGCATTGGCATCTCATCCGTCACACCTGGCACGCTGGTCACGGCGGAACAAACCACGGCTTTGGCGACCGTACGCGGGCTCGACACCATGTATGTCGATCTCACCCGCTCAAGCGTCGATCTGCTGCGCCTGCGCCAGCAAGCGCTAGCCAGCGACAGCAACACGCTCGCCGTCACGCTGACGCTGGAAGATGGCAGCACCTACAGCGAAAAAGGCCGCCTGGCGCTGACCGAAGTCGCCGTCGATGAATCCACCGGCTCCGTCACGCTGCGCGCGGTGTTCCCCAACCCACATCAGCAACTGCTGCCGGGGATGTTTGTGCGCGCCCGTGTGGAAGAAGGGGTGATGGCAAACGCGATCCTCGCGCCGCAGCAAGGCGTCACGCGTGATGCGAAAGGCAATGCCACTGCGCTGGTGGTCAATGCGCAGAATCAGGTTGAGCAGCGCAACATCGAAACCGGCGATACCTATGGCGATAAATGGTTAGTCCTGAAAGGTCTGGAAAATGGCGACAAGCTGATCGTCGAAGGCACCGATAAAGTCGCTGCGGGATCGACTGTGAAAGCCGTTGAGATCCCGCAAGACAATGGAGGAAAAGCCTGATGTTCTCCAGCTTCTTTGTGCGCCGCCCGGTTTTCGCCTGGGTGATCGCCATCCTTATCATGATGGCCGGTATTCTGGCGATCCGCACCTTGCCTATCGCGCAGTACCCGGATGTTGCGCCGCCTGCAATCAAAATTAGCGCCACCTATACCGGCGCATCGGCACAGACGCTGGAAAACAGCGTCACCCAGGTTATCGAACAACAGCTTACCGGGCTGGATAACCTGCTCTATTTCACCTCTACCAGCAGCTCCGATGGTCAGGTGGATATTACCGTCACCTTTGAGCAGGGCACCGACCCGGATACCGCGCAGGTGCAGGTGCAAAACAAAGTGCAGCAGGCGGAATCCCGCTTACCGACGGAAGTCACCCAATCGGGCGTGACGGTGGTGAAATCCCAGAGCAACTTCCTGTTGATCATGGGGCTGTACGATAAAACCGACCGCGCCACCAGCTCCGACATCGCCGACTGGCTGGTGAGTAACATGCAAGATCCGCTGGCGCGCGTGAACGGTGTCGGTAGCTTGCAGGTGTTCGGCGCGGAATACGCGATGCGAATCTGGTTGGATCCTGACAAACTCGCCTCGTACTCGCTGATGCCATCCGATGTACAGAGCGCGATTGAAGCGCAAAACGTACAGGTTTCTGCCGGTAAAATCGGTGCGCTACCCTCTTCCGGTCAGCAGCAGCTCACCGCCACGGTGCGCGCCCAGTCGCGTCTGCAAACTGTGGCGCAGTTCCAGGACATTATCATCAAAAGCGAGAGCAGCGGCGCTGTCGTGCGGGTGAAAGATGTCGCGCGTGTTGAAATGGGCAGCGAAGATTATGTCGCTTCAGCGAAGCTGAACGGCCACCCGGCTGCCGGTCTGGCGGTAATGCTGGCGCCCGGCGCGAACGCGCTGGATACCGCGACACGCGTGAAAGATAAAATCGCCGAATACCGCCACAGCATGCCGCAGGGTTACGATGTGGCGTACCCGAAAGACAGCACCGAATTTATTAAGATCTCGATTGAAGATGTGGTGCAAACGCTGATTGAAGCCATCATTCTGGTGGTCTGCGTGATGTACCTGTTTTTGCAGAATATCCGCGCCACGCTTATTCCTGCGCTGGCAGTGCCGGTGGTGTTGTTGGGGACGTTTGGCGTGCTGGCGCTGTTTGGCTACTCGATCAACACCCTGACGCTGTTCGCTATGGTGCTGGCAATCGGCCTGCTGGTGGATGACGCCATTGTGGTGGTGGAGAACGTCGAGCGCATCATGCGCGACGAAGGCCTGCCCGCCCGCGAAGCCACCATCAAATCGATGGGTGAAATCTCCGGGGCGCTGATCGCGATTGCGCTGGTGCTCTCCGCCGTCTTCCTGCCGATGGCTTTCTTTGGGGGTTCCACCGGGGTAATTTACCGCCAGTTCTCCGTCACCATTATCTCGGCAATGACGCTGTCGGTCATCGTTGCGCTGACCTTAACGCCAGCGCTCTGCGGCTCGATAATGCAACACAGCACGCCACATAAAAAAGGGTTCTTCGGCGCGTTTAACCGCTTTTACAACAATACCGAGCACAAGTATCAACACGGTGTATTACGCGTGCTGCGCCGCTCGGTTACCGTGGTCGGCACGTACGCTGTACTTTGCGCGGCCATGGCATTTGTGATGTGGCGTCTGCCTGGTAGCTTCCTGCCAACAGAAGACCAGGGCGAAATCATGGTGCAGTTCACCCTGCCCGCCGGGGCGACTGCCACGCGTACCGACGCGGTGGCCAGCAAAGTGACCGACTGGTTCCTCAACACGGAGAAAGCCAACACCGAAGCCATCTTCACCGTGACCGGTTTTAGCTTTAGCGGCAGCGGGCAAAATGCCGGGATGGCCTTCGTTTCACTGAAAAACTGGTCGCAACGTAAAGGGGCGGAAAATACCGCACAGGCGATAGCCCAACGCGCCAGCCGCGAGTTAAGCAGCATCCGCGACGCCAGAATCTTCGCCATGACGCCACCTTCGGTGGACGGCCTCGGTCAAAGCAACGGCTTCACCTTTGAATTGCTCGCCAGCGGCAGCACCGATCGCGACCAGTTGCTGAAACTGCGCAATCAGTTGCTGGCGAACGCTAATCAGAGCAGCGAACTTACCGCCGTGCGTGCCAACGCGCTGCCGGAAACGCCGCAGTTACAAGTCGATATCGACAGCAACAAAGCGGTGGCGCTGGGACTGTCACTGAGCGATGTCAGCAACACACTCTCCAGCGCCTGGGGTGGCACCTATGTGAATGACTTTATCGATCGCGGACGCGTGAAAAAGGTCTATATCCAGGGGGAAAGCGATTCCCGCGCCTCACCTTCGGATTTGGATAAATGGTTTGTGCGCGGCAGCAATAACGACATGACCCCGTTTTCAGCCTTCGCCACCACGCACTGGGAATACGGCCCGGAAACGCTGGTGCGTTACAACGGTTCCGCCGCGTATGAGATTCAGGGTGAGAATGCCAGTGGCTTCAGCTCCGGCGTGGCGATGACCAAAATGGAAAACCTCGCTAATGCCTTACCCGCCGGGACAACCTGGGCATGGAGCGGCTTGTCATTGCAGGAAAAACTCGCCAGCGGCCAGGCCATGAGCCTGTACGCTATCTCAATTATGGTGGTGTTCCTGTGCCTTGCGGCGCTGTATGAGAGCTGGTCCGTACCGCTTTCGGTGATCCTCGTTATCCCGCTGGGCTTGCTGGGCGCGGCGCTGGCGGCGTGGATGCGCGGGTTAAGTAATGACGTTTACTTCCAGGTCGCACTGCTGACCACTATTGGCCTGTCGTCGAAAAACGCCATCCTGATTGTTGAATTCGCCGAAGCGGCAGTACACCAGGGCAACTCTTTGTCACGCGCGGCGCTGCGTGCCGCGCGAACTCGCCTGCGTCCGATCATGATGACGTCACTGGCGTTTATCGCCGGGGTCACACCGTTGGCCATCGCCACCGGGGCAGGCGCGAACAGCCGCATCGCTATTGGCACCGGCATCATCGGCGGGACGCTCACCGCGACGCTGCTGGCTGTCTTCTTTGTCCCTCTGTTCTTTGTACTGGTGAAAAAATTGTTCACCGGTAAACGCGCACGTCAGGAGTAATCATGTTGCGTATCAGTGTTCTTTTCTTCGCCCTGCTGAGTGCCGGTTGTGTCTCTCTCGACCCGACTTACCAGCGCCCGCAGGCCCCCGTTCCCGCGACGTTACCGGGCGCGCAAGGCCAGGCAAAAGCCGTGGCCGCCGACTGGCAGCAGATCGTTAACGACAGCCGACTGAAACAGGTCGTCAGCAATGCGCTGACCCATAACCGCGATGTGCAAAAAGCGATTGCCGACATCGATGCCGCGCGCGCGTTGTATGCCGAAGACCGCGCCGCGCTGTTCCCGACGCTAAACGCTGAGCTCAGCAGCACTCGTAGCCGCACCGTTGCCACAGGCTTAAGCAGCAGCGCCGAAGCCGATGGCGCGGTTTCCAGCTTCGAACTGGATCTGTTTGGCCGTAACCAGAGTCTGACCCGCGCAGAGCGTGAAACCTGGCTTGCCAGCGAGTACACCGCGCAAAACACGCGCCTGAGCATGGTGGCGGAAATCACCACCGCCTGGGTGACGCTGGCGGCGGATAACAGCAATCTTGAACTTGCGAAGCAGACGATGGAGAGCGCGCAAAACTCGCTGAACATTGTAAAACGTAAACAGCAGATCGGCGTGGCCGCCGCCGGTGATACCGCCGATGCCATGGCGGTGTTCCAGCAGGCGCGCGCCAGCGTCGCCAGCTACCAAACGCAGGTGGCACAGGATAAAAACGCGCTCAATTTACTGGCGGGCGACACGGTAGCGGAGTCGCTGCTGCCGGGTACGCTGGAGAGTCTTGCCGACAACAGCATTACGCTGACACCGGCGGGCGTGTCTTCTTCCGTGCTGCTGCGCCGCCCGGATATTCAGGAAGCGGAGCATAACCTGAAAAGCGCGAACGCCAACATCGGCGCGGCGCGGGCGAACTTCTTCCCGACCATTTCGCTGACCGCCAGCGCCGGGGTAGGCAGCGATTCGCTCTCCTCTTTGTTTAGCCACGGCCTGCAAGTGTGGTCTTTCGCGCCGTCCATTTCGCTGCCGCTGTTTGCCGGGGGTAAAAATGTTGCGCAGTTGCGTTACGCCGAAGCAGAGAAAAAAGGGCTGATCGCGACCTATGAGAAAACCATTCAGAGCGCGTTTAAAGATGTTGCCGACGCGCTGGCGCGGCGCGAAACACTCAACGAACAACTCGACGCGCAGCGTGAATATGTCGCTGCCGAGCAGAAAGCGCTGGATATCGCCCAGCGCCAGTACAGCGCCGGAACCGGCGATTACTTGTCGGTGCTGACCGCGCAGCGCGCGCTGTGGACGGCGAAATCGTCGCTGATTTCGCTACAACAAACCGATCTGCAAAACCGCGTCACGCTCTGGCAATCGCTGGGCGGCGGCGTCAGTTAACCCTTTTGCGCCGGGCTGCCCGGCGCGTTTTTTGGAGCGGTTAAGCCACGGATTTCTCCCGCCGTTGCTATCGTGTTGGGTATGCTGATGTTTGTCTTTGACGGCATCGGCGATGAAGCGATGTGGAAAATGAGCCTCGCGATTGTGATGGCTTCCAGCGCCGCGCTGGTTATTGATCGGTATGGGCGTCGTCAGGGTTGAAGAAAAGCAAAACAATGCAATTGGATCGCCCGCCGGATGACTGGGCTGCACTGCTAAAAGCCTGCCAGGCTTACCCCTTCTTCCCGCCCGGTTTTAACCCACGGTGAAACTCATTAATGCGTTTTACCGTTTTAATTGCCCGCTGCGACGTGGCGGACGCCACCGACAAGATGATCATTTCCAGACACAGCAGCACGGTGCCATGTAGCGGGATTTTGCCCTTCTCGCCGCCGCGCGGAACGTGGATCACCACATCGGCTTGCTGGCTAAAACGTGAATCAACAGCGTTGGTCAACAAAATCACCGGGATCCCCAGCCGCCGCGTCTCTTTCAGCGTGGTCAACCCTTCCCGGTGCGCCGATTTCTGCGCCATCATCACCAGCACATCGCCGCGCTGCAAATTGATAAGCTGCTCCGACAGGGCAATGCCGGTGCGGTTAAGCGGGGATGTGGGTAACCCGATGCGGCTGAACAACCGCGCGGCGTACTCGGCGAGGATCCCCGATGCGCCGATGCCGAAAATCGCCACCTGTCGCGCCTCGACCAGCAGCGCCACCGCCTGGGCAATCGCGTAGCGGTTATCCGGCGCGGAGAGGATTTCGCAGGTATGCTGGTGCCCTTCGATCACGAAATCGATGCCGGAATTGACGTCGCACGAGAGCGCATTCACCGTGGTGCTCATCTTTTCCGCCGAGGAGATCGACGGGCCGAACCAGTGCTCAAGCGTCTGCTTCAAATCGCGAAGCCCGGCGAAACCGAGCGCCTGAATCGCACGCACCACCGTGGCATCGGAGGTTTGCGTCGCGGCGGCGATCTCCATTGCCGTTTGCTCCAGCACCCCTTCGCGGTTTTCATTGATATACCGCGCCACCGCCTGCAAACGCGGCGACAGCGTATGCGCCCGCGCCCGAAAGCGTTCCCCATACACATCCACACGAGTTTTCGCTTTTTTGGTGTTCAGCATCGTGCGCCCTTATCTGGCCGCCGGTAACGGTCGACCGGCAATGTGTGACTGCACCTGCGCCACCATCAGGCTCAGTGAGGCAAACGAGTTGGAGATCGCTTCTTCGCGCGAAATCAGCACGTAATGCCCGCGGCGACAAGCAGTGAGGAAATCACACCAGCCCGGCATCACCGCATCCATGGCCGCCATTTCATCCTGTGGTTTACCGCCGGTATCGCCGCGCCAGGTGGCAAAAACGAAATCGGCATCCAGTTCCGGCAACCGCTCGGCGCTGACGTCGATGCGCCCGCCGTCAGGGATGCTGTCGATAAGCGGCGGAAAACGAAAACCGGCATCACGCAGCACGCGCCCCAGCGAGTGATAACTGTGCAGTGCGTTGATTTTCCCGTTGTTAGCCTGAATAACCGACACGGTTATCTTGCTGGTATCAATGGTTTTTTTCAGCGCAGCGATCTGCTCATGATAACGGCGCTCAAGGAGCGCAAAGCGCGCCTGCGTACCGGTCAATTGCGCCAGCTTGCGATAGATCTCCGGTGCACCGCCCTCCAGATGATCGATGCTGACGGTGGGCGCAATTTTCGCTAACTGCTCAACCGGCGTGTTGCGACTGGGCTCGGTGATGATCAAATCCGGTTTTGCCGCCGCCACCGCTTCAATGTCGATATCCGCTGAACCAATAAATGTCATCGCCGAATTGCCAAAATCGACACCGGTCAACATGCCGCTGGAGCGCAGCACATGCGTGCCGTCCGGGCGCGTCCGTCCGTGGCTGGCGACCGGCGGTACGCCAAGCTCAATCAGCGGAATAGTGATATCGAGATCGTGTAACGACACAATGCGTTTCGGGTGCAATGGTACCGTCACCACGCGCCCGAGATCGTCGGTGAAAACCTGTGTCGGTTCCGCGGCGCTGGCACTCAGACCAACCAGCACTAGCAGCGAAAAAAGTAAGCGCATACAAGACCTTTAAGCGTTATAAACGATCGCGCCGCTGCCACAGCAGCAGCAAGAAAAACGGCCCGCCAATCAGCGAGATAACAATCCCGGCGGGGATTTGCAGCGGCGCAAAAGCCAGCCGTCCGAGCGAATCCGCCAGCAACACCAGTAACCCGCCCAGCATTGCGCTTCCCCACAGCAGCGCACGTTGGCCGCCGCGCAGCAGAAAGCGCGCCATATGCGGGGCAATCAGGCCAACAAAACCGATACTGCCCACGCAAGAAACGCTGGCGGCGGTGAGCAGCACCGGCGCGATAAAGCGCAGCAGTTGAAGGTGCGCAAGGCGCACGCCCAGACCGGTCGCCGCCTGATTACCGAGCAACGCCACATCCGCCGCGCGCGCGGTTACCAGTAAAATCAATGTTGCCGGAACCGCCCAGCACAGCGCCACCATCAATAACGGCCAGGTGGCAGCATGCAGACTGCCCGCCAGCCACATCATCGCGGTTTGCACATCGCGCACATCGGCGTTGGTCATAAACGCGCCAATCCCGGCGGCGAAGGTCCAGGAAACGCCAATGCCGAGCAGCACAAAGCGCGGGCGGGAAACATCGCGCGCCAGCGCCATCACCAGCCCGGCAGCGAGCAGTCCCCCCGCCATACCGGCCAGCGGTCGCCAGACTACACCAACGGCCGGAAAGCACAGCACCAGCGTGAGCACGACTACGCTCGCCCCCTCTTTCACGCCAATCAAGCCAGGATCCGCCAGCCCGTTACGGGTGATCGACTGCATCGCCGCCCCCGCCATGCCGAGCATCGCTCCGCACATTAGCGCCATCAGCACGCGCGGCAGTCGAATGTCCCACACCACGTATTGCTGCTCGCCGCTCAGCGCCTGAGGGAAAAATAACGCACGGCCAATAGAAGATGCCGGAACCGGCAACGAACCTTGTGTCACGCCCGTCAGCAGTAACGCCAGCGCCACGATGGCGAGCCCCAAAAGCCACATCAGCACATGCGGGCGCAGCAGGCGCGAAAAAGCACCAACCCGCAAGCTGCACAATCCGGCGCGCTGCAACAGGCTGCTCATTTGAAAAACCTCGCCGCCAGCGCGATAAACAGCGGCGCCCCTACCAGCGCGGTCATCACACCAGTTGCCAGTTCCTGCGGCGCCAGCAGCGTGCGGGCGGCGATATCTGCCACCAGTAATAACAGCGCGCCGCCCAGCGCCGAAAGTGGCACAACCACACGTAAATCATCCCCGGCGAGACGGCGCACCATATGCGGCACCACCAGGCCAATAAAACCAATCGGCCCGGCGACCGACACCGCCGCACCGCACAGCAGCGCAATCGCCACCAGCGACAATGCACGCGTTCGCATCAGCGACACACCTAAACCCCGCGCCATGTTGTCGCCCAGCGCCAGCATGTTCAGTGCCGGAGCCAGCCATAACGCTATCGCAAAACCGATAACAGCGGCCATTGCCGCATGCTGGATCTGTGCCCAATTCAACCCGGCGAGATCGCCCGCCAGCCAGGTGCGCATAGTGAGCAGCGTTTGCTCATCAAGGATCAGGATCGCTGCGGTAATTGAGGAGGCAAACGCCGACAGCGCCACGCCGCACAGCGTCACCTTCATCGGCGTAAAACTCGAACGCCCGGCAGCCGAAAGCGCCATCACCAGCGAAAAGAGCAATGCAGCGCCGCCTGCGGCAATCAACGGACGGCTGAATGCGGCATCGCCGGAGCTAATGCCGAGCGCCGTGCAGGCCACGACCGCCAGCGCGGCACCGGAATTCAGCCCCAGAATATGCGGCTCGCCTAAAGGGTTGCGGATGACCGATTGCAGCAGCGCACCGGCCACGCCAAGCGCGGCACCGGTGAACAGTGCCGCCACCAGACGCAACAAACGCAGGCTGATAATGACGCGATGATCAAAGTTGCGCGGATCGAAATCCAGCAGCGCCTGGATGACCGTCGATGGCGCGATATAGCGCGCGCCAAGGCCAAGATGCGCGACCGATGCCGCCAGCACTACCAGTGTCAGCAGCAGTGAGGCCACACCCACGCGCCCGGCACGACGGCGGGCAGAAAACGCGACGCTACTCATGCGCTTGTTCCGTCCGGTTTACGAAACGGCATAAAAAAGGGCTTACCGGTCAGCGGGTTAATCGACATCTGCACATCAACATCAAATACGCGTTTGATCAGCTCAGGGGTACAGGCATCGCCTTCGTGAATCACCCCTTGTAAGCGCCCCTGTTTCAGGAACACCAGCGTGTCGGCGTAGTTGACCGCAAAATTGAGATCGTGCAATACCGCAACCACGGTGCGTCCATGATCGCGGGTCAGGGAATGTAGCAGTTCGAGGATCTCCACCTGGTAGCGCAGATCGAGAAACGTTGTCGGCTCATCGAGCAGGATCACCGGCGTTTGCTGCGCCAGCGCCATTGCTATCCAGCAGCGCTGACGCTGCCCGCCGGAGAGGCTGTCTACCGTTTGATGGGCGAATTCTGCAGTGCCGGTCAGATTTAGCGCGTCAACGACTGCCTGTTCGTCTTCTTCAGACCACTGGCGCATAAAGCTCTGCCACGGAAAACGCCCGCGCGACACCAGTTCAAAGACGGTGAGCCCTTCCGGCACAATCGGCGATTGCGGCAAAATACCTAACTGGCGGGAAACGGCTTTAGTGGGTTGGTGATGAATGGCTTTGCCATCAAGCAGCACGCTGCCGCCGAGCGGTTTGAGCATCCGGGCGATGGTGCCGAGCAGTGTGGATTTGCCGGAGCCGTTCGCGCCGACCAGCACGGTCATTTTCCCCGTAGGGATCGAAAGCGTAATGTCGTTGACAATCACCTTGCTGTGGTAGCCCGCCGACAGGCTTTCCAGCACGATCCCTTGCCCTGCGGCTTGATTTTCCACTTGCTGTGGCATGTTGACTCCTGCGCCGCAAGCTCATGAAAATAGCCGCGCACTAAACCATCAAACAAAAATAAATCTCATTCTCTTTTCGATATTGCCGTTTGCCGCTGTAGTAGTCAAGTGCCGTAGAAAGCGAAACCAACACCCCTTTATTTTGTGTTACTACAGAAAAACCGCCCCACAAGAATTAAAAATAATTCTTTTATTTTCAATAAACTAATAAAAATCCATCACAACTTATCGAGTTGCATTTCACGCCTGAAACCGCTGTAGCAAATTTCTTTCATTTTACGTTTACTACTACAAAGCCTCATGATTGAATGATTCTCAATTACATATCCGACGCTGTAGATTGCAGCAAACGGGTAGATTCGCGCAATCGGGCAATAAAGATAAAAACGTTCACTCCTGCGTTGTTCAGGGTTTTTCGGGAAAAGTAGAATAAATGGCTGAGTTAACTCGTTGTATTTCCGGGCTGAAAGGGCGCGCGCTGTTTTCAGCGCTCTTTTTGGGGTCGGCTTTCACTCCTTTGACACATGCGGCAGATAAGCCGGAACAAAGCAAAGACGGCGATACCCTTACCGTGCTGGCGGGCGCCTCTTCCGCCGATAAACAGGCGACTTCCGGCTACCAGCCGCTCAGCTCGTCCGCCGCCACGCTGACGTCCATGCCGCTGCTGGATATTCCGCAGGTGGTCAACACTGTGAGCGATAAAGTGCTGGAAGATCAACACGCCACCAGCCTTGACGAAGCGCTGTACAACGTCAGCAATGTGGTACAAACCAACACGCTCGGCGGCACGCAGGATGCGTTTGTGCGTCGGGGATTTGGTGCCAACCGCGATGGTTCAATTATGACCAACGGCCTGCGCACCGTGGTGCCGCGCAGTTTTAATGCCGACGTATCTCGCGTTGAAGTGCTGAAAGGCCCGGCGTCCACGCTGTACGGCATTCTCGATCCCGGCGGGCTTATCAATGTGGTCACGAAACGTCCGGAAGCCCAATTCGGCGGCTCCGTTTCCGCCACCTCTTCAAGTTTTGGCGGCGGAACCGGCCAGTTTGATGTTACCGGGCCGATTGAGGGTACGCGGCTGGCCTATCGCCTGATTGGCGAGTATCAAAATGAAGATTACTGGCGCAATTTTGGTAAAGAGAAAAGCACCTTTATTTCGCCCTCGCTGACGTGGTTTGGCGATAACGCCACCGTCAACGTGCTCTACTCGCACCGCGATTACCAGACACCGTTCGATCGCGGCACGATCTTCGATCTCACCACCAAACAGGCGGTGAACGTCGACAGAAAAACCCGTTTCGATGAGCCGTTTAACATCACCGACGGTGAATCCGACATCGCACAGTTGAACGCCGAGTACCGCTTTAACAGCGAATGGACCGGGAAAGTGGAGTACGGCTTCAGCCAGGATAAATACAGCGATAATCAGTCACGCGTGATGGCTTACGATGCCGCCACCGGTAATCTGACGCGCCGTGTAGATGCCACGCAAGGATCCACGCAGCGTATGCACACCACGCGGGCTGACCTGCAGGGTAATGTGAACATTGGCGGTTTTTATAATGAGATCCTCACCGGCGTTTCGTATGAATATTACGATCTGCTGCGTACTGACATGATCCGCTGTAAAAACGTCAAAGATTTCAATATTTATAACCCAGGCTATGGCAATGCCCGCAAGTGTACGTCCGTTTCCGCGTCCGACAGCGATCAAACTATCAAGCAGGAGAGCTACTCGGTTTATGCGCAGGATGCGTTATACCTGACCGACAAATGGATCGCCGTCGCCGGGATGCGCTACCAGTATTACACCCAGTACGCCGGGAAAGGCCGTCCGTTTAACGTCAATACCGACAGCAGCGACGAAAAATGGACACCGAAATTTGGCCTGGTCTACAAACTCACGCCATCGGTTTCGCTGTTCGGTAACGTAGCGAAAGCCTTTATGCCGCAGTCGTCCATCGCCAGCTATATCGGTGACTTACCGCCAGAAACCTCCACCTCTTACGAAGTGGGTGCAAAATTCGATCTGTTCGACGGCGTTACCGCCAATATTACGGCGTTTGACATCCATAAGCGTAACGTGCTGTATCACGAGATCATCGCCGGTGATACCGTGGCGAAAACCGCCGGTCGCGTGCGCTCGCAAGGTGTGGAAATGGATCTCGCCGGTGCATTGACGCCGAACATGAATGTCATTGCCAGCTACAGCTACACGGCGGCGAAAGTGCTGGAAGATCCCGATTACGCCGGTAAACCATTGCCGAACGTGCCGCGCCATACCGGTTCACTGTTCCTGACCTATGACATTCATAATGTCTTTGCCGGAAATACGCTGACTCTCGGCGGCGGCGGTCATGGCGTTAGCCGCCGCTCTGCTACCAACGGCGCGGATTATTACCTGCCGGGCTACGCGGTTGCCGATGCGTTTGCCGCATACAAAATGAAACTGCAATACCCGGTAACGTTGCAGGTCAACCTGAAAAATATCTTCGACAAGACGTACTACACCTCGTCAATAGCCACCAACAACCTGGGCAACCAGATTGGCAATCCACGCGAAGTGCAGTTCACCGTCAAAATGGATTTCTGATCTCCTCCCGTGAACCGGTGAGAAAGGTGCCCCGCAGGATGCGGGGCTTTTTTTGCCCATAACACTCACCTTCCCGCCAGCGCCTCACAGTGAACACCTGTTCACTAAACAGTCATTTGCGCGCCATCCTATTGCAGCATTTTTTTCACAGACTCTCTGGCTTTCGAACCCCGTAAATTCGTTTTCAGAAACTTATGAGAAAATACTGGCTTCCCTGGCTGATCCTGTCGCCGTCACTGCTGTTTCTGGCGCTGTTTACCTACTTTCCGCTATTTCGCTCGGTGTACGACAGCCTGTTCGATACCCGCATGACAACGCAGGATGCGCCGTATGTCGGGCTGGGAAATTTCGCCCGCCTGCTGGATGACAGTGTGTTCTGGCAATCGCTGTTCAATAACCTGATTTATCTGCTGCTGACGGTGATCCCGGGCGTCGCGCTGGCGCTGCTACTGGCGGTGGCCTTGTGGGAAAACCACCGCATCAACCGCTGGCTGCGCACCGCCTTCTTCTTCCCGATGATTATCCCGATGGTCAGCGCCGCCGCGCTGTGGCTGTTTATCTTTATGCCCGGCCTCGGCATGCTCGATCATTACCTGGCGCAACTGTTTGGCCCGATGAACAACAACTGGCTGGGGCGCAGCAACAGCGCGCTGTTTGCGCTGGCGCTGATTGGCGTCTGGAAGTTTGCCGGTTATTACATGCTGTTCTTTCTGGCCGGATTACAGGGCATTCCCGCGTCCACGCGTGAAGCGGCCCTCATGGAAGGGGCAACCTCAACGCAGGTGTTCTTCAGGGTGACGCTACCGCTGCTGCGCCCGACCATCAGCTTTGTTGTTACCACCGCACTCATCTACTCGATTACTCAGATCGATCACGTCGCGGTGATGACGCGCGGCGGGCCGGACAACGCCACCACCGTGCTGCTCTATTACATCCAAAACCTCGCCTGGGATACCCACGATCTGGGCAAAGCCTCCGCCGCCACGTTTTTGACGCTGGTCGGGCTGTTCATCTTCTCGCTGGTTAACCTGAAACTGCTGGAAAGAGGAGCGCATTATGAGCGTTGAAATCACGCCTGCCATCAATCGCAGCACGACCGTAGCGCGACCGTTGTGGCTGCGCCTGCGCTACTCCCGTCCGGTAACGCTTGCGGTGCTGATGGTGTGCCTGGCGCTGCTGTGGGTGAGCCCCTTTATCTGGATGCTTTCGTCTGCTTTCAGCGCCACCACCTTTGGTGAAGGAATGGCGTCGATTCTGCCGCGCTTTCCGCTCACGCTGGATAACTTCCGCGACGCGTGGAACAGCGCCAACTGGCTGAGCCTCTACGCTAACACGCTGATTTTCGCCTTTGGCACCTTCTTCGTGCAGCTATTCACCATCACCACCGCCGGTTACGTCTTTGCCTGCCACGAATTTCGCGGCAAGAAAACACTGTTCATCCTGTTTCTGGTGCAACTGATGATCATGCCGGTAGTGATGATGATCCCCAACATGCTGACACTCAAAACCTTCGGCCTGCTCAACACCCTGACCGGCGTGATGATGCCCTATTTCACCTCGGCGTTTGGCGTGTTCCTGATGCGCCAGGCGTTTCTCGCTATCCCGAAAGAGATCGAAGAAGCGGCACTGATGGAGGGCTGCCGCTGGTGGCAGGTGCTGTTCCGCGTGATGTTGCCGATGTCGTGGCCGTCGGTGCTGGCCTTCGCCACCGTCAGCATTACCTACCACTGGAACGAGTATTTATGGCCGCTGATGATGCTCAACGACCCGGACAAACAGGTGCTGACGGTCGGCCTGGTGTCATTCGCCATGGGCGCGGAGTCGGGCGGTCAGTGGGGAATGATCAGCGCCGGGACGCTGATGGTCTGCCTGCCGCTGATGGTCGCGTTTATCGCTTTTCAAAAGCAGTTTCTCCGGAGCTTTGGCTTTTCCGGGATTAAATAAGGAGTTGAGTGATGTTTTTAGCGCAAATTTCAGATACCCACTTCCGCAGCCAGAACGAGAAGCTGTACGGCTTTATTGATATCAACGCCGGAAATGCCGATGTGGTATGCCAGCTTAACGCGCTGCGCGAACGCCCGGATGCGGTCGTGGTTAGCGGCGATATTGTTAACTGCGGCCGTCCGGAAGAGTACCGCGTGGCGCGCCAGATCCTCGGTAGCCTCGACTACCCGCTGTTTGTTATTCCTGGCAACCACGATGACAAAGCCCACTTTCTCGAATATCTGCATCCGCTGTGCCCGCATCTGGGCAGCGATCCGCAAAACATGCGCTATGCGATTGATGATTTCGCCACCCGCTTGCTGTTCATTGATTCAAGCCTCGCCGGGGAATCGAAAGGCTGGCTGACCAATGAAACATTGAGCTGGCTGGAAGCGCAGCTTAGCCAAAGTCAGGACAAACCCACCGCTATCTTTATGCACCACCCGCCACTGCCGCTCGGTAACGCGCAGATGGATCGCATCGCCTGCGAAAATGGCCATCAATTACTGAAATTAGTGGAGCGCTTCCCGGCGCTGACGCGCATTTTCTGCGGTCACAACCATAGCCTGACCATGACGCAGTATCGCCAGGCGACGATTGCCACCATCCCGGCGACGGTGCACCAGGTGCCGTACTGCCACGAAGACACGCGCCCGTATTACGACATGTCGCCGCCGTCATGCCTGATGCACCGCCAGATTGGCGAGCAGTGGGTCAGCTACCTGCATCCGCTGTCGCATTACGCTGGCCCGTGGTTATACAACGAAAGCATCAGCTGCCCGGTGGATGAGCGTTAAGCCCATGTTAAGACTGCAAAACATCAGTAAACAGTTCGATGGCAAAGCGGCGCTCAGCGCGCTGACGCTGGATATCCACGACGGTGAATTCGTGGTGCTGGTTGGCCCTTCCGGCTGTGGGAAAAGTACGTTGCTGCGGCTGATTGCCGGGCTGGAGAGCGTCAGCGACGGCGCGATTCTGCTCGACAATGACGACATCACTTCGCGTTCACCGCGCGAGCGCAACTTCGCGATGATCTTCCAGAACTATGCGCTGTTTCCGCACCTTTCCGTGCGCGACAACATCACCTTCGGCATGAAAGTGCGCAAGGAAGAGAAAACGAGCTGGCAACCGCGCCTCGATCGCGTGGCGCAGATGCTGCAGCTCGACACGCTGCTGGACAGAAAACCGGCCAAACTCTCCGGCGGCCAGCGCCAGCGCGTGGCGATGGCACGCGCAATTGTGCGTAACCCGAAGCTGTTTTTAATGGACGAGCCGCTCTCCAACCTTGATGCGCGCCTGCGCACCGAGGTGCGCGACAGCATAATGGCGATGCACCAGCAGCTCAAAACCAGCACCATTTATGTCACGCATGATCAGACCGAAGCCATGTCGATGGCCGATCGCATTGTGGTAATGAATGGCGGCCACGTGCAGCAAGTAGGTCGCCCGGAGCACCTGTATGCTCACCCGGCAAACCTGTTTGTCGCCGGGTTTATCGGCTCACCGGCGATGAATCTGCTCTCGCTGCCGTGCGCCAGTGGCAACGTGCTGCTGGACGAGCAACACCTGCCGTTACCGCCTCACGCGCGCGATGCCGCCGATGTATGGCTGGGCATTCGCCCGGAACACATTACCGATACGCCGGAAGCGGGCCAGTTGGTGCTGCCCGCCACGGTGATTCAGCGTGAACTGATGGGAGCCGATTATCAGCTCCACGTCAGCACGCCAATTGGCACCCTGCGCTATATCCGCCGTCACAGAGGCGATGTGCCCAATAAAGGGGACACACTCCGCGTCGGTTTTTCACCCCTTGATAGCCATCTTTTTGATGCGCAAACCTTGCTTAACTTACACCAGGAGAAAGACCATGCCTAAGCCTCTGCCAAAGACACTGCGAGTGCTTACTTACGCCATTACCCTTGCCATTAGCGGCACTGCTATCGCGCAGGAGAAGATTGATTTCATGTTTCCGGCCCCGGTGGACGGCAAACTGACGATGGAGATGACGCGCATCATCAAGGCGTTTAACGATTCGCAAAAAGACGTGGAAGTACGCGGGATTTTCACCGGCAATTACGACACCACCAAAATGAAAGCCGAATCCGCGCAGAAAGCGGGCCAGCCCCCTGCGCTGGTGATCATGTCCGCCAACTTCACCACCGATCTGGCGCTGAAAGATGAAATTCTGCCGATGGACGAACTGTTCAAATACGGCGACAAAAAAGCGGGTGATTTCCTGCAAAATGCGTTCTGGCCAGCCATGCACAAAAACGCGCAGGTAATGGGCGTGACCTATGCCATCCCGTTCCACAACTCGACGCCGATTCTGTACTACAACAAAACGATGTTTGACCAGGCGGGCATCAAACAGCCGCCGCAGAACTGGAAGGAGCTGCTGGACGACGCGAAGAAACTCACCGACCAGAGCAAAGGTCAGTGGGGCATTATGCTGCCCTCCACTAACGACGATTACGGCGGCTGGATTTTCTCCTCGCTGGTGCGCGCCAACGGCGGTAGCTACTTCAACGAAAACTATCCCGGCGAAGTCTATTACAACGCACCGACCACCATTGGCGCGCTGCGCTTCTGGCAGGATCTGATCTACAAAGACAAAGTAATGCCCTCCGGCGTGCTGAACTCCAAGCAGATCAGCGCTGCGTTTTTCTCCGGCAAGCTGGGAATGGCAATGCTGAGCACTGGTGCGCTGGGCTTTATGCGTGAGAACACCAAAGATTTCGAGCTGGGTGTGGCGATGATGCCCGCGCAGGAGCAGCGCGCGGTGCCGATTGGCGGCGCCAGCCTGGTAAGTTTTAAGGGCATTAATGACGCGCAGAAAAAAGCGGCTTATCAGTTCCTGACCTACCTCGTCAGCCCGGAAGTCAACGGGGCCTGGAGCCGTTTCACTGGTTACTTCTCACCACTGAAAGCCTCTTACGACACCGCCGAGATGAAGGAGTATCTGAAGCAGGATCCGCGTGCGGCGATTGCGCTGGAGCAGTTGCAATATGCCCACCCGTGGTATTCCACTTACGAGACGGTCGCGGTGCGTAAAGCGATGGAAAACCAGCTCGCCGCCGTGGTGAACGACGAGAAAGTCACCCCGGAAGCCGCCGCCGAAGCCGCGCAGAAAGAAGCCGATACCTTGATGAAGCCATACGTTGAGAAAACGGCACTGCAAGCAGTGAAATAAGCCATTCCCCCCCGCAAGGACGCGGGGTAGTTCTCCTTTTCCTCGATAATTTTCTCTGTCTTTCCCGTATCATTTGAACACCAGCCAAAGGGTTCACGCGTTTGCGGTATCGGTTTGTCGCCAACACGCGTCACGTGAAAAAGGTTGTTCAATTTGCTTCACCGGTAAGGGCGTTATCCAGCAATGATTGATGAGAAAGCAGCTATTGAATCCGCGAAAGCGTACGCGTTAAAAAATTTCATCAACTTCTGGGACTATGATATGCACCTTGCGGCTCTTGTAGAGCTCGACGGTGTTCAGTATTGGGAAATCAAAACCAACCTGGCTTCACCGCCTGGCACGCCATTCTATGAGCAAATCTTGCCCTCGCCGATTCGGTATTACGTCAATCCACACACCGGGGAGTGCGTCGGGTATAAAACCCATCGGGATAAACAGATTAGCCAGCGAAAGAGGTGATAAGTATTGAGCAAGCCCCAGTAAGCATTTACTCACACGCCAGCCCCTGTGAATACTAAAACGGCTGGCGTTTCCGCCTTACTCTTCCCGCGCCAGAATTTTATCTAAATATGCCGCTAACTGGTGACGCTGCAGATAGCTGGTGACGTCGCGTTCCCAGCCTTTGCCATCGCCGAGTACCGCGCGGCTGTGTGTCGGGGCGTAAAGATAACGGGTGTCATACAGGTTCAGCAGCGACTGGTTCATTGCATCAATATTGGCACCGGTTTTTTTGCACTTCTCCTGCTGGATAGCCAGCGCGCGCAGCACCCGCACCCGCGTCTCTTCATCGGGCGTATAACGCTGTTCGCTGAGTTCACTGAGCACCAGAAACTGCGGCTGAATGCCTTCTGCCAGCGCCGCCTGCAAACGATCGTGCCCGTCGAGAATGACAAACGACGCCAGCCCGGCGATAAACCACACCAGAATCGGCGGCAGCTCGCCTTCGCGGCATTTCTTGCGCCACCACTTCACGCGCCCGCTGTCTGGCTCTACCGGGTAACGCGCCAGCAGCAGATGACCGTTCCACCACCAGTCGACAAACGTCACCTTTTCCGGGTTTTGCAGATCGGGGAAATCCTCACTCCACAACGACCAATTGACGCTGATTTGCGCGCTGCTGGCAGGCGTATGAAACCGCCACTGCGCAAACGGTAGCGGCTTATTCAGCACATACGGTGCTGTCGGTTTGACTTGTTCCATTGGGCGCAGCAACCAGCGGCGCGGTGCCAGTAGCGGTGTGGGCGCCTCCATCAACTGGCGGGCAAAATAACGACACCAGTGGCTTATCCAGTTCGCTTCGCCTGCGCGTTTGGCGCTTTCCACATCGGCAGAAGAGATGGCAGGCAATAGCAGTTGCTGAGCCGGATGATCGGCATTAAACACCAGCCAGACACCGGAGTGATCGTTGAGCATGGTGGCCCAGAACAGCGTCTTGCCGTTGACCTGTAACGCCATGCGCCCGTTGTGCCCGCTTTGCATCTCCATTGCCTGACCGTCGCCTTCACGCACCATCAGTTCCAGCCCCTGCCAGCTCTCATTGCGATCAAGAAGATCCTTCCACCAGTAATCTGTCATGCCATTCTCCCTGCCAAGTGAACGAAAAGTGTAAAACACCATGCAGCCCACCATAACCCTAAAAATAATCTGCCTTTATGAGCAGTTGAACAGTTTCTCGCCACCCGTTTCGGTATCTTTATCGCTCAACTCACTGACAAGGAGCACACCATGTCTCACACCGAATCTCACTGCCACTCCTGCGGAATGCCGCTATCCGCACCGGAAGCCCGTGGCCCCAGCGATAAATATTGCGTCTGGTGTACCGACAGCGAAGGCCAGCTGAAATCCTGGGAAGAGGCCGTTTCCGGCCTTGCACAGTACCTGGATTCCTGGCAGCACGTCGGCAACGAAGAAGCACGTAAACGCGCCGTTCGTTACCTGACGTCAATGCCCGCCTGGGCTGACAGGGCCTGATAACTCCCCCTTACTTTGCCGGGTCTGTTGCCCCGGCAAATGCCGCCGGATAAGGATCGACCGGTTTCAGGTCGGCCTGCGGTTTGCGCAGCGCCGCCTCCCAACCGCCGGTTTCGTCGTTGAGATTGATCTCGCGGCTGAACTGATCAAAGTCGCAGGCATCGAGCTTCGCTTCAAAGTTACGTTTGTGCTGGATAAATGCAGCGAGCTGATCCTGATCCAGCGACTGCGCGAGATAAGGGTAGTGAATGCGCAGTTCGGTGGTGCCGTGCTCTTTTAGCAGATGGTTGACGCGGCCAAACAGCCGATCGACGCGCCCTACGCGCTGCTCGTTGTCGCCGGGTGTCCAGGCAATCCCGTAATGATGTACCTGGTTGCACTGCAAATGCAGGTTCACCCCTTCCTGGAATACGGACGTTGCCACCAGCACGTTGGGATAAAAGGGGCTGTTGAACCCGAGGATCAAGCGTTGTCGGTTATCGGTTTGACCGCTGGCGTACCACGCCGGGCTTGAGAGGCTGGTCAGTTCCCGCCACGGTGTCTTCCAGTCGGCCAGCGGGTGATCGGTGATTTTTTCACACATCGCCTCGAAGGTTTCAATGCCATTGATGAAATAGCGCAGCAGTAACGATCCCGGCAGTTTATCGGCAATGCTGGCGGTAAAATCACGGTAACGCTTTTGCACATCCGACGTGGTGCTCTGGCGACTAAAGCGGATAAACCAGCAGTAGAGTTCAATCATTACCGGGCTGGCGAAGATGTAGCCCGTTTTAAGGTAGTTGGCGAGGTTTTCCACAATCGCCGGATTGCTTGCCTGCCAGTGGCGAAGCTGCTGCTGACAATGCGCGGGCAATAGCAGAAACATCATCCCCCAGGCCGTTTGCAGCGGTTGCTCATAACGGTTTTCTTGCACCTTTTCGCTACGTGCAAGAGGCTGCGCGGTGGGCCACGTTTGCAGGCGAACATCGCGCGCCGCATCGCCAAAGTTATCGCGCTGGCGATCGGTAAGCCGGTAATAGGTGGCATATTGCGCACAGCAATAATCCGCCGCGGGTTCCAGAAACAGCGAGAACAGGCTTTCGGCCCGGCGAAAACGCTGGCTCACGTTGGTGCAATCGGTTCGTTTCTCACCGCTTTTTTTCACGACAAACAGATCGGCGATTTTCGATGAGAGCTTCAGCTCATTTTGCTTGCGCTCGTTGAGTTCCTCGTCGTCGTCACTACTTTCCGCTTCGTCATCAATGAACTCTGACGCCTCCTGCAGCACGTGCGCCGCCTGCGTTAAGCGATTGAAATATTTACGTGACCAGCCGCTTTTGCGCCATGCTTTTAGCGTCTCATCCGGCGATTCAACGCCCCAGGCAGCGATTATCTCCCGCGCCATCAGCTCGTCATATTCGGCATTAACGCGCTGGGTGATTTCACGCACCGAGGGGATGCGGCGCACAAACACCAGGTGTTTATCGCGATACAGCGGGCGTGGTGCAGTAAACAACTGTTCAGGCACGCATTGTTTAACCAGCGCGCCATATTTCGGGTGATCCGGAAAGCGGTGGTAGATATCCTGAAACGCTTGCGTCAGCTCTGCCAGCAAGCGTGAGTCCGGTGCCTGGTGAAAGGCGTCTTTCGCCATATCGTCCGAATTCTCTTCACCACTTTCGCTGTCCTCTTTTGCCACAATGCCCGTCGACTCAAACCCTTCGAGATAGCCATACTGGAACTGGCGGCGCTCACCTTTTGCGCCCAGCGTCTTTACCAGCTCGCGCTGGTAGAGGGCGAAAAAGAGCTCCGCATCCGGGTTGTCGGTAAAATCCGCCGCCGTCGCCTGTTCATGGCGATAGTTATATTTGTTGTTGGTTACGCCCTTTCCCTGCATTTGTCGCAGGCGGCGAATGGCAAAGGTTTTTAACAGCGTTTTGGCGTCGCCGTCGGGGCTAATCGCGTCCGGATCGACGAAGTAACGCAAAATATCGGCGACATTACGCGATGAAGAGTGATTCGGCGTCGCGGTGAGTAATAATGTTCGCTGCCCTAAGCGGTTATCGTCCTCGCCAAAAAAGCGCTTCGCCGCCGCCGCGCGCTGGGATTTGCCATCGCGGTTACGAAAGTAGTGCGCCTCATCAATGATGATGAGATCAAATCCCTGTTCGCCCAGCGTGGCTTTAATCTGCGCATGGATTTTCCCGGCCTGGCGCGCGGCGCGCTCCTGCACGTTCTGCTCTTTTTTCTCCCACTCCGGCACCAGCCCGCTGAGCGAGTGAATGGTGGTCAGGTAAAAATTGCCTCGTGATTCGCGGATATCCTGCTCCAGCTCGGGCAACCTTGTGAAAATACGCGCCTCGTGCACCGGCTCCCTTTGCGCGTTACAAATTTTCGAATTTTTAGCGCGATAGTGATGCAGCAAAAAGGTTTTGTATTCCCGTTTCCAGTGCAGGCAAATGTCTTTATTGGGCGCGAGGATGAGGATTTTCGCATCGGGCTTTTTATGCCAGAGCTGGAGCATCACACCAATCGCCTGAAAGGTTTTGCCCATCCCCACTTCATCGGCCAGCAACGCCAGCCGACGTTTCGCCAGAATGTTCCACAGCCCGGCGACACCTTCAGCCTGACGCGCGGCCATTGAAGACTCCTGCGCATCGTATTGCCAGTTGTCCTGCGAGGCGTCAAAACTCATCTTTTCCGCCACCGCCTGCGGCGTGATGGCTTTCCAGTTATCAGGCTTCATATCCACACCTTTGCTTTATTGCGTCGAGGTACTGCTGGCGCTGTTTTCCTTTCACCGGTAATGGCGGAATGTCGATGACAAGCTTCGGCCACGCGTGGGCGGCGAGGCTCTTTTTGCGGTAGCGCTTTTTCGCCAGCTGGCAGAGGCTTTGCACCTCGTTGGCCATAAACCAGCCAAACAGCGTTCCTGGTTGCGCGACGAGATGTTCGCGGACTTTCTCCACCAGCTCGAGCAAACAGCCAGGGCAGGTAAACAGCCAGTAGTGCAGCGAGGCATCATCGTTCAGGGCTTCGAGTTGTTCGCGGCGTTTTTCCAGCGCGTAGAAAAGGCGGAAATAGCTGGTGGCGCTGGTCTGCACCTGCGGCTTTTCCTCAGGCGGCGCATCCTCTGCCGAATCACCATCGCGCAGTGTTTCACGCAGGTGCACCGCGTCGTTGTCCTGCGGATCAACATCACTGATATAGCTGTTCAGAAGATCGTGCAGCGAGTCAAAACCGTTCACCCGGCGAAACGCCTGCCCCACTTCATGAATAATGCCCTGCCAGTCCGCCTCGCCGGGGCGGATGACGGTATAAAAGTGCTGGGTTAACACCTCATCCGGCTGATCGGCAACCAGATCGCGCAACGCAACCAGTGACTTACCGCGCCAGCGCAGGGGAATCACCTGCGCGATACCCGGCAGGCGAAGCGCATACTGCGCGGTGGATTTGTCGTCAAACCATTCGCCGGATACGCTGTATTTGCCCGAACGCCAGTCAAATTGCACCTGTAAATCAAAGGGTAACTGATCGGGAATTTGCAAAGCCTCGGCTTCCAGCAACTCGGCACTGGCGAAATCGAACACCTTTTCAGCCAGTACATCACCGACGATGTTTGTTTTCGGCGAGACGCGATGCACAATGCCCGCTTCGATGTTCCGGTGCGCCTCGTCTGTACTGCCTACGTTGAGGCTGCTGCAGCCCGGCGCGGTGAAATTCCACGAACCGATCGCCAGTCTTGCTGAGCTTTTCCCCGTCGCCATCCAGATTTTGGCGTGAGTGAGTTCTGAGCGCTCGTCACGCTCCAGCGGGTTTTTACACAGACGTAACTGACCGGATTGGCGCAAGGCTTCCACCTCCTCCCCGCCTGGCGTGCGCAAAAACCGCCCGTGCGCCAGATCGGGAACCAACTCGACGCTCAGCGCCGGGTTACCAAAAGCATGGGATAAAGAGCCGATAAAACCCGCTAAATCTGCGGCCAGGTAAGGCGACCAGACGGAGAGTTTTTTAATGGTATCGCCATTTGCCAACGCTTTTAGCAACGAGGGACCGGAGAGGGAATGAATAAAATCCCAGTCAGGATCGTCATGGGAAAATTTCCGCCGCACCGGGAACGCGTCGTCGACAACAATATTCGGGTCTACCAGCGTAAAAAAGGACTTAATCTGCTGGTACTGCTTGTTGGTACTGACACGGCGAAAATCGACCGCTTCCTGATTGCGCCCCCAACCGCTGAGTGTCAGGTTCGCGCTGCCCGCCCCGAGGATAATATCGCCGTGGATATCCTCGATATAGAGCACTTTGGGGTGAAAGAGGCTGTTGCGGGCATCCAGATGCGGCGCAATCTGTCGCACGGACACTGGCAGCACCGCGATGGAGGTGCGCTTATGCTGCTCCTGGGTTATCAGACGCTTATCGCAATAGATGCGAAAATCGATCGTTTTGCGGGTGAGATCGAATTGCAGACGTTCAAACTCGCTGCGGTTTTTCGGCGGCTCTTCCAGGCCCAGTACCGCAGGTAGCAGGTGCGTTTCAATAAAACTGATATTGATATTAAAGCTGGTCAGCCAAACCCGTTTGATCTCGCCAAGCGTCGCCAGTTGCGCTTTCAGTTCGTTGATTAATTTCACTTTTCTTCTCCACGCAACCCTTTCAGCATATAGCGGAACTGCGGGATGTAATACCCATTCACCCAGTCATCATTCTTGCGATCCTCATGCATCGGACGCGCAGGAACCTGCAACGTTAGCGTTTCGCCAGTAAGCGTTATCCATGGTAGCTGACCGCGGCTTTGCATCACATACTCATGATATTTGAGTAATTCAATGGCTTGCGCAGCAACAGAAGGTGCCTGCGCAACATGCAACAAACGTTCAAGGCGGGTATGCGCCGTGCCGGAAAGTGCGGGCAGCAGCGTCTTATCGTTTATCACCTGTTCAGCTCGTTTCGGTAACGTATGATCATCCAGCCCACGCTGTGCCCAGAACTGGCGAATATCCTCTAATGTCTGTTTTTTACGCTGGCAAATCCCGGCAAATAACAGATCAATCGCCGCCAGATAAGGTTCAACATGCACGATATGGCGCAACAACCGGCGATCGGCTTCGTTATGGCTAAGATGTAGCGCCCGGTGATAAATATCTGCCGCAGGCAGTTTTTCCTTCGCCTGTTCAAGGGCGTGATACAGCGCACCGCTAGCGCCTTCGCGTAAGCGGGTCATCTCAAACCAAAAATCCCTGGCGTAGTTACCCACATATTCCGACGAGCGAAAAGCCTGGACATACGCCTGAGTGAGTTTTTTATCGATATCGGCAAAGTGAAGCGTCAGATCCCGTTTGAGGCGCACGCCAAGCTGCGTTTTCAGGCAGTCGCATAACAGGCGAAAAAGCGTTTTTAGCTGCGGTGTTTGCAAAATAAATTGCCCGGCCTGTTCCCATGCGGATATGCCTTCTACCAAATGATAATGATATTTTTGATCGAAGAAGTGCATATTCATCATCGGCGTTTTATAACGCCCGTTGGTGCCGAGAAATAATTGCTGGGTCAGCAGTTGGCTATCCGATCCGTGGCCGAAAATAAGCGGGGGATTATTAAAATCTGCGAATAGTTTGCGGGCTTTAACGATGCCCAGCACGCCGGTGGTGACAACACCCTTTTTGCTCTGGCTATCGCACATCGACAAGGTGTAAATATTCTCTAAGAAAATCAAACAGGCGTGCGTCAGTTTTACATCGTTTTTGCCGCCATAGATTTTTTGTAATGCGTCGCTGAGCTGTGTTTTATCGTCGCCGAGAACGCTGCGAATAACATAATGGTGAAGCAAATTGAGTGTGTAGTGACGAACATCATTGGCGACTGAACTAATACGGTTGCGAAAAATCTGCTGCCCGAAAGAGGACCAGACAATCAATTGACCAAGTGGATCAATATTCAATTCACCGCTGAGTGATTCGTCATATTCCGTAATAAAACGCTGAAGATTCATTAAAATTTTATTTAAGGAAAAACAGGCAGTTATTATCCTCTTTTTACCTGCTCCATGACATCCTCATCTTTGGTACTTTACAGGCAGGCGGGCGCTCTACAGCTTCTTACGCCGATCTTCCTGCAAATATAATCTTTTAAAAATCAAACAGTAAAACGTTATCGCGCATTAATTTTATAAATTTAGCTTGCAATCAAATAGCGCACTACTTAAATTACACTCCACAGCCGGACACAACGGCACCTAACACAACCAACTAAATAGCACGCGATACAATCGCAAGGGAGATAAGATGTCACGTTCATTACTGATTGCCATGAGTTTAGTTGCCTCCAGCGTTTCCACCGCCTGGGCCGCCGATGCGCCAACACCGACCGCGGGGGTGGCGAAATTTCTTTCCGCGCTGAACAGCAGCGGCGGCAAACCGATTGAACAACTTTCCCCGCACGATGCCCGCCAGGTGCTGATTGGCGCCCAGCAGGGCGCGAAACTGCCGCCAGCCGATGTCTCGGAGAAAACCATCACCGTTAACGGCCAACCGCTTAAACTGACCATCGTTAAACCACAAGGCGCAACCGGAACCTTGCCGGTGTTTATGTTCTTCCACGGCGGTGGCTGGGTGCTGGGCGACTATCCAACTCATGAACGTTTAGTTCGCGATCTGGTGACTGAATCCGGCGCGGCGGCAGTGTTTGTTAACTACACGCCATCACCGGAAGCGCACTTCCCGGTAGCAATTAATCAGGCGTATGAAGCGACCCGCTGGGTTGCCGAGCATGGCAAAGAGATTGGCGTTGATGGTTCACGCCTGGCGCTGGCTGGTAACAGCGTGGGCGGCAATATGGTCGCTGCCGTTGCCTTGCAGGCCAAAGAACATCACACACCAGCGATTCGTTACCAGGTGATGTTCTGGCCGGTTACCGACGCGCGCTTTGAAACTGGCTCCTATAACCAGTTTTCCAGCGGCTATTTCCTTAGCAAAAACATGATGAAATGGTTCTGGGATAACTACACCACCAAAGAGAGCGACCGCCGCAACATCCTCGCTTCCCCGCTGGAAGCCAGCAGCACGCAGTTGAAAGGCCTGCCGCCGACACTGATTCAGACCGCCGAACTGGACGTGCTGCGTGATGAAGGTGAAGCATTTGGTCGTAAACTGGATGCTGCAGGCGTGCCGGTGACGGTCACCCGCTATAACGGCATGATCCACGACTACGGCTTGCTGAACGCACTCAGCGAAGAACCCACCGTGCGCACCGCCTTATCACAGGCCGCATACGAACTGCGCACCCACCTGCAATAAGCCCCACGAACCCACCTTACGCGGTGGGTTCTTTTATTTTGGCCGGGTTCGCCTCGTCATACGCCGCCTGCGCGGCCAGCACCGCATCCATATTGTGCTCCACCCAGTGCGCCAGCACGGAGACGGTTTCCGTCAGCGTGCGGCCCAGTGGCGTCAGGCTGTACTCCACCGACACCGGCACGGTGTAAAACACCTGGCGGGCGATAATGCCATCGCGCTCAAGTTTGCGCAGCGTCTGGGTTAGCACCTTTTGGGTGATCATGCGGATATCTCGCTTCAGGCCGTTAAAACGCATCGGGCCATTTTCCAGCCGCGCCAGCACCAGTAGCGCCCATTTATCCGCCAGGCGTGCCAGCATATCGCGCGTCGGGCAGCGGTTATCGTAGATATCGTAAGGAATGGACGGCTTAATCATAACGACAAACTCTCGTAGTAGGTTTCCTTGAGGAAACGTAGTGCCCCTGGAGTGCCTTCTTCCGCAACCGGAACCGGATGTGTATAACTCAAAGCTTAAGTTTCTATTTGATACTAAGGTGCCAGAAATGGCAAAAGTTCTCCTGCGCAATAGTGAGGAATAAAAGGATGATTACCCGGCTGAACAAGGCGTTTCTCAGTCTCACCACGCACCCGGAATTTGGCAAGCTGCTGTTGCGTCTGACATTTGGTGTGTTGATGCTGTTCCACGGCGTGGCCAAAGTGCAACATGGCATCGGCTGGATTTCCGACATGCTGGTGGCGCAGGGCTTGCCGGGTTTTATTGCTTACGGCGTATTCATTGGCGAAATCATTACGCCAGTGCTGATTATTATTGGTCTGTTTACTCGCCAGGCGGCGTTTATTTACGCCTTCAATATTCTGGTCGCCACATTACTGGTCGGCATGGGGAAATTCTTTACCCTGACCAATGTTGGCGCATGGGGTCTGGAAAGCGAGGCGCTCTATTTCCTGGGTGGTTTAAGCATTATGTTTTTGGGCGCGGGGAAATACACCCTGTTTGCCGGGAAAGAAAAATGATGGTGGTCGTGCAAACTGGTTTGTACGACATCTCTCTTCGATAGGGGAAAATTATGTCTACGGTTGTGATCTATTATTCCGGCTACGGCCACACCAAAGCAGTGGCGGAGAAAGTGGCAGAAGGCGCCAACGCACAGCTTATTGTTATTGATAATAACGGCGATATTCAGGAGAGCGACTGGCAATTGCTGAATGACGCAAAAGCGATCATTTTCGGCGCGCCAACCTATATGGGCGGCGTACCGTGGCAATTTAAAAAATTCGCCGACGCCAGTTCAAAAGCATGGTTCACCCGCGCCTGGCAGGATAAAGTTTTCGCCGGTTTTAGCAACAGCGCCAGCCTGAACGGCGACAAACAAGTGTCTTTGCAATACCTGCAAACGCTGGCCTCACAGCATGGCGGCATCTGGGTAAGCCTGGGCTTGCTGCCCGCGAATACGCTGGCCGCAACACGCCAGGACATCAACAACCTCGGCGGCTCCGTTGGCTTGCTGGTGCAGTCTCCCTCTGATGCCGGCGCAGACCAAATCGCCTCCGGCGATCTGGATACCGCAGTGAAATTCGGTCAACGCGTCGCGGATATCGCTCGCCGGTTTAACTGAGTTTTTCGGTAATTAATAAGAGAAAGCCAGGGAAACCTGGCTTTTTTGTAGATATTTACAGCATCTTTTTAATGTTCTGTCGAAATGCTCAGGGCAGCAAACTCCCCCTGCACCCACTGTTTAAACTGCTGCACATCTTGCCGCTGAGCTTTCTCGCGGCTGGTCACAAAGTAATAATTCCCGCCGGGTAAGTTGCCGGGCAACGCGATACGCAGCAGCTTCTGCGCCAGCGCATTCTGGATCAGTAACTCACTGGCGAGCAGCACGCCCTGCCCGGCGATAGCCGCCTGAATCGCGTGCGTCTCATCATCAAATCGAATGCCGGACTGCACCGGTAAATCTGCCGGACCAAACGCCGCTTGCCAGTGTTGCCAGTCCGGCTCCGGCGTCGGGACATGGCGGTTTTCGATATGAAACAGCGTTAAGCCCACCAGATCTTGCGGGCGCTTGAGCGCCAGTTGCGGGCTGGCGACCAGCACAAAGCGATCGCGATATAACAATGTATTATCCAGCGTCTCGTCGGCCTGCATACTGTATCGGATCGCGCAGTCAGCCATTGCGCCGCGCACATCCACCAGATCGGTGCTGCTGTGCAGACGCAGCTCCAGTTCAGGGTGTCGCTGATGCAGCGAAGGAAGTCGCGGCACCAGCCAGTTGGTCAGGAAGTTGGAGGTGGTGCTTAGCGTTAACGCCCCCGGCAGACTGGCACTGTCGATGGCATCAACCGCTTCGCGCAGCGTGGCAAACATATTCCCTGAAGCACGAAACAGGATCTCTCCGGCAGCCGTTAAGGTGACAGCGCGCGCCGAACGGTTAAAAAGCCGTTGGTTCAGAGACGCCTCCAGCACGCGGATCTGATGGCTAATTGCCGTTGGCGTCACGCCAATCTCCTCCGCCGCCGCTTTAAAACTGGCATGGCGGGCAACGGCATCAAAAGCGCGTATAGCGGAAAGCGGCGGTAAACGGCGTGTGCGCATAGCTGAATTTAACTCATCTTTTGCTGAGAAATATGACTTTGCCTTGCCCGCAAAGCAAGGCGTAGCCTGTTATGCATCTGAAGTAACCATGAAGATTACTCACCCTTTGCAGATTAACAGGAAAAACCCATGACGCAACTCAACGCACTGGCTGCGCCCACCTCAACACGCTATTTTGCGCTGCTGGCTCCCGGCATCGCCCAGGCGCTGATCGCGCTGGATTACGCCATCGTCTACGTTGCGCTGCCAACGCTGGCGCACGATTTACAGCTCTCGCTTAGCGCTATGCAGTGGGTGGTGTTGCTCTACGGCCTGACCTTCGCCGCGCTGCTGTTGCTCGGCGGAAATTTGTGCGATCGCTTTGGCGCTCGGCGCATTTACAGCGCCGGCATGGCGCTGTTTTTACTGGCGTCCGCCCTCGGCGGACTGGCATACAGTAGCGAACTGTTGCTGGTTGCCCGCGCCGGGCAAGGCATCGCCGCCGCGCTACTACAACCAGCGGTTCTGGCGCTGATCGGGCAACGCTTTCACGGAGAGTCGCACCGCCGCGCACTGGCAATCTGGAGTGCGATTGGCGCACTCGGGCTGGTGGCGGGCGTGGTGCTCGGCGGCGTACTGACAACGCTAAGCTGGCGGGCGATCTTTTTTATCAACCTGCCGCCAGGCTTGCTGGCGCTGTGGCGGGTGAAGCGCGATTTTCAACACCTGATCCCACAACGTGAAACGGCACGTTCCGGCGCTGGTGCGCTGGTTGGCTGCGCGGCCGCTGGCGCGCTGGTATGGGCGTTAATGCGCTATGGCGAAACGGGCGCGGAAGATTTTCTCGCCAACCGGCTGGCGGCGGCGATGTTGTTGCTGTTTATTTTGCATGAACGCGTTGCCCCGCAGCCGCTGTTATCACGCACCTTGCGCAATCTGCCAGGCTTACAAAGTGGCTGGCTGAGCAGCGCCTGTTATATGGCGAGCGTCGGTAGCCAGTTCTACGCCATGACACTGTTGTGGCAACAGACATTACAGCTCGATGCCGTCACCACCGGGCTGCTGTTTACGCCACTGGCGCTGCTGATTGTGGCGGGCAACGCGCTTTACACCCGGCTAACGGCGCGTTATGCCAGCGCAAAAGTGCTAATGGCAGGATTTGCCAGCGCTGCGCTCGGCCTGTGGCTGCTGGCCATTTCGCTGCAAGCCCCCCTCTCGCCCGCGTTTATGCTCGGCATTGCGCTGAGTGGTATTGGCCACGGATTGGTTTACCCGGCAATGTTCGCCGTGGGGTTAACGGCAGTGCCAGCGCATCAGCAGGGTCGCGCCAGTGCGCTGATGATTACCAGCCAGTACATCGCCGGAGCGATGATGCTCGCGATCATTTCCGTGCTGCTGGGCGCAAAGCCGGATTTAACCGCGTGGTCAACCGTGTTTCATCTGCTGTGCGGCGCAGCAGTGGCGGGAATGATGATCGCACTCTGCGCACGAGAGCACCAATAGCGCGGTTACGACTTATTCCACTTCTCGCAAAATGCGTCGATACGTTCATCCTGAAAATCAGCCAGCCGCTCGATGATGGTCTCCAGCGGCCAGTCCCACCAGGCAATTTGCTGCAACTGATGGCCGATGTGCGGCGCGAAGCGTAAGCGGATCGTTTTTGCCGGGACACCACCGACGATGGTGTAAGGGGCGACATTTTTACTCACTACCGCACCGGCGGCGATCACCGCACCATCACCCACGGTGACGCCAGGCAACACAATGGCCGCATGGCCGATCCAAACATCATTGCCGATGGTGACGCTGTCGCCACGGCGACGCGCAAAAAAGTCGTGATCGCGCGTGGCGCTGGCAGAGTAGTACTCGGGGCAGTAGGTGATGCGATGCTGCGACGGGCGTTCCATCGGATGATTGGGCGCACCGATACGCACGTTGTTGGCGATCGCCACAAATTTACCGATCTGCGCATCGGCGACGGTGCAGTATTCCCCCAGGTAGGAGAAATCCCCCAGCGTGGCGTACTCCATCAGGCTGTTGGCCAGCACTTCACACTGCTGGCCAATTTTGCATTCGCGTATGCGCACGCTGGGGTCTATCCAGGTTTCAGCGAGTTTTACGAGCTTCATCGGTGGTTTCCCTCATGACAGATCGCGCTACTGTATGCCGGTTCTGTGTAGGGAAAATGACGGGGGACGGGATATATTTAACGGTGTTGCGATGTGGCGGTGGTGAAATGCGGAGGGAGGGAGGGAGGGAGGGATTTTGGGTCAGGGTACCTCTCAGAGTATTATAAAGCCCCCACTTATTGGTCTCTCGCTGTTTATTTGGTAAGCAAATATAGTGATAGTTCTCTTGAAGACTGGAAGATATGTTTGAAGAGTCAGTGAATTGCCATGGCATAATCCAGACACTTTCG
The DNA here is from genome assembly GCF_000410515.1 of Enterobacter sp. R4-368. Taxonomy (NCBI): domain Bacteria; kingdom Pseudomonadati; phylum Pseudomonadota; class Gammaproteobacteria; order Enterobacterales; family Enterobacteriaceae; genus Enterobacter; species Enterobacter sp. R4-368. Next base: position 3,678,030 of record NC_021500.1, on the reverse strand, counting down.
AACCATTAATAATATTGGTTTCGCTTTCCGTTCTTGCATGGCATAACAGCATCTACGTTTTCCCATTATTTATTATGACTTGTCTCAACTTACATGATCAGTACGCTACTGTTTACTACCACATGGGGCTTTATACGCATTTCTACCCGGGTAAGAAATTCTCTACGGCCACTTTCTGCATATAAATACTCTCCCGATCGGTCATTTCTTATAGAAAATGAGCTCACACCCTCAATATAACTGTGTATATTTTCGTGCTGACCACTTTTCAGGTTATATTGAATCCAACCGGAAGCAATGCTGTATGAAAAATTGAACACAACAGCCATAATCGTCACTATATTCATATAAAAAGCAACCGGCATCTTTATCCAAACAAACAGGGGAACTCTCAAAAAAAGCCAGAAGCTCTAATTCATCAGGACTACTTTTAGTAAACATTATTTCTTAACCCCATTTTTGATAATAATAGTGATAAATTTTCGGAATGATTCCCAATCATAAACATTGTCTGTAATACTGATTTTTTATCAGATAGCCCAATGAAAAAAGCCGCTGAACAGGTCACCAGCGCTTGATTAAGAGCATCATTCTTTGATGAACTTAGTACATTTGTAAGCACACCTGTTTTACCTCCACGTACTTTTTGAGATTTCCGGGCTTGGACGTATTCCTTGTAGAAATATTTTTAAAAACATGATTTCATTTTAGCGAGATAGATTACCAAATAGTATTTACTCCTTTAGGTTCTCATAAAATTTGATGACACTTTCCATATCAGTACTCCATTCTGAGATTTTCACACCATCTTCATTATGGGTAATGCGAGGCTCTATGAATTCATTTATTTTTTCAGCAGAAAAGGCTTTACACTCATCAAGAAATAATATTTTATTTTGTACAAAAACTTTAACACCACAAAAATATAAAACCCATGTAAATATAAAATTTGCATTATCAGGCTCATACATTGAGACAGCTAAAGCTGCATGATTCCTATTTTTAATACCCTGTTCAAGAGACACAAGCCAATTCTTTTTATAATCATTCAGAGTCCAATATGAAAGAGGGATGTTCATTGCTTCTTTATAGTCGTTTATTACTATTGCTGCTGGCAAAACTAGTTCGCCCTCAACATGTACAACTTCTTTTTCTGGAAAAATACCAAACATAATTAGCCCTTAATCCTGTTTAAATTTTCATCATAAGTTCCCATCCTGTTTCCTTTACGATCAAACATTTTCCAGCCATTTGTTACATTATGGCTATCAATATCAGGTGTAATATAGGTTTTACCGTCAAAGTATGCAGGTTGGCCATGTGAATTAAATGGTACTTTATATGGAGGAATTCTGGGACCAAATCCCAAATTTTTAGCGGCTTTATCGGCTTCTTTTCCTTTAAGGGCTAGATAAGCCAAATCATCTATACTTGGACCATCAGGGATTGGTGTAATCGTTGTATTACCGCCAGTATTTGGGTTACCGTCCGGGTTAGCTGTATTTGTTGCTCCCTGTTCAAAAGATTGATCAGAACCGGTATGCGTTGCTCCCTGTTCACCACTCCGGTCAGGATTAACTAATTTCCCACCTATCAGATCCGGATTATAAATCTGGTCTCCAGCAGTATCGGTAAGCTGTTGCTTCTTGTCGTACTCCGAATAACATACCCGTCCGAACGTACATTCAGTCGCGTTGTCCAGCCAATCTATCCACGTTTTAATTTTTTTATTGATCTTCTTGGCTGCATCCTCCCTGGCTTTCGCCATCACTACATCGCCTGGCAAGACACCGTATGGAGCCGGCCGTTGCTCATCATCATATCCCTCAGTGTTGTTTTCAACCGTCGTTTTCCCGGCTTGCGCCCCCGCTATAGCATTTGCACCACTGTCGCCGACCAACGCACCCGCCAGCCCGGAAGCAAGCGTCGCCAGCGCTGAAACGGTTTGTTTCTGTTCCTCACTCAGTTTACTGACATCTTTTATGCCCCACGCGTCGAGGGCAATTATCCCGGCCAGTTCGCCCGTTGCAGCTCCCGCTGCTGCAGTGGCTGCGTTTTTTCCGCTCGCCGCTGCCAGTGCCGCATTAACCACGGCGTGAGCGATAACTTTCGCTGCATCATCGTTTACATTCTGCCCGATGAGATAAGCAATTTCCGGCGCAGCGGCACCTGCGAGAGCGGCTTTAATATCGCCACCAGCCAGCGCCTGTATCGCCGCCGTGGCAGCCGTTATTCCGCGCTGAAGTGTACTTCCCGTACCGTATTGCGCTTCTGCGGTTCTTCCCGCCTGGTCAGCTATTTCTTCTTTCGTCGGGTTAAGTTTGCCATCCCTTGCCAGCGTTTCTCTCGCCGCTTGTAGCGCCGCGGGATCGTTCTTCGCCCTTTCTTTGGCAATCGCGCCTTCGGTCCGCACAATATCCGCGACCTGCGTACCGATCTCGCCGATCATCTGTGCGGTCTGCAGACGCCGCTGCTCTTTTTCTTTGTCGAAGATCGGGTCGATGCTGCCGTTGGCATGTTCGGTATCGCGGCTCAGCGTGGCGACATCCTGCTGCTGGCCAGCCTTGTCGCGGATCACAATCGTACCGTCGGCCACCGCCGACTGCGTGGTGCCTTCGGCGTGCCCCTTACCATTCATGCCTGCCAGCATGACATTGGCCATATTCCCGAGCACATTGCCGACCATACTGCCGCTAGTGCTGAACCCGGCACCCTGATGTTCCGTTTTGAAATCCGCTTTGTTGTTGATATCCGTGAAGCCCAGCGTGCCGGTATCAAGCCGGTTTTTATCGGCCTCAGCCCGGCTGGCGAGCACTGCGCCGTCCAGTTGCGTGTGGTTGCCCACCGTGACATCAAAGCCACCTTTACCCGCGAAGATCCCGGTCTGTTCCTGCACCGAGTCATAATTGCTCTTCATTTTGTCGCGGCTGTAGCTGAAGCTGCCGCCCAGCCCACCACCACCAAAGGTGTAACTCAGCCCGGCGCTGACGCTCTGCTGTTTGCTGTTGTAGTTATTGCTGTCCTGCAGGCTGCTCAGTGTCAGGTCGCGTCCGACATCGGCTGTGACTTTATCGCCATTAACCTGCGCGCCCTGCAGCAACGTATCGCGACCGCTCTTCAGGGAGATGTTCTGCCCGGCATCCAGCGTGGTTTCATTCCATCTTGTGCCGTTGCCTTTCTCGTTCCCCTTCGACGCGTTCCCACTGGCCGACACCATAAACCCGGCACCATCTTTACCAGCGACAATCCCGACGCCAATTGAGCCACCCTTACTGGAATTGCTGCCGGTGGTTTTCTGCGTATCCGCCGCGCCCGTCAGGGTGATGTCTCGAGCCGCGTCCAGCGTGAGGTCTTTCCCGGCTTTAAGCTGGCTGCCCGCAACCGTAATATCACCGCTGTTGGCGGCATTGCCTTTGCCGGTGGCGGAGATGGTGAGATCGTTGCCTGCGTTAAGTGTGCTGCCGGTGGTGGTGTCCTGCTCGGAATGCGACGTGGATTTCGACGACTGCCCACCAATGGAAACCATCACACCAAACGAGCCGTTCTTGGTTGCATCATCAGAGCCGGATTTCGCCGCCGCCAGGCGTGAAGCCTGCGAGGCCTGAATCCCGGAAAGCACGGCTTTGGTGCCCTGCAATGCCGCGAGGCGACCGTCACTCTGATCTTTTGCCGCCATCGCCGTGGAGGCAGCCGTATTCACCACATCCCCCACCGCACCGGAAAGCGCCAGCGTCAGTCCACTGCTTTTCTGCTCGAATTTCTGATCGGTGGTGCGTTTGTCGTGACCGGGATCGATAACCACGCTGTCGCCGCTCAGGGCGAGATCGTTTTTGGCAATAAGGTCTGAGCCGCCGACATGCAGTTGATTACCAGCGCTGACCATCACATCGCCGCCGTTACTGCCCACGGTGCTCATGCTCTGGCTCTGGGTGGTGCCTTTCTCTTTCAGATCCTGTTTGGTTTTACTGGAACCGATGGTGAAACCGATCCCACCGGAGCTCATCAGGCCGCTCTTTTTCTTCTCTTTAAACTGCCAGTTCGAGTCGGTGTTGGTGGCGGCGGTGATATCTACATTATGCACCGCACTGAGCGTCACATCGCCATCGCCCACCACGGATGAGCCTTTCACCAGCAGGTCATTGCCGGATTTCACCATCACGTTATCACCGCTGAGCAGCGTTCCGGATTCACGGGTGGCGCTCTGCTCGGAAATGGTGTGCGTTTTGGTTTTACTGAGGAAGCCGCTTTTGGTTTTGGTCTCTTCTTTGTAGTGATAATCGCTTTCGGTGGCGGTGGTCAGATTGATGTCGCGTCCGGCCTGCACGCCGATATTGCCTTTCGCGTTAACCTGCGCGGCTTCGGCGTTCATATCACGTCCGGCGAGGATCACCGTGTTAGTGCCGCTGGCGATCTCGGTGCCCTGCTGGCGCACCTGCTCGTTAATCACCGTTTTCTTGCTAGCTTTGTAGCTGTCGCCCTGGGTGGTGGCTTCCGCCAGCAGATTGACGTCGCGCCCTGCCTGCATGCCGACCTGCTGTTCAGCCGCCAGCCCGGCGGCCTGCGAGTTGATGTCCTGGCCTGCGGTGAGTATCAGGTTATTGCCTGCGCTGACGGTGCTGCGATCGAGGCCGGTGCTGTGGTTTTCGCTTTTGCCGCTGTGGCTGTTGTTGCGGGTCTGCTGTGCGTCGAGGTTCAGATCGTTGCCCGCTGACAGCTTCGCGTTTTTCCCGGCGCTGACATCGCTGGCGCTGAGCGTCAGGTCGTTGCCCGCCTGCATGCCAAGGTTGCCGCCGGCCGTGATACCACTTCCCTGATACGATACCTGCTCGTGGCCCGTTGCCGTCTGACGGAGATAACCCGCTTTAAAACCGGACTGGCTGTACGCGTCATTTTTCTCGATCGCGTTGACGGCGATATTGCCACCGGCATCCATCAGCAGATCGCCGCCCGCTTTCAGCGTAGCGCCGGTCAGGATGATATCTTTACCCGCTGCCAGCGACAGGCCATCCGTTGCGGTGATGCCAGCGATACTGCCAAGCGTGGTGTTTTTGAGGCTGACCGACCCATATTTGCTTTTCGCATCCAGCGAGAACTGATCGGCCAGCGTGACGTTATTAATGCTGCCGTCGAGACTCTCCAGCGCCACGGTTTTGCCGCTGATGGTGGAACTGAGGTTGCTGATATCGCCAATGGCGCTGAGACTGACGTTGCCGCCCGCTTTCATCAGCGCATCGTTGCTGTTGGTGATGGCCCCGCCGCTCTCCACGCTGAGGTTGTTTCGCGCCAGCAGCGTACCGCCGGTGTTGGTGACATTCCCTCCTTCGAGGCTGACATTGTTCCCGGCAATCATACTGCCGTTATTGACCGTGACATCTTTCGGCGACAGGTAGACTTTCGGGATCATCACCGTTTCGCCATTGATGATGGCGCTTTCCCACCACAGGATGCTGTGGTCGAGCGCGGCGATTTGATCGGCATTGAGCGCCACACCAAACTGCAGCCCCAGCGACTGCTGCGCGTTAGCGGCGTTATCCATCAGGTAACGCATCTGGTCCAGATCGGAACCGATGCCGTTCAGGTAACGGTTACCGGTCTGGTTCAGCACGACGTTACTGACATAGCGCGTGTCAAACGCCGCATCGCCGAGGAAGCGATAGTCATGATCCGGGTTAAGTTTGATGCGATCCAGCATGTAGGCAGAGCCGAGAAACTGCTTCTCATCGGTATAAGTGCTGCTGGTTTCGCGCGGGGCGGCAGACGGCGTCACGCCGAGCAGTTTGTTCAGATCGCCAAACAGCGCCGGATCTAACTGGCCAAGCCCGTCCAGTTTCGGGTTAACGGTGATGAGGTACGGGCTTCTCGGGTTAGCTGACACCACAAAGTAGCCGTTATTACCGGAAGGCAACGGGTAGGCACTGGTATCAACGGCTTTCCCCTGATGCGCGTCAAGCGCGCCAGCGTGGGTGTCTTTCAGTACCGCACTGGTGACGCCCGCGCTCGCCAGGCTGCCCGCGCTGCCGAGGCTGGCGCTGCTTTTCTGCTGGCTGCCAATGTTTGCCAGCGCGGCACCATTTGCGCTGGCGTTATCCAGCGCGCCGCCGCCGTTAATCTGCTGCAGGGCGTTGTGCAGTTGATCCTGCCACTGCGGGGAGTTCACAGTCACCGGCCCTGCGGCGAGTGCCTGTTTTGCCACGCTAGCGCCAATACTCTGATTGCTCAGGGTATTCAGTGATGGAGCGGTAATGGTGCCGCTGACGCCACCGGCATTGGCGGTTGTGCTGGTGTTACTGATATTGCTGCTGAAGTTGGCGCTGACATTGCCACCGGCTTGGATAACAGCGCGATAAATTTGGCCATCTTGCTGTATCGTCTCCTGTCCTTTGAGACTATATGTAATTTGTTGGTCTTTGGAGACCGTCCTGTTCTGGGCGTAATAATCATAATCCTTATCGCTACCTATATACTCGTAATAGAGATAGTCTGGATCATCTTTGTAATGCCTTCCGTCCTGATAGATCTTCAGCTGGCGATTATTGCCTTCACCTATAATCTCCGGAGGATGATCGCTTATTATCGTGTAATTTCTAAGCGATGGGTTTTCTTTAAATTCATACACATACTGCGTTGTTGCTATACCACTCTGGTAGCTTGCATTATTAAGATTACTTCCGGTAAGAGTGATATTTCCGGTGGCATAGATACTGGATGCCTGATTATCTAAAACATTCATCGAACCATAAAGGTTACGTCCCGAGGCAATATTGGCTGCCCCTCCAGAGCTGGTTACAGTCGTCTTGATCTGCGAAGAAATTAACTTCCTTGTGGTGTACTCAGCAGCAGGTTCATAAATGTAGCGGGCGTAATATTCACTACCTCCGCTGCCATTGGGGCCATTACTTCCTCCGGTACGAACATCCCACGAATAGAAAAGTACATTGTACTGAGGGATATCTTCAGCATTTACCTTAATGGTGGGAGTCGGAGTCACCGCTGAACTCTGGATCGTGGTCTGTTGTACACTCAATCCATCCCGCTGATTCAGCAGATGCCCGGTATTAATGGTGATATCGCCATTTCGCGTTTCAATAGTGCCGGAGGTGTTCACCACCTCGCTGTTAGCATTGCCCGCCGCGTCGCGCTGCAGCCTCAGGTTGTTGCCCGCCAGCATATCGCCGCGCTGGTTGGTGATGCTGCCGGCGTACAGCGCCAGGTTATTCGCCGCGTACAGTAGCGCGGTGTTGACGATACTACCCGGCGCACTGAGCGTCAGGCTGCCGAGTGTGCCGGCAAAGCCGTTCGCCGTGATGTTGCCCCGGCTCGCCAGCGTCACATCGCCGCCGCCCTGCAGCGAACTGTTGCCGTTCAGCACGATGTTGCTGCCGCTTAACGTACTCGTGCCGCTGCCGGTGGTGATTTGCCCGTTGTTGGTCAGTTGCCCGCCCGCACTCAGGTTCACCGCCTGGCCCTGCATCACGCTCTGGTTATCTATCGCACCGTTACTGGTGACACTCAGGGTTTTCCCCGCCGCCAGCGCGGTTTTACCGGTAAACGCATCGGCCAGTTGCAGCGTCAGGTTGCCGAGCGCCACGATTTGCCCCAGCGCGTTGAGCCCGGTTACCCCCACAAACAGGTCTCCACCGCTGAAGAGCCTGCCGGCGGCGGACTGGTTCATCTGCGCGGCGTTCACCGTCAGCTGGCGGCTGCCCAGCAGCGTGCCGTTGTTGGTGAGTTGACGGTAATTCAGCGTCAGGTCGTTCGCCTGAGTGGTGCCCTGGTTCGTGAAGGTGTCGCCGGTGAGTGTCATCCGGTCAGCCAGCAGCGTACCGGTCGCGGCATTGTTCGCCGCATTCAGAATGAGGTCGGTTGCCTGTAGCCAGCCTGCGCCGCTGTACTGCGGCGCAGTCAGCGTCAGCGTCCCGCCGGAGAGCAGTTTCCCCTCGTTGCGCGCCTGCGTGGCGGCAGTCATCCGGGTGTCACCCGCGCCCTGAATCAGACCGTAGTTGAGCAACTGCGGCGTGGTGAGCGTCAGCCCCTGCCCGCTGACCAGCTCCGCACCGGCGTTATTGGTGAGTATGTCTGCGCTGACGGTCACGCCGCCGCCCTGGATGTTACCGGCGTTATCGACACGCTGTGCCGTCAGGTTCAGCGCCCCGTTGCCGGCAAGCTGCCCGCCCGCCTGCTGGGCGAACGCACCCGTGAGCGTCGCGGTCAGCCCGTCGCTGCCGCTGATGGCACCATTGTTCGTCAGCGAACCGGCACTGAGGGTCAGGTTTTTCGCCGCCCACTGCCCGCTGTTCGTCAGCGACAGTGCCTGCAGTGCCGCCGTGCCCATGGCGGTGATTTTGCTGCCTGCAGCGGACGTCAGGTCACCGGCAAGCTGAAGATTAAGTGCCCCGGCGCTCTGAATGGCACCGCGGTTATCCAGCGACTGCGCCGCCAGCAGAATGTTATTGCCCTGCCAGGTGCCGGTGTTGTTCACGCTCCCGGCGGTGATATCCAGCGTGCCCTGCGTCAGTAGCGAGCCAGTGTTAATCAGCTCCAGTTGCGGGGCAGCCATCGCCATCCGCGCCATCAGGGTCGCCGTGGTCTGGCTGTTATCCAGCGTCAGACTGTCGAGGCCGGTCAGCGTGCCGTTGTTGGTGATACGGCCTTCATGTGCCGACAGCGTTTTGCCCTGCACGCTGCCGTTGTTGGTGAGTTGTTGCCCGCGCAGGGTGATGTCCCCGGCGCTGAGCAGTTGTCCGTCGTTATTCAGCGTCTGCGCACGGAGCGTCATCGCGTCCTGGCTGGTAAGCGCGCCCGGCAATGTCAGCATGCCCGCCACATCCGCATTCAGACTGCCCTGGCTCAGCAGCGAACCGCCGAGCGTCCAGTCATCCGCCGTCACACTGACCCTCCCGCCCTGCAGGGTGCCTCCGGTATTCAGTTGCCCGGCGTTCAGCGTGAAATCGCCGCCGCTCAGCGTGCGCGAGTTCGCGCCGGTGATGAGCGTACCGGCGTTCAGCGTCAGACCGTGCGTACCCTGCCACAATCCATTGTTGACGAGTGTGCCGGCATCCAGTGCCAGCGTATCGCCGGTGAGGCGCCCGGCGCTGGTAATGGCGTCCGCCCGCAGGTCTGTTACGCCGCCGCTGACCATCTGCCCGTCGCTGGTGAGTGCGCCGCTGTAGACACCGCTCAGGCCGTGCAGTCCGTTGATGATGTTGCTGTTGTCGAGCGTGGTGCCGGTGAGGGAAATCGTATCGCCCTGCAGCGTTCCGGCGTTACTCAGGCTGCCGCCGTCAAACGTCAGCGCACCACCGGAAAGCCAGTTACCGGAGGCGGTGTTGATGATACTGCCTGCGTGCGCCTGCGCCTGCTGCGCGCCCTGAATCAGGCCGCTGTTGGTCAGCCTGTTGCCGGTCAGGGAAACGGTGTTGCCGGCAATCTGTCCGCTGTTGCCGAGCGCATCCGCGCGAAGCAAAGCCGTATGGTGCGCCAGCAGCGTGCCGCTGTTGTCCAGTGTGCTGTCAGAGGTGATATCCAGCGCGTCCGCTTCCAGGCTGCCACTGTTCACCAGTTTGCCGGCATGAAGCGTCAGCGCATCCTGCACATACAGCAGCCCCTGGTTTTCCAGCGTATCGAGGTTTACATCAAGCAGCCCGCCGCTTGCCAGCTGACCGTTGCGCCCATTGAACAGGCTCTGCGTGGCGAAGGTCAGGCTGTGATTGCCCTGCAGAATGCCGTTGCTGGTTATCACTGGTGCCGTCACGGCGAGGTCGTTTGCCGCCAGCGTGCCGTCGTTGTTCAGCTGTGCCGCGCGGATATCCGCCTGGCCCTGGCTCAGCATCTGCCCCTGGTTAGCGAGTGTGCCGGTAACCTGTACGTTCAGCGCGTCCTGCGCCTGCACCGTGCCACTGTTATGCAGGCTGTCCGCTGTTGCGGTCAGGGTTTTCCCCTGCATCCGGCCCGCGTTGTCCAGGGTTTTACCCTGCAGTGCCAGACTGCCACCGCTGACAAGCTGCCCGTCCGCGGTAGTGGTCAGCGTGTTGCCATCCCACGTCATCCCGTCCGTCCCCTGAATCAGACCGCTGCTGTGCAAATCGCCGTGCAGGGCGAGCACTTTCGCCATCAGCGCGCCGCTGTTCGTACTGTTCTCTGCTGTCAGCGTCATCCCCTGCCGGCTGACCACCTGGCCCTGGTTATCCAGCGTGCCGCTGACCGTGGCAGTCAGGCCGCTCTGCCCGAGAACCGTGCCGGTGTTCATCCACTGACCGGTCGCGAGGTTCAGCGTGTCACCCTGTATCTGCCCGGCGTTGTTCAGCCGGTCATTTTTCAGCGACACCGCGCCGTTACTGAGCAGCAGGCCGCCCTGCTGGTTAGTCAGCGAGGTACCGGAAGCGGTCAGCAGCGCCGCGCCCTGCAGCGTGCCGCTGCTGGTGATGTCAGCGCTGTTCAGCGTCAGGTTTTTCGCGGCAATCAGGCCGCTGTTGCTCAGTTGCGGGGCATTCAGCGTAGCGCTGTCGCCCGCAACCATGCGCCCGTCCGCCGCGTTATTCACCTGTTGCGCCAGCGTCAGCAGCAGCGTGGTGGCACTCAGGTTGCCCTGGTTATCGAGGGTCTGCCCGCTGAGGTTCAGCGTGCCCGCCGTCGCCAGCGACCCGCCGTTGGTGGTGTTCTGTACGTTAAGCGTCAGCGCATCATCGCCCTGCACGCTGCCCGTATTACTGAGCGTGTTCGAGGTGATGTCGGTGGTTTTTGCCGCCAGCACGCCACGGTTGCTAATGTCATCCGCCGTCAGGCCGAGCGTATTATCCGCCAGCAGCCGCCCGCTGTTCTCCAGGCGGGCGTAGTCACTGAACAGGCTGATACCATTGATTTCGCCGCTGCTGGTCAGGCTGTTGCCGTGCAGACGCAGGTCACCGTCGGTGGTGATTAACCCGCTGTTGTTCAGTTGCGGAATGGCAAGCGTCAGGTCTTTTGCGGAGTACAGCGTGCCGCCGGTGAGGTTTTCCAGCCAGTCCGTCTGCAGGTTCAGAGCCTGTGTGCCCTGCAACAGCCCGCTGCTGGTGATATGTGTGCTGCCGAGGCTGAGCGTATCCGCAACCAGCGTACCGCTGTTGTTCAGCGCACCGGGGGCGGTCAGGGTGATGGCTGACGCATTCGATTTCCCGCCGTGACTGACGGATTTTGCCGCCACGCTGAGCGTGCCTTTCGCCGCGTGAGTGCCGTTGAGGGTTGCAGTGTTATCTGCCGCCAGCGTCAGAATACTGCCGCTCTGCAGCTGAGCCTGCTGGCGGGTCTGCAGGTCAGTTGCTTTCACGCTCAGGGCTTTACCGGCATTCACCTGCCCGCCGATATCAGCGGTGGTCTGCGCGGTCAGCGTCACATCGCCTTTCGCGGTAATAGTGGAGCCGGTGCCGGTGGTCAGCGCGCCGGCCTTCACGTTCAGGGAATCGTCAGCGGTCAGGGTGCCGTTGTTCTGTACCCCATCGCCGGAGACCGCAAGCGTCTGCCCCTGCAGTGTGCCGCCGTTATTCAGCGTCGAGGTGGTGGCGGTGAGATTGCCTTTTGCCGCTACCGTCCCCTGGTTATCCAGCCGGGCGACCGTAAGCCGGGTATCACCTTCGGATAGCAGCGAGCCGCTGTTGTGCAGCGCATCGCCGGTCACACCCAGCGACTGGCCCTGGAATGTTCCGCTGTTGTTCAGCGTGGACGCCGAGGCGGTGAGCTGATTTTTCGCGGCGATGGTGCCCTGATTATCCAGCTGTCCGGCGGTAATGCGGGTATCCCCCGCCGCCATCAGCGTGCCGCTGTTCTGCGCCGTCTGGCTGTTAATCTCCAGCGCCTGCCCCTGCAGAGTGCCGCTGTTGTTCAGGTTGCCTGCGGTGGCCGTCAGTTGCCCTTTCGCCGTTATCGTGCCGGCATTATCCAGCTTATCCGCCGTTATCCGGCTGTTGCCGCCGGCGGTCAGTTCACCCTGCCAGCTGATACCCTGCGCATCCAGGGTGGCGTTACCCGCCGCACTGAGCTGGCTGGCCGCATCACCATTAATCTGTTTTGCGCTGAGCGCCGTCTGCCCGGCGGCGATTTTGCTGACGGTAAGCGCGGTATTCCCCGTCGCAGCCAGCGTCAGTTTGCCGTCCGCCGCCAGCGTGGCGGTGTTCAGCGCCATATCCTGCATGCTGTTAACCGCGATATCACCACCCGCTTTATGGCTGCCGGTGAGCGTCACGCCGTCGCCCTTCGCCGTCAGCGACCCGCTGGCAACGCTCTCCCGGACGGTCATTTTCCCGTTCGCATCAAGCGTGATATCGCCCTGGCGCGCCGCCAGATTGCCGAGGTTCACCCCCACGCCTTTTTCCGTGGAGACCAGGTGAATACGGTTGGCATACATGCCGCCGAGTGCGCCGGTATCCACCGCCACCACCGGTGCCGCGCCCTCGCCGTTGATAGCGGTCGCCTTACCGCTGGCATCCACCCGGTTCGCCCCGGTGGTGACCGTTAAATCCTTCGCATGTATAGCAGCGTTGACTTCGGTGGCACGGGAAATCAGTGACAGCGCATCGCTGCCGCTGGCATTCAGCCCCTGGCCTTCGACGGTGATGGTGCCTTTTGTCACCTCGAGAGCCGAGAGGTTGCCCGCCGCGTCAAACTGTGGTTTGCCGGTGGTCAGCGTCGCATTCGGCGTGTTGATAAAGCCGCAGCCGTTACAGGTGATGCCGTACGGGTTGGCGACCATCACATTGGCGGCTTTCCCCGCCACTTCGGTGTAGCCCTGCAGCTGTGAGCGGCTGCCACCGGTCACTTCGTTGATAATGCCCTTCGCTTCCTGCCCGGCCTTCAGGTTCGGGTTGTTCTGGATAAGCCCGCCAAGCTGGGTCTGGTTCAGCTGTCCGGTGGCGTTGTTGAGGATGAGCCCCTGCTGGCCGACGTTGTATTCGTTAAACTGGTTGTGCGAGATGCCCGCGCCGTTGGGTGGAGCGATGTTCACCACCGGCACGCCGTTGCCGGCTTTGTCCATGCTGGTCGGGCCGGTCGGCGTGATGGCCGCCGCGAAGGAAGGTGCCACGGGCTGCCAGACCAGCAGGCCGATAATCAGCCAGCTGAGTGCGCGCTGCGAGAAACGAACCGGTTTATCGGTATTCATCCTTGTCTTCCTTTAAAAAGTGACAGCCACACGCCAGTTAAATGTCAGGTGGTCCGGGCCGAGCCAGTCCGGGTAACGCAGAGGTGTGCCGACAGAGACCTGGCTTGCGAACCAGCGCCCGGCGCTGCCCAGTCCTGCCGCGGCGCCCCAGAGCGTGCCGGCGGCATACCGGTCAAGCCGGTCTTTCTCCAGCCAGCCGCCATCAAGCGCCGCGGTGGCGCTTATCTGCCCGAGCACCGGCAGCGTGAACAGGGTGTAATTCACTTCGTTGCGCCAGTAACCGCCGTTGTCGCCGGAGATGTACTGCTCTTTGAAACCGCGCACCGAGCTTTCACCGCCAAGCGTCAGGCGCTCGCTGCCGTAGAGCCGGTCCGGCGACCACTGCCCGTACAGGCTGGTCAGCCACAGCAGGTCGCTGGTGAGCGGGCGCTGAAAACTGGCGCTGAGGCTCCCCTTGCGGAACTGCGCGCGCGGCACATCGCCGGTTTTACCTTCATCGGTTTCGGCGTTAAACCACGGCATGCCGTGGCTGTAGGTCGGGTTAAAGGTCGCCACGCCGCCCAGCAGTTTCTGCGTGTGGCTGATGCCAAGCTGCAGGCTGGAAAGATTGCGCGTGCTGCTGACCAGCGGGGCCTCGTTAAGCCAGTTGCGCGATGCGCGCTGTGTGATGCCGGCGCTGAGCGCGGTTTTGATGTCGCCGTTGCGGAAAATAACGCGCGAGAGGTTCAGGCGGTGGGTTTTCGTATCGCCGGTGGAAACCCACGGAAACCCCTGACTGATGATGGTGGTGCGGTAATTGCTCCAGGCGTAGCTGTAATCCAGCAGGCTGTAGCCGTACGGAATACTGACCCCGGCCTGAAAATTCTGCGCGTCATACCCGGTGGCGAAATCGCTGATGCGTCCGCCGCTGACAAACCACTTATCCGCCAGCCCCAGTAAATTATTGCCGGTCAGTGAACCGTTCAGCTGATTTTCACCGGTGCTTTTCTGCCCACTGTTATCCAGAGACACAGAGGCACTTAACGGAAATTCCGGCGTGGCGGTTAAATTCACGGTGGAATAACCGGGTTCGCTGTCCGGCACGATTTCAATCTGCACCGGCTGGCTGCGCAGACGGTTAATCTGCTCCATGCCCTGTTCTATATCCCGCAGGTTGAGAACTTTCCCCTCCAGCCCCGGAAATACCATTTTCAGCATGCGCGGGGATTCACCTTCCAGGTGGATATGACGTAATTTCCCCTCCAGCACCACAATGCGTAATTCGCCGTGGGATAAATCCTGCTCGGTAAGAAACGCGCGGCTGGTAATATAGCCCCGGCTGATATACCAGTCGGAAATGGCGGCGGTGAGTCCGGTTATTTTCGCCATATTCAGGCACTGGTTCTGCCAGGGAGAGAACAGCTTCTGCTGCGCCCTGGCGTTAATAAGGGTGACGCCGGAAAGGGTGATGGTGTGAATATCAAAACAGGGGCCGCCGGCCTGCGCGTCAGACGGGGTGCGGCCTGCGCGCGGCAGCGGTGTGGCACGTTCCAGTTCATCGCGCTGCTGCTGGTTCTGGCGCAGCAGTTGTTCCTGCTGCTGACGGACAGCATCACGATCCGCCGGTGATAATGGCGCAGCCTGCAATGCCGCCGTCACAAAAAATAACACCACCACTAAATAGCGCACGTTAGCCCGTCCCTGACCAGAATAAATGACACCCTCACCAGTAAATTTTGGTTAGGTTAGTTTTAATCATCATTTTTAAGTATTTTCTTATGGGCTTAATGAAAAAACAATATTCAGGACGTAAATAGAGAAAAGCTATTAAAATTTAGTTTTAGCGCCGGATATATTCCGGCTTCATTATTTAGAGTAACTTCCCCTCCCGCACCACAATGTGTAATTCGTCGTGGGATAAATCCTGTTCGGTGAGAAACGCGCGGCTGGTAATATAGCCCCGGCTGATATACCAGTCGGAAATGGCGGCGGTGAGTCCGGTTATTTTCGCCATGTTCAGGCACTGGTTCTGCCAGGGAGAGAACAGCTTCTGCTGCGCCCTGGCGTTAATAAGGGTGACGCCGGAAAGGGTGATGGTGTGAATATCAAAACAGGGGCCGCCGGCCTGCGCGTCAGACGGGGTGCGGCCTGCGCGCGGCAGCGGTGTGGCACGTTCCAGCTCATCGCGCTGCTGCTGGTTCTGGCGCAGCAGTTGTTCCTGCTGCTGACGGACAGCATCACGATCCGCCGGTGATAATGGCGCAGCCTGTAGTGCTACCGCTGCAAATAATAAAGACCATGCCAGATAACGCACGCTGACCATCCATGAGAAAGAGAATATACGTCACCCCAAAAATTCAGTTTTGGTTAGGTATTATTAGAACAGGTATTTCCTGTATATTCCTATTAAAAAGCTGCAAAGACAATCACCGCGCAATAAAACGGACAGAATGAATAAATAATTTTATTTTAGTTGCGGATATATTCGGTGTGATAACGATGCTTAAAGAGATTAATAATAAATATGACAGAAATGCTACACTTTCAAGAAATAAATAAGACAGTGATTACCCACAAATAAACGGGAAGCATAAATATAATCTCATTCGGGAAAATCTTCAGGCAGGATGAGATAGAGAGAAGTGCTGACTGCGCCTACAGTGAGCTACATTCTTCTCCAGGTCACATCTGTTGCGGAAATCGTACTAGCGATTGGAGGGCGAGTATTTAACAAAAAAACGGTGAGACATTGATTCTTGCAACGTGACAATCGGCATTTATCCTTGCTTTCACATATCGTTGGACAAAGAGTGTTAAGGGACACTACGTTGCGTTTGAAGTCACTCTAATCCCGGTGATCGCCTTTTTTCGATCCTGACGAATATTCAGCTCTGAATACTTGCCCGCTTCGGGGCAAAGTGGATATTGAGCACATCGTGATAAGTTGCCTTCTGCGAGCAGGTCATCTGGCCTGGGGCCGATCACCGGGTGTCTACCTCAACTTGGTTCAAGTCGGCGAAAACATGAACGGCTGCTATATTCCAGCCCACAACCTCCAAAGGTACAAATATCGGATACGGATAAACGGTTTTATACTCAAGAAATCAGGGAGCGAGAAAGATACCGGAGTCTGGGTATAAAAGATGATGAACGACCGAAGAATAGAGCTGAAGTCTGGAATAACACCCATACTGCAACGTTGGAAGATTATAAAATAAACGAAAAAACACATCCTTTATATACACCAGAGGCTGAGGAAGCGTATCGCAAAGCGGAGGAGGGAAAATAATGTTAGATCTTGAAAATATTTATAAAAATGAGAGTGTGGAAGATATTCTCTTGCATTTCGCGCTGCGCACTCCTTATCCAGTCATTGATCGCATGTTTGTTCGTTACAAATTTGAAGTAATTTCAGAAGGTAAGTTGTTACAAACGTTTCAACGATTGATCCGTGAAGGTAAATTGGTAGAAAACGAAAATCCTCTTCCGGAAAAAGGCCCCAACTGGAAAGAACCTGATTTTGTGACACAAAAAAGATACGGCATTGAATGATCCACCTGACAAGCCGCTGAACAGGGGCTTGCCACAAGTTGCATTTTCACTATCCAGCCATCACACGTGCAGTAAACTTCGGCAGTTAGCATGACAGCAATTTTAGCTCCACCAACGGCATGTCTGTATCCCGCTGCGGAGCCGCCTTGTTCCCGTCCTTTATTATGAGTGCCAGCAGATCGGATGTGTCTGGATTATCAGTGTCCAGTACGATTGAGATGGTCATTTACTGCCGCAGTAAGCGTATGATGTAAAAAGCCAAACACCGGCATACACCTGAGTACCTGGCCATGAAAATTTTACTCAAATCTCTGCTGATCGCTGCTGCCTTTTCCTCGGTCTCTGCTCATGCAGGCACCACAATCTACCATGATGGCGATACAACCTATGTGGATAGCGATGAGGGCAGAACCACTTATCAGAATTTAGGCGGCACCGTATTCGGTAGTGATGGCAGCATCACCTACCAGAGCGGTGATCGAACTTTTTCGCATGATAAAGACGGGCATACCACATCATATTACGAAAGCAGTGGCATAGTTTTCGGTAGCGATGGCAGTAGAAAGCAAACCATTGGCAATTATACTTACATCACAGACGCAAGCGGCAAAAAACAGATTTGTTATGACGAGGGTCCCAGGACGATCTGTATGTGAACATTCCCGGTGGCTGAATTGATCTCATCTTCCCCTGATTCTGTGCAATGACGTCAATACTGACACAGACCGGTACGATGCCGGTCTGCTGCACACAATCGTTTGCTACATCATCTCGATATACAGGAACCCGGTAAAGACTGGTTTTTTGCTGCTTCCACTGGCTGGACAAGCCTGTGACGGATCGGGCACGTCGGTACTGTGCTTTGTATGGCCACAAGCAGCTGCTGTGACGAAGCCAGCCCAACCAATACTGTGATTATTATTTTTTCATTTCTGTAGTTTCATAAAAAACAGAGATCTACAATGTGAATTTTCGTATGTTCTTTTTCCGCACTTTTGGTGCTAACAAGGGTATCACGTGAATACGATGAGCGTACTGGCTCCTCTGGGGGCGGGTGTACTGGCATGGGCAATTGCAGGATGTACCATATCCGGTAGTATGCAAGATAAAAAACATAGCAAACTGGTGTCCAGAGTTTCGGGGATCCTGGGAGGAGCTTTTATTGGTTTTGTCTGTTTGGTCGCAACAATAATATTTGTTCATGATTCTGAGAGCCCGAAACCGGAAGAAGAGACAACGAAGACAGTACCTGCCGCAAAAGATTACGACGAATCCCACATAGTTACATTCAAAGTGAGTATTGAGACATATGTTTCAAGACTGAATTCATTGTTAGAAAGGCTGCAAACAGGCTACAAAGCTGATTTTCAGACTACGGAAACAGATATATATTTTGATGGATTTTATAAATTTGACGAATGCAACAGAATAGGAATTACAGCAAATAAATTTAATCATAATGTGAATCGCCACGGATAATCTAGACACTTCTGAGCCGTTGATAATACAGGTTTTCATATTCAGCCGGTGGCATCTGCTCGCTCGAACCATGCCGACGCTTACTGTTATAAAACATTTCGATGTAATCAAAAATATCGCTTCTGGCTTCGTCTCTCGTTCCGTAGATCCTTTTCTTAATCCGTTCGCGTTTCAGTAGCTGGAAAAAGCTTTCCGCAACCGCGTTGTCGTGGCAGTTACCGCGACGACTCATGCTGCCTTCCAGACCGTGTGATTTCAGGAACGACTGCCACTCATGGCTCGTGTACTGACTGCCCTGATCAGAGTGAACCAGTACCTGCTTTTGAGGATTACGCCTCCACACCGCCATAAGTAATGCGTTCAGGACAATCTCTTTTGTCATGCGGGGTTGCATTGACCAGCCGATAACTTTTCGGGAGAACAGGTCAACCACCACGGCCAGATACAGCCAGCCTTCGTGGGTTCGGATGTAGGTTATGTCCGTCACCCAACGCTCATCCGGTGAGTCCGGATTGAACTGCCGCTGGAGCCTGTTGGGTGTCACGATGCTGGCTTCGCCTTTACGTGCTCGTGGGCTACGGTACCCAACCTGAGCTTTTATTCCGGCACGCTTCATCAGCCGCCAGACCCGGTTCACTCCGCACTGCTGTCCGGTATCACGCAGATCGAGATGGATCTTGCGATAACCATAGACGCAGCCAGACTCAAGCCAGAACTGTTTGATCTGCCCGGTCAGCATCTGGTCTGTCTGGTGACGCTGCGAATGTGGCTGCTGAAGCCAGAAATAAAATCCACCCGGATGGACATCCAGAACCCGACAGAGCAAACGAACAGGCCAGCAACGGCTGTTGTCGCGGGTAAAGGCGTACCTCAGTCGGACAGCTTTGCGAAGTACGCCGCGGCTTTTTTTAATATGTCCCGTTCGTCCGTAACCCGCTTCAACTCTTTCTGAAGACGGCGGATCTCGGCCTGAGCATCTGACTGTTCATTATGAGTGGAAGAATCCGGGCCGTACTTCTTTATCCAGGCGTAAAGACTGTGAGTGGTGATATCGAGACGTGTTGCAACACTGGAAACAGAATGACCACGATCAACAACCTGTTTGACTGCTTCAATTTTAAACTCTTCAGGATCACGCTTACCGCTCATGGGTATCTCTCTTTAAGTCATCTTAAATGACTCTGAGGTGTCTGTTAAAACCGTGGCGATTCACCTCAAAGCAGCAAACCTCTCAAAAAAATATAGTTACAAAGATTTTGAAATGGCTTTTTGGATGATTGGTACTTGTAAAGAACAAGCGCAATTTCAGTGGCCGTATAGCTTGCACTTGAGGTGCCTGCGGGTATGATCTTGCGACATACACCACTAAAACGAATTCGTGGCGGCACTTTTAGCCTGCCCCTGTGTTTTCCGGAGGATTTACATGAACAACGCTGAACAGCTATTCCTAAACGAGCTGGATAACAAATTCTGGAAGGCGGCTGACAAGCTGCGCGCCAACATGGATGCCGCCAACTACAAGCATGTAGTGTTAGGGCTTATCTTTCTGAAGTATGTCTCCGATGCTTTTGAGGCTCGCCAGCAAGAACTGATCACATTGTTCCGCGATGTCGGCAACCCGGACAACATCTACGCCATGTCGCGCGATGATTACGACTCCGACGAAGATTACGCACAGGCGATTGTTGATGAACTGGAAGTCGAAGATTACTACACCGAAAAGAACATCTTCTGGGTGCCGAAAGCCGCACGCTGGGATACGCTTAAAACGAAAGCGATTCTGCCGACCGGTACGGTGCTGTGGGTGGATGAAACCACCGGACAGGATGTGAAGCTGCGCTCCGTCTCCTGGCTGGTGGACAACGCGCTGGATGAAATCGAAAAAACCAACCCGAAACTGAAAGGCATTCTGAACCGCATTAGCCAGTACCAGTTGGGCAACGAGGTACTGACCGGGCTGATTAACACCTTCTCTGATGCCAACTTCAGCAACCCGGAATATAACGGTGAGAAACTGAGCTTAAAGAGCAAAGATATTCTCGGCCACGTATACGAATATTTCCTCGGTCAGTTCGCGCTGGCGGAAGGTAAGCAGGGCGGCCAGTATTACACGCCAAAAAGTATCGTCACCCTGATTGTTGAAATGCTGCAACCGTATAACGGGCGCGTGTATGACCCGGCGATGGGTTCCGGCGGGTTCTTTGTTTCCAGCGACCGTTTTATCGAAGAGCACGCGGGCGAGAAGCAGTACAACGCCGCCGAGCAGAAGCGCAATATCTCCGTTTACGGCCAAGAGTCCAACCCGACCACCTGGAAGCTGGCGGCGATGAATATGGCGATCCGGGGTATCGACTTTAACTTCGGCAGCAAAAACGCCGATACCCTGCTGGACGACCAGCACCCGGATCTGCGTGCCGACTTCGTGATGGCAAACCCGCCGTTCAACATGAAGGAGTGGTGGAACGCGAAGCTGGAAAACGACGTGCGCTGGAAATATGGTACGCCGCCGCAGGGCAACGCCAACTTTGCGTGGATGCAGCACATGATCCACCACCTCGCGCCAAAAGGTTCGATGGCGCTGCTGCTGGCGAACGGCTCAATGAGTTCCAACACCAACAATGAAGGCGAAATCCGCCGCAACCTGATTGAAGCGGATCTGGTGGAATGTATGGTGGCGCTGCCAGGGCAACTGTTTACCAACACCCAAATCCCGGCCTGCATCTGGTTTCTGACCAAAGATAAATCTGGTGGCAACGGCAAAGCACACCGTAAAGGTGAAGTGCTGTTTATAGACGCGCGCCAGATTGGTTATATGAAAGATCGCGTGTTGCGTGATTTTAGCCGTGAAGATATCGCCAAAATTGCCGAGACCTTCCATGCATGGCAATCGGATAAAGACTACGAAGACGAAGCCGGATTCTGCTTCTCGGCAACGCTGGAAGATATTCAGAAAAACGGCTTTGTATTAACCCCTGGGCGCTATGTCGGTGCGGCCGAGCAAGATGAAGATGATGAACCGTTTGCCGAGAAGATGGCACGACTGACGGCGCAGCTTAAAGATCAGCTCGAAGAGAGTGCGAAGCTGGAAGCACAGATTAAGGCGAATCTGGGAGGGCTGGGTTATGGATTTTGATGAATATAGTTTTGCAGATTTATTGTCCAATATTGTTGACAATAGAGGGAAAACTTGTCCAGTAGAAGATAAAGGTTTCCCATTAATAGCGACAAATTGCATCAAGGATGACTCATTATATCCTGTTTTCGAGAAAGTTAGATTTGTATCAGATGACACATATAAAAATTGGTTTCGAGGTCACCCAAATGCTGGAGACATAATTTTTGTATGTAAAGGTTCTCCTGGACGTGTTGCATGGGTGAAAGAACCTGTTTCCTTTTGCATTGCCCAAGATATGGTCGCAATACGTGCAGATCAAAGATTAGTTGATCCTATGTTTTTATTTTTATTGCTTCGTTCTGAGCAAGTGATTAATAAAATAAATAACATGCATGTTGGTACTTTAATCCCTCATTTTAAAAAAGGTGATTTCAAAAACCTCTATCTTTCAATACCTAGAAATCTGAAAATTCAGAGGGCCATTGGTTTGTTTTATTTCTCTCTTAGTGAAAAAATTGAGAAGAATAAAGAAATCAACCAAACCCTCGAACAAATGGCACAAGCCTTGTTCAAAAGTTGGTTTGTTGATTTTGAACCCGTAAAGGCCAAAATTGCGGTACTGGAAGCGGGCGGTTCGCAGGAAGATGCAACGCTTGCCGCCATGACGACCATTTCTGGGAAAGATGCGGATGCGCTGGAGGTTTTTGAGCGTGAACATCCTGAGCAGTATGCCGAATTAAAAGCCACGGCAGAACTTTTTCCGTCGGCGATGCAGGACAGTGAGTTGGGGGAAATTCCGGAAGGGTGGTCGATTAAACCATTAGATGGAATCGCAACCTATCAAAATGGGTTGGCGTTACAAAAATTTAGACCAGAGAATGAGAATGACTTCCTTCCGGTTGTGAAAATCGCACAGTTGAAGAAAGGTTTTTCTGATGGTGAGGAAAAGGCATCTCCAAATATCAAACCTGAGTGCATTATTGATAATGGGGATGTCGTCTTCTCATGGTCAGGTTCGTTGATGGTGGATATTTGGTGCGGCGGCAAAGCAGCTCTTAATCAGCATTTATTTAAAGTCTCATCTACCAAGTACCCTAAATGGCTTTACTATAAATATACAGCCCATCATCTCATTGAATTTCAGCGTATAGCTGAAGCAAAAGCAGTAACAATGGGACATATAAAACGAGAGCATTTGTCCCAAGCAAAATGCCTCATACCTTCATCTGAAACAGTTCATGCTTTTACACCTTTTTTCGAACCGGTACTAAATAAGGTTATTTCTAATCGGTTAGAAACTCGGAAACTTGAAAATATCCGCGACACCCTTCTCCCCAAACTCCTTTCGGGCGAAATCACCCTGCCTGAAGCGGAGCAGGCGGTAAGCGAGGTGGAAAATGTATAAAGTCGATACGCCGACCAATAGCCTGCACTCGTTGCAGGAGGTGTCTTTTAGTAGCCTCGGTTTTACCGAGCGCTATCATCTTCAGGAGTGGTTGGCGAAGAACCCTCAGGCGTTGACCCGCGATAATGATGATGAACTGCTGATCATCCAGAAAGAGTTCGCCGGTTTTGACGACACCAAAGAGCGCCTCGACCTGCTGGCTATCGATAAACAGCGCAACCTGGTGATCATTGAAAACAAGCTTGATGACTCCGGGCGCGATGTGGTGTGGCAGGCGCTGAAATATGCCGGTTACTGCGCCAATCTGCGCAAAGAACAGATCCTCGACATCTTCCAGCTCTATCTCGACAAATACGAGCCGGAAGAGACCCGTCCGGCGGCTGAAGTGATGGCTGAGTTTCTGGAGTGCGAAAGCCTGGATGAAGTGCAAATCAACCAGAGCCGCACCCAACGAGTGATGATGGTGGCGGCCAGCTTCCGCAAAGAAGTGACCAACACCGCGTTGTGGCTAATGCAGTTTGGCCTGCGGGTGCAGTGTTTTAAGGTTAAGCCGTACAAATTCAACGACGATGTGTTTGTTGATATCCGCCTGGTGATCCCGACGCCGGAAGCGGAATCCTTCATGATTGGCATGGCGCAGAAGGAAGCAGAAGAGCAATCTACCAGCGGCGGAGTTAAAGCTATCTTGATGGTCCGCAAAGCCTTCTGGACCAAAACCCTTGAACGTCTTAAAACCAGCTCCTGCACGTTGTACAACAATATCAGCCCTTCGACCGACCATTGGATCAGCGCGGGTTCCGGTATCAGCGCCGTTTCATGGAACCTGATTTTCAGTAAAAAAGAGAGCCGCGTTGAGCTGTGGATTGCCAAATCCTCTGCGGAGAGTAACACCTTTGCGTTTAACTGGCTCTATGAGCATAAAGAGACAATTGAAAACACCTTTGGCCATGCGCTGAAGTGGGAGCCGTTGCCAGGCAAAAAATCGTGCCGAATCTCTTTCGCCACGCCTGCCACCAGCCTCGACGAGAGCAACTGGCCAGAGATGATCGACTGGCTGCTGGTCAACCTGACGGCGTTTGAAAAAGCGCTCGCTCCCTTTATTGCCCCACTGAATATGGCGCTAAAAGATATTTCCAACGCGCCGGAAGAAACGGAAGAACCTGAGACAGAGGAAGCCTGATGCTGAGCGAAGACGATTTAGAACAGCAATGCCTGCAATGGTTTGTTGAACAGGACTGGGAAGTGTTGCACGGGCCCGACATTGCGCCGGATGGCGATAACCCGCTGCGCGCCTCATTTCATGATGTGTTTCTGCGCCCGGTAATGCTGGAGCAGCTGCAAACCATCAACCCTCATCTCCCTGTTTCCGTGCTGGAAGAGGTTATATTGCGGATTACCCGCCCCGAAAGCCCGGATCTGGTCGTCAGCAATAAAGCCTTCCACCATCTGCTGCTCGACGGAGTACCCGTTGAGTACAAACGGGATGACAAGGTTATCCACGACAACGCGCTGTTAATGGATTTTAACCATCCAGACAACAACCGCTTTATGGTCGTGAACCAGGTCGCCATTCAGGGAATAAAGCAGGTACGTCGCCCGGATGTCATTGGCTATATCAACGGCCTGCCGGTGGCGGTGATCGAACTAAAAAGTCCGATTGATGCTAACGCCGATATCTGGGCGGCGTTTAATCAGCTACAGACCTATAAAAATGAACTCAGCGACCTGTTTATCTGCAACGAAGCGCTGGTGGTGAGCGACGGGCAGAATGCGCGTATCGGCTCACTGACAGCTGATGAAGAGCGCTTCCTGCCGTGGAAAACCGTGGCTAACGAAGACGATAAGCCACAGTTTGACTGGCAGCTAAAAACGGTAGTGCAGGGTTTCTTTAATCGTGCGCTTCTGCTCGATTATATTCGTTACTTTGTGCTGTTTGAGTCTGACGGCAAACGGCTAATCAAGAAGATTGCCGCTTACCATCAGTTCCACGCGGTGCGTGAGGCGGTTGCGGCCACGATTGTGGCGTCTACCGGCAAACATCTGCCGCTACGCAGCAACATTACTCCGGGCAGTAAAAAAGCAGGCGTGGTGTGGCATACCCAGGGCTCTGGCAAAAGTATCTCCATGTGTTGCTATGCCGGGAAACTGCTGCAACAGGCCGAAATGAACAACCCGACGATTGTGGTGGTGACGGATCGTAACGATCTCGATGGGCAGTTATACGCCACCTTCTGCCAGGCACAGGATTTATTAAAGCAGACACCATTGCAGGCCAACGATCGCGATGAATTGCGCGAGCTGCTTAATGCTCGTGAATCAGGCGGCATCATCTTTACCACCGTGCAGAAGTTTGCGCCGCTGGACAGCGAGCAGAGCCATCCGGCACTCAATCAGCGCAGCAACATAGTGGTGATTTCCGATGAAGCGCACCGTAGCCAGTATGGCCTGAGTGCCACGCTGGACCGCGAAACCGGGGTCTATAAATACGGTTACGCAAAACATATGCGCGACGCGCTGCCGAATGCGTCGTTTATGGGCTTTACCGGTACGCCGATTGCGTCTGAAGATAAAGATACCCGTGCCGTATTCGGTGATTATGTCTCTATCTACGATATTCAGGATGCGGTGGATGACGGCGCGACTGTGCCGATTTACTACGAATCCCGGCTGGCGAAACTCGACCTGAATCATGAGGAACTGGAAACACTCTCCGACCAGGTGGATGAGCTGGTGGAAGATGAAGAGACAGGCCAGCAGGAGAAAACCAAAGGTGACTGGAGCCGTCTGGAAAAGCTGGTGGGTTCTGAGCCGCGTATCAAACAGGTAGCCGCCGATCTGGTTCAGCACTTTGAAACACGCAATGCGGCCATGAACGGCAAGGCGATGATTGTGGCCATGAGCCGTGATATCTGCGTGAAACTGTACGATGCCATCGTGGCGATACGCCCGGAATGGCACAGTGAAGACGTCGAACAAGGGGCGATCAAAGTCATCATGACCGGATCGGCGTCAGATAAAGATCATCTGCAATCGCATATCTACAACAAACAGACCAAAAAACGCCTGGAAGCCCGCTTTAAAGATCTGAACGATCAGCTGAAACTGGTGATCGTGCGGGATATGTGGCTGACCGGATTTGATGCCCCATGCTGCCACACCATGTATATCGACAAACCGATGCGCGGCCATAATCTGATGCAGGCAATTGCCCGCGTTAACCGCGTTTTCCGGGATAAACCCGGTGGGCTGGTGGTGGATTATATCGGCATTGCCAACGAGCTGAAGCAGGCACTGAAAACCTACACCGACTCAAAAGGCAAAGGACAGACGACGGTCGATGCCCGGGAAGCCTTTGCTATTCTGCTGGAAAAAATGGATGTCATTCATGGAATGTTTGCCCGTTCGGCAGGTAAGCCGGGGTTTGATTACACAGGCTTCTCCCGCGATCCGCTGGCCTTCTTGCGTGATGCCGTGAACTACATTCTGGGGCTGGATGACGGTAAAAAACGTTATCTTGATGTCTCGCTGGCGATGAGCAAAGCCTGGTCATTGTGTAACACCATTGATGAGGCCAAACCTTTACAGGAAGAGTTCGCGTTTCTTTCGGCGATCCGAGTTGGGCTTATCAAACTTGATCCGAAAGCCAAATTTAGCCAGTCAGAGAAAAACTCGCTGCTGAGTAAAATTCTTGATAATGCTGTTGTCGCAACAGGGGTTGAGGATGTTTTTGCTTTGGCCGGATTGGATAAGCCAAACATAGGCTTGCTGTCGGATGAGTTCTTGGAGGAAGTGCGGGAAATGCCGCAGCGTAATCTGGCTGTAGAGTTGCTGGAAAAACTGCTCAATGACGGGATTCATGCACGTTCCGGTAATAACGTAGTGCAGCAGAAGAAATATTCTGACCGCTTAAAGGCTGTGCTGGTTAAATACAACAACCGTGCTATCGAAACGGCACAAGTTATTGAAGAGCTGATCCAGATGGCTAAAGAATTCCAGGAGGCAATGGCACGTGATGATGCGCTGGGCCTGAATCCGGATGAAATTGCTTTCTACGATGCGTTAGCTGAAAACGAAAGTGCCGTGCGTAAGCTGGGAGATGACATCCTTAAAAAGCTAGCGATTGAAGTGACAGCTCAATTACGAAAATCCACAACTGTTGACTGGCAGGTCCGTGAAAGCGTGCGTGCAAGACTGCGTGTTCTAGTACGCCAAACGCTACGTAAATATAAGTATCCACCGGATAAAACGCCTTACACAGTTGAATTGATACTTAAGCAAGCTGAAGTCGTTTCGAATAGCTGGACAGTCTGAGAGAATGCAGCAAAGCTCAATAACCGAAACACTATGAACTTACTGGAAACAGAAATGATCAAAATAGGTTTCTGGATCGTCTTTCGTTGGAGCTAGATCATGAGCATCTATCGTGTCAAAAACAAAGCCAAACTTAAAAAGTATTTAAAAATCAAATCGTTAATCATCTAAAAAAGTTAATGTAGCGGTATTGACACCGAAGATGCTTTAATAGGTTCTATGCAAAAAGTCAACCATGAGCACATTATGACTAACAATGATATCGTACAAAAACTCTGGAACCTTTGTGATGTCTTACGTGACGATGGTATTAGTTACAGTGATTATGTGACTGAATTAGTGTTTCTACTATTCATAAAAATGGCTCATGAGAATACTGCAGCCGGCATCATCAAGGAACACCCACTCCCAGCAGGTTGTCGCTGGGAGGATATCGCTGGTAAATCGGGAATAATCCTGCTCAATGATTACAAGCGAATTCTACGATGCTTATCTACAGGTAAAAATGACGATGGTGAACTTGCACATGAAGATCCGCTCATAGAGGCTATTTATTCAAATGCTCAGACCCGTCTCAGTGAGCCCAAACGTTTAGAGCAAATAATCAAAACACTGAATCAAATCGATTGGTCTAGCGCTCAAAAAGATGGGCTAGGTGCTTTGTACGAAGGTTTGTTGGAAAAAAATGCCAGCGAAACAAAATCCGGTGCCGGACAATATTTTACGCCTCGAGCACTAATCAACTGCATAGTACGATGCATCAAGCCACAAGTTGGCGAGCTTATTCAGGATCCTGCGGCAGGTACCGGTGGATTTTTAGTTTCAGCTGAACAGTATATGAGATGCAATACAGATAACTATCAAAGACTCTCTTCTAACGCTTTAAAATTTCAAAGAAATATAGCTTTTACTGGCGTCGAGCTAGTGCCTAATACTCGCAGACTCGCACTAATGAACTGCCTTCTTCACGGCATGGAAGGAGGCAATGAAGGCGTAGTGCATCTAGGCAATACTCTCGGAGAGGCAGGTGAGGCATTAAGCCCAGCAGATGTTATTCTCGCTAACCCTCCTTTTGGTAGCAGCATGCGTGAGGATATTTCCAATTCACGTATTTTTAAGTACAGTACAACCAACAAGCAGTTGGCTTTTTTACAGCATATTTATAGTAATTTAAAACCTGGTGGCCGAGCAGCTGTAGTTTTACCTGATAACGTCCTGTTTGAAGGAGGATTCGGAACCCTGGTGCGTCGCGACTTGATGAATAAATGTAATCTGCACACCATATTGCGCCTGCCTACAGGCATTTTTTATGCCCATGGTATAAAGACCAACGTGTTGTTTTTTACCAAAGGTAGTGCTACGGATCGATATCAGGAAGAGAATTGTACACAAAATGTCTGGATATATGATTTGCGTACAAACATGCCAAATTTTGGAAAACGCACACCTTTTGGTGATTCCACCGTAGGCTTCGCAAAAAAAGACTTTGGCAAAGACCCTCACCTTGGTGCATTTGAAAAGGTCTATGGTAATAATCCAAACGGAACAAGCCCTCGCACTGAAGGTGACTGCAACTTAGACGTTAGAGTAAATGACAATAAAAATGCGACTAAAGAAAACCAAAACTCTGAAAAACAGCTTATTCACTCGTATTGGCGTAGTTTCACTCGAGAGTGGATCCGTGATATCAAAAATGATTCGCTAGATATTAACTGGGTAAAAGAAAACGAAAATATAGATGTTGCAATACAGCCAGAACCTGAAGAACTTTTAAGTCAAGCAAAGGTAGAACTGAATATTGCGTTAAATGAGTTAAATATACTGATATCTGCGCTAGAAGGAGCAAAAATATGAATCGAGCAGTTTTACCTTCTGGCTGGAAAACCGTCAAAGTAGGAAGCATTGCTCGAGTGATAAATGGTGCAAATATTCCCTCAAAATATAAATCCAAATCAGATGGAAATATCCCTGCATATAAAGTTTCAGACATCATAGAAGCTATTTTAAATAAAAATGGTAATTTAATAACCGCTAATCACCTCATTGATAATGAAAAAATTGCTGAGTTAAAAAGCGAAATGTTATCGATAGGAACTACTGTATTCCCAAAAAATGGTGAATCCGTAAATTTAAATAGAAGAGCTTATGTTCTGAAAGAGGGATTCGCTGACAATAATGTCATGGCAATTTTGCCTGATCATTGGGAAAGTTCACGATTTATTTACCACTTTATGCGGTCGGTTGATCTGCGGGATATGTCTCGATCAACTACAGTACCTTCTTTACGAAAGGAGGATATTGAGAATTTAGCGATTGCATACCCATCACTCAACGAACAAAAATTCATTGCCAACTTGCTAGACTCTTTGCTAGCTCAGATTGAAACTACCACTACGCGCGTAGAACGTATCAGGGCCATCTTAAGAAATTATCGGCAAGCCATATTAACTAAGGCTTTCAACGGGACATTAACAGCTGAATGGCGAAGAGAGCATAAGAAACTTAAAAAAATCAGCTTATCTGAGATCAGCGATTACTGGGCAGCGAAGAACCAAAAAAATAATAAAAAGTCACCAATCCCGAAATCTCACCACATAGATCTAACCGAAAATATTCCTATCACATGGTTATCCACAACAATAGGCCATGTTTTTGACGTCCAGATTGGTGCAACACCAAAACGTAATATTCATGAATATTGGAATGGCGATCTCCCATGGGTCAATAGTGCAGAAGTTGCCTTTTGCAAGATTAGCTCCACAAATGAGACAATTACCGAGCTGGCTCTGAGTAATACGTCAACAGCAATACATCCTCCAGGTACCGTTATGCTTGCACTAAACGGTCAGGAGAACGTGAGGGGTCGTGCAGCTATTTTGGATATTTCAGCCAGTCATAGCCAGAATACTGCTGCTTTGCGCATCCCTGAAGGGTATGTGATGTCTGAATTTTTGTATTTTTTCTTGATGCAGCAACATGAACACATACTGCGTTATGGAGTGGGGAGCATACAACCAACTTTGAATAAAAGTCTTGTTCAGTCCCTAGCATTTAAACTTCCACCACTTGAGGAACAAATTCAAATTGTCCGCCACTTAGAAGAACTCTTCGACCTTTCTGATCGCATAGAAAAAAAGCTGAACGCAGCTTTAGCTTCTATCAGCAATCTTAACCAATCTCTGCTGGTCAAAGCTTTTTGTGGCAATCTCACATCACACTGGCGTGCTGCTAATCCGGACTTAATCGCTGGGGATAATTCCGCCGAAACCTCACTTAACAAAATAAAAACAGAGCGTGAAGCAAAACTACCGCCCAAAAAAAACCGTGAAAAAAAGGCTAACTGATGCGCATCTTGTTAATACACCTGCAAGGACAGTATAAAGGGTTAAAGGATCAAATTTTTAACTTTAGTGAGACTGAGGGCAACATCGTTGCATTCATTGGGTTGAACGGTTCTGGTAAGTCACAACTTCTTGAACTGATTGCGGAAACATTTGGTTATCTGGAACGTTATTTTCGCAGTGATTTTAAATGTCGTAACTGGTTTCCTTCTGTTGCCATTGAACTTCAGTATTGTAACCAAGCCTATGATTCTGATAGGACAACATTTGTCTATACCGTGAACATTAATAACCATGGACAAGTTTCTATAAGTCGTGATGGAAGCCATTTGGATCTGAATGATCCAGTTAATGAAGGAGTTAGAGAGGAGATTTTACCTAGTCACATCGTAGGTTACTCTTCAGGACTGAATGAAAATCTCCAAAGACCATTTATGAAAAATACAGTTCAATATCTGGACGTTATGAACATTAAACGCGCTTGGGAGCGTCGATTATCAATTATCAATGAAGCACGAAATACGATCGGGAAACATCTAACCGAATCTGACCTAGAATTGTTTGGAAGCCAATTCTCTGAAGCCTACCTTTACTACCAAGGTCGATATCCTGCGTTGTTTCCAGATTTGCCTGTAGGTTCAAGTGTATCAGACAACTTAAGCATTGGCCTACGACCAACGGCACTACCTCGGCTTAAGTATTTTGACCAAGATACTACGGCGTTAATGCTGGCCAGTATGGGAATGACGTCTGATACCGAACAAAAGGAAATATGGAAAAATAAACAACGGTTTAACAAAATTCATTCCGTAACACTACGTTATGATCTTCGTAAATTTACTTATGACTCGGGAGCGTTATTAGATATTGCCAAGCTGATAAAAAGTATCCGTAGCATCGATCCTAGTAGCTATAATCCATTATCGGGTGTAAGTGAAACATCAGAAGAGTTTTACAACCAGTTTGAACTCGATTATTTGGGAGGTGAAATCACCATTGACTATAGTGCTCGTAATATACAAGAAGTACTTTCTGATAGTTTCTTTACTCCACAGATATTGTTCGAGAAGCTGTATCGTTTGCAACTTCTAGCTGCTGATTTTTGGATGGGTGAGACTAAACGTCAGCTTAGACAAGATAGCTTTGTTCTTTCGGTCAAAAAACCCCAAAAATGGAAGTCCCCTATTCAAGTATTGTCATTGAAGCTTACCGATGGTGATAATTGTATCGAATTTGATGATTTGTCTGATGGTGAAGCTCAGCTTATCCAAATTTTATCAATGGCGTCTATATACAAGGATAGCCGAACCCTCTTCCTCTTAGATGAACCAGAAACACATCTAAATCCATCTTGGCGTACGTATTTTCATTCCTATATTGAAGATGTAATTTGTGCTGATAATGATAGAGTTCAATTATTTATTTCAACACACTCCCCTTTTATGGTGTCGTCCCTAAATCGAAAAAATGTTTACCAGTTTAGGCGAAACAATAATGGAATTATTGATATGCAAGTTGTGCAAAATGAAACATATGGTGCTTCATTCGATGTATTGATAAAAGATCTTTTTGAGCTTCGCTCACTGATCTCACAAAGTGTAGTTGATGAAATCCGTGAGCAGCTGAAACTTGGAGACGGACATGCCAAAGAATGGATTGAAAACAACCTTGGTTTATCCGCTGAAAGAGCATATCTACTAAGGAAATTAAGTTAATTATGCTGTTTCTATTATCTCCTAACTCACCACGATTTCAGGTATTTGTATTACTCAATGCGGAGCTACTGCATTTCATCGAACATTCAGTTTCTTCCGGAATCTTCCGTGAAAATTTATTTACTGAAGGTGAAGTCGGTAAGGCTTGCTGGAATAATTCAAAGGGCAATAATCAAAGAGCTAAGAATGATCTAACTAAAGAGAAATTCGAAAAGCTATATATAGAGTTACAGAAAACTACTGAAGGTGTGCGGAGCCAGTTATTTGAATCAATTCGTGATAATCAAAATCTACAACTTTTTTTCAGCAACCCTAATAGAGGAATTCTGGATTTTTTACCAAAAACATGTTTTGAAGCTTTAAAGAATGTTACAACTCATCTTTATTGTTCGACTAAGGATATCCAAGCAATAAAAGATCAGGCGGGTGGGGTAGATATAAACGCCCACTTTAATGCTTTTCGCAATGACGGAGTAAATGGAAATATCTGTAAAGCCTGTGGGATGAGAGAACTTGCACCTTTCAGGGCTGGTGTTCAAGAAGAGGAGCAGTGGCGTGCAGATTATGATCATCAACTCTGCAAATCGAAGTATCCGATTTTTGCCGTACACCCTGATAATCTTATTCCATTATGTGATGTTTGCAACCAAGATGCAAAGAAAGCAAAAGATCTTTTCCGAGATAGCAACAGTAATAATCGGTTATCATTTTATCCTTATTTAGAAGAAGCCAGAAATTTTATAGATATTGATATAGAAAGGCTTAGAGATCCGGAACCAATGATCAGTGTTATCTGGTCAACTATGGATGAAGAGCTTATTAACAAGCTGAACACTTGGGATGAGATCTATGAGATCCGCAGTCGGGTTGAGGGTAAGTTAAGATCGCTTGAATTGGTTGTTGAGGATGAAATTCATCCTATTGATTTATCCGATCTTCAGGAACAGTTAATTCGTAGGGCCAGACCTATCCCTGAAGCTACTCTTAAACGAAAAGAGTGGGCATTCTGGTACCAGAAATTATTTTATCTATTATCTCAAATCGACTTGGAGCCATTTGAAGAAAAACTTGTTTTTATTCAACAGCAAGGGCTCGATGGTGGTGAATATATATTGGGTGAAGATTAAGATTCACTCATTACGCTCTTCATATTTAGTTTATGTTAGAGCAGTTAATTTTGCTTGAGTGTTAAGTGTCATTGCGAATGACACAATACTTTCGCTATGGGGAATATGTACATTACATAACCCTATCAGTTTTATTTTTTCAATCTCAATAAACAATTTATCAAGCTAAGAACTACTTTCATTAAAAACCAATCACAAAATATAATTTGTTAACAAAATCAGAAGATTGCTGAATTAACGACAAACCTCATAAATATCAAAAAATTCATGAAATGTCGGCTGATTGTTTATCAGCCGGTTTTCCATATCAACTTAATAAATAACTAACGCAGATGTATTACATTTATTTTACCAAAGCAGTTTATTTAGAATTTTCTACGTTTCACTCCTCGTTCTTAAGACGATAAAATACTTTACATATGTACTGTAATTACGATTTAATTTAGCTAATAATTAGCTTTTCTTCTATTACTATACTTAAAACTCTTTATCCATTCTTTTTCCCAAAATCAAACGGACTAATTCCCTTCTCTCGATTCACATCCAGATAATCTGCCCACCACTGCACCATCAGCCTGCGCTCCCCCAAATGCTCTGCCTTATGAATGTAAGCCGCACGCACGGAGTTACGTTCCTGGTGACTCATCTGTCGCTCTACCGCATCCTTCGACCATAATCCCGACTCAATCAAGGAACTACAGGCCATAGTTCTGAAACCATGACCACATACTTCAACTTTCGTATCGTAGCCCATAACTCGCAGCGCCTTATTCACCGTGTTTTCACTCATCGGCTTACGTGGATCATGATCACCTACGAAAATCAGCTCACGGTTTCCACTCATGCTTTTGATCTTTTCAAGAATGGTCAGAGCCTGACTTGATAAAGGAACAAGATGAGGAGTACGCATCTTTGATCCTCGATGTGAATGTTTCACACCTTCCAGTGGTTCACGTTCCCCCGGAATCGTCCACATAGCAATTTCAAAATCGACTTCTGACCAGCGTGCAAAACGCAGTTCACTAGATCGAATGAATACCAGCAACGTCAGCTCCACAGCTAAGCGTGTTAGTGGTCTGCCGGTATATGTGTCGATACGATGAAGTAGTTCAGGAATACGATTAAGTTCTAGCGCAGCGCGATGTTGCCGTTTTGCTGTAGCAACCGCTCCAGCGATCTCTTGTGCGGGGTTATAATCGATTAAACCGCTTTGCACGGCAAATCGCATAATTGCTGTTGTTCGTTGCTGTAAACGCGCCGCAACCTCAAGACGTCCAGACATCTCTACGGCTTTAATGGGAATAAGTAAATCTCTGGTTTTTAACTCAGCGATATTCCGCTTCCCAATCGCATCGAACAGATTATCTTCCAGACTCTTAAGAACACGGCCACTGTGCGACTCAGACCACTTTTGATTACTGGCATGCCAGTCTCTGGCAACAGATTCAAATGTGATGACTTCTTTAGCCTGTTCTTCTTTCACTGCACGTTTATGTTCACGAGGATCGACACCGGCAGCAACAAGCTTTCTGGCCTCTTCCCTCTTTTGACGAGCATCAGCTAATGACGTTTCAGGATAAACTCCAAAAGCCATCAGGTGTTGCTTACCACCGAAGCGGAAACGGAAGCGCCAGTATATGGAGCCGTTAGGGTGTATCAGCAAAAACATGCCATCACCGTCTACTAGTGAGTATTCCTTCACTTCAGGTTTTGCCGAACGCACTTTGGTATCAGTCAGGGCCATGATGGTATTCCTTCCATATGCTGCCGTGAGTATATAAGCATTATCGAACCAGCATATATACTCGGTTCTATACTCACAAGCATGTTGATGTGGGGTAACTCAGATTGACGTCGGTTGACTGAAAAGCGGGTTAAGGCCTTGCGGGGACTGGATTTTAGGCATAAAAAAAAGACCTCAGTTGAGGTCCATTTACATACTTATGGTGCGAAGGCCGGACTCGAATTTAACACCCAATAGACTGATATCAATGTAGTTTATAAGAAGGAATAATTATTTATACCCACACTTGTACCCACAAGTTAAAATCCGTACAAAAAATAGACACTACGAGTGGGTATAAAGCCATACCAGTAGAACACCGATATGGCTACCAAAGCAAGATTCAGGCAGGCAGGAAAGTTTTCTTCAGAGGTACCAAAAGTTTGGTCTCAATATCCACTTGCTCATAGTTCTCAATAAGCGCACGGACGAGATCATCAAGCGTCCAGAGCGTTAGTGGTATCGTCGAACGGTCGGCTTCATATCGAGCATCTTTCGTAAAACCCCCTGTACTGACATAAAGCCCGCGATCGTCTTTATGGCGACCGCCGATAAAGCTGCGGATCTGTTGGCTTCCCATTTGCTCCCTGCGATGTTTTACCTCAACGATAATACGTGGATTTTCAAAACCGAATCCATCAGGTGAAGCAATGATATCTTTACCCCGATCGGCTCCCGCAGGTGAGACCTGCGTTTTATAGCCCATACTGCGTAAAACTCCGGCAACCAGATTTTGCATCTCGTCCCAGTCAAGAGAGTTGATGCGATCTTTGATACCTTCAAACGCGAGCATTTCCATATCGCGGAGCGGATCAGAAACGACCTCATCTTCATCCATCGCAATTGGATTCTGAGTAATCACATCTACCGTAGGTTTCTTATCCTGCAAAAGCTCTTCTAGAGCATATTCCGGAAGCTGGAAAACCGTCAGCGTAGAACCCAATGTGTTTTTCGTAGCAACGGATAGTCGATCGCGGTCAATTTCTTGAGTATTCCATTTAACCTGTCGAGCGATTCCCATCCCCTCTTCTACCCATTCAGGGTGGTACTGGAAATCAGATGTAACCTTACCTAGCAGATAAGTACGGTTGGCTGGCGAATAGGTAATAACCCAATCACCCTTTTGGATCTCATTAACAAAACGCCAGACCTGCGATGCACCAGAACGGGCTGTTCCCAGCTTCGTTAAAGGGTCTGCTTCCTGGTATAAGGCAAGTAGCTGAGCTCGGGACAGGCCGGGTTTGACTAATGGAGCCAGCTGAGACCAACCGATGCCTACAATTTGCTTATCGCGAAAATCGTCATAGAGCTTGCCACCATCGCCGCGGATCATCCACATTCTGTTGTCCATACCCGTCCTTTCATGAGGAAAAGAAATTATGCTGGATCATAAGCTTGTTAGCCGTAGGCGTCAAAACCACCAACAACGACGGCCCAGCATTCTCGGATTGTACTTGCGATAATGTGCCCAGTTAAAATTACAGCTCCAATTTGCATGATGTTTCGTCCATATACCAGCATCGGCAGGTGCTTTTTGGAGTGAGTAAATAAGTAAGACTGCAATGTGAATCAGGGAGGCTATTCCCAATGTTCACCGTGCCGCGCTAATACGATTTCTTTTCAATAAACCAGTTGCCTGTCGCGCCCGCAGAATATCGACCGCCCGCAGATATGGGGACTGTTCTTGCCAGTTGAATCCCCTGCGATCAATACGAACCAGCCCGTACTTTTCCACCAGAAAATTAACGGCATCGGCCAAAGATATACCGGCATCGATATGTTCCTGAATTACCGTTTCATCACTGAATGGTGTGTCGTTGAGTGTCAGGCCATAATGTTGTTCCAGCAGGCGTGCAAGCAGCATTTGCCACACTGCCACGGGCGACAGACATAGCGTCACCGCCTGCGGAGTTGTTGCAGGTAGAGTTTTCATATTTGCTCTTGTGGAGTTAGTTAACGTTGAGTGGGGTAAACGGCGATGTATACGTAGCCGTAACTGCCAAGGGTATCGGCTTCGCAGGTGAAACCATTGTGGTACAGGGTGACACAATAGGCATGGCTAGGGTTCATTTCACCAGTGGTAAGCATTGACTCCAACTGGCTGATAAAATTCGGAAATACCACATCCAGCTTAAGACATTCTGCTTCGCTGAATTTACCGGTAATACTGGCTCGGTCAGCCAAATAGTGCAGCCAGTTGCCCTCCTGAACCAGACGTGCTCCCAGGCGCGGCGTGATATCCCGCTGCAGTCCCCATGTGGTGTTGCTCATTTATAACCTCTTTATTTTCAGTTCAGGATGATACTCATCAGACAGGCATACGGTCCGTTGCGGTCCTGGCGGCGTTCGGCGTATACCGCCAGCACGCCGGGAATGTCAGGAACTACCTTACCGGTGTAATGACAGACACTGCCGTGCCACTGGTATCTGCTGGTGCAGTATCGAAAAATGCAGGAGGCCGGATGCTGACGGTAAATCGCCATCGCCCGGCGTTTACTGACAATTCTCATGTCATACCTCAAAGCAGACCGTGTTCAGCGAACGACAATATCTGCGTGCCACCGACGATGAGATGGTCAGGCACACGGATATCAACGAGCTGAAGCGCCTGCACCAGACGCTGCGTGATGGTCTTATCTGCCTGGCTGGGCGTGGTGTCGCCGGAGGGATGGTTATGCGCCAGTATCACTGCGGCTGCATTGAAATACAGGGCGCGTTTGACCACCTCACGGGGATGTACCTCGGTGCTGCTGATGGAACCGGCAAATAGAGTTTCATGGGCAATCAACTGATTCTGTTGATTCAGATACATCACCATAAACTCTTCACGCTCCAGCCCCGCCATTTTCAGTTTCAGCCAGTCACGAGCTGCTTGGGTAGAGGTAAATGCCACGCCTGTTTCGTGCAGATGTCGGTCAAGCAGGTTAAGAGCTCGTTTTACTGTCCTCAGCGTGTTCAGGGACAGCGAGCCATACTGCGGATGAAAAGATGTACCCATTTTCTGTTTTCCGTTAAGTAAGGAATATTGATGAGGGAAGTATTACTTCAAAAGGCCCGCTCTCTTACCATACAGTTTCAGGGCCACACTAAAGGTTGGGTCGATGGCTTCGAACCATGCCCAGACAGTCGTGATGCCTGTTCCCGCCGGAAAATGTAAGAAAGGCTCGCTTATAACCACTTCGTCATCCTCCTCTGTTACCGGAGCGTGTTTTAGCAACTCCCACAGGGCATCAGACCGGGACAGTTCTTCACTGTTCATTACGATCGCTCAGTCAGTAATGCGAATAATTGCGTTGGATTCAGGGTGCTGCAGGGCATAATCCCGCAGGCGGTAATAGTGCTCAGTCATGGCATCGCATTCGGTGCGACAGGCGTGATGGCTGTATTCAATCAGGCAGACAGCGATGCCTGCGGCTTCCACGCTCATTTCCGCACTATTGCCGTTCATACTGTTGAACAGAGGCCATTTATCGTCACTGTCAGCATCAGGGGCAATAAACGCTCCGCCATTACTGAGCGTGTAAAAGGACCAGATACCACCGCTGTATTCATCACAGAAGCGGTCCATCCAGGCGAAAATGCGTGGTTCCAGCGTTATCCACTGCGGGATGGAGCCAAAGAGTTGAGGCCAGAAATGGATACGCTGTTCGTCAGGAACTGACGTGGCGGTAAGGTTGAGTTGCGGTTCTTTCGCGGGTACCAACTCGCATTGAGTTTGTGTCGTCATGGATTTTCTCCGTAAATAAAAAACGCCAGCGGCGATGGCTGGCGTACAAGGGGGTAAAGAACGTGTGCGAATGTAAAATGACTTCTGATGAATAGCAGTGGTCAGTCAAAGGATGAAGCTATGGGGTACCGTCCCGTCGGAGACCGCGATTAAGGCAAGCTTCGGCACTTGTTGCAAAACACTATGCCGCGAGGCCATCCGGCTTTCAGAGTCACGAACAACCAAGTGGAAGTGACTGGCCTGGTTGCCCTCGATCGTGATGTTGCGATAGAGGGCTGTGATTACTTCAGTGTACTGGCGGAGCAAAGGTTCAGATGGTAATAGAGAAAGTTATGACATTTCCTCATGCCTTTAAATGCATTAACCCCCGGCGCTAAAGCGACAGGGGCTGATGATTTGAAAAATATTGAGTCTTATTGTTATCAGTCAACCCTACTGCTGACGGTTTTGCTTCGCTTTATCCCACGAAGGGCGATTTTTGCCCGAAAAGGATTTGACCAATGACCAGTATTCAATCGGAAACTGTTTAACCAGTTCACCATGAAGACGAACATCAATGGTTCGATATTGACCATTGTTCATTGTTCCTTCAGCAAATATGGCGTCTTTGCTGCATGTTCCCGTATCATACTGGCTCCAAAACTGCTCTGGTCTGCTGACAACGTAGAAATCCCCCATGGCACACCCGTTGAGCGATTTATGATTAATCACTGCCACCAGATTTGTAGTATTCATCACAATGACACACGTACCTGGTTTTCCATTACAAACGTTCCCCAGTAACCTTCCGCTGTTGTCTTTCAAGTCCCAAATCGTTTTGGCTGAATCATCTTTTTGTACAGATTTTTCCTTGGGCGCTAAGGGAGCGATGGTTGTGGTAGCAACATTTTCATCTTTCAGCAGGAAATTGGTAATGTCCTTCGGCGGGTTACCCATTAAGGTGGCTTTATTACCTTCTATGTAAGCTGATGCGGCAGTTTTGGTGACTACGTCGTATATGAAATTAAAGTGGGTAAAACAGTCGCTGGCACAAATAGTTCCCGTCACCACGGTATCGCCGTTATATTTATATGATCTTATCGGGGATTCGGTTCCATTGAGTGCGCCAGTGCTGGTGAAGGCATTTTTAATCCCGATAGTACGCAAGTTCCCGGCAAGGGCTTCTGCAAATGCTTTGTCTGATTTATACAGTTCGCTAGGATAAGGGCAATTATCGGTACATGTGGCTGCCACCTCCATCGGGGTGGCATTAACGTTAAAGCTTAAAAATAGTGTTAAGGCAATAAGTAGTATTTTCATAGGTATCCTCTTTAAATGTTCAAAAAGATAAGTTGTTAACTATCGACAGACCTCTTAACTAACTTAAATAAGGTGGTTAGATGAGGCAGTGTTATCCGCATCAGTCCTGTCAGCATGAGCGTCGGTGATATCGTCATCGGGCATATTGTCGTGACGTACATCATTTTGCTCGTTATGCCAGATCATTGTTTTTCCTTGTTAACAGAGGTTATTGAAGCAGAGTCCTGCCCGGTTCCTCCTAAAAGGGCTCAGGAGACAGGACTTCGCGGATACAACTGAAGTGCGGAAGAGCCCGGATAAAGCCAGCCTGTGTGGTTAACTGGCTGAGACGTTTTCTCGGGGTAAACGTGGTGTTCAGGACTGTGACCGCATGAATGGCTGCGAGAGAGTGCACGGTGATATGCCCGTTCAGTTCACCTGTGAGGTACCAGCAACCGTCGAGTAATATCAGGCGGTACGGAGCCAGGCCGTCACAGCGCTCTCCCTCAGCCAACAGCAGTATGCGCTTACATGCGGTAATGGCACTGACGAGACGGTAGAACACCAGTGCGATGGCCGGTGACACAGACTGTGGCGGTTGCCATACCAGACAGGGCATCCCTCCTGCAGTGAGCAGCATGCCCGCCAGACGCCGGTCCAGCCCAGGAAAGATATCGCCCAGACCAGCCCTGTGTGCAAAGGTCAGCGCATCCAGCTCGCCCTGTACGCCCCCACCGGTGCTGCGCAGGCGACACTGCCCCCGTCGATACTCTAGGTCGAGGTACATCAGCCGTTCGCGAAAATCTCGTCGCAGGGTACGGACTGACACACCAAACTCTGCAGCAAGCCGCGCCATGTTCAGCGTTTCACCGGCAACCAGGCGGCTGATTATCAGTGACAGCCTGACAGCCAGCCGGTCGTGACGGCGCTCTGCCTGTGTCATCTCGAATCTCCGTAATAATTAACTGACTGAATATGAAATGATTCTAAAGAGGGGGGCGGACAGGGTATGGACATGGAATGAACTATTTTTTATCTGCCACCGGAGGCAGGCCCGACGCGGCACACCGTGAAATGCGGTGATAAAACACTCTATCCACTGGAGGTAAAACGGACAGGGAGTGTCCTTTCCTAACATGCTGATAACAAGCTCAGGACTGAAACCCACCCAGCATCGCTTCAGCCATCACCCAGAGGGCCCGGTTGAGCCTCACATCTCCGTCGATACCACGCACGGCGCGGGTATGCGTTCGCCCGCCTTTTGCACTCCGACCACTGAGCCCGCCCTTAATCAGGTTCTCCTGAATACGCTGATAAGTGGTCCACAAGTCATTGCTCGCATCCTGCCAGCGCCGGGGGGAAAGCACCTGAGGTGCTGTCACCGGCTGGTGGTCCTCACCGAAACGGTACGTCAGTGCAGCCTGTGCCAGAGCCTGTTGTGCAGGTGGCGGCAGCATAAGCGACTGCATGGCATCCCGCTTCTCTTCCACACGGTCAAAAATCCCCAGTACTTCATAAGCCCCTTCAATCACCTGACTCACCACATCCCCTTTGTGTGGCACCCGCACCTCGCCAAACGACTCACCGCAGACGAGGCCGTTCTGGCATACCGCACGGAATAATCCCGGTAGCATCTGATACGAACTGGAGCCATCATGGGAGTTGAGCAGAATAATTTCCGGAACCTGTTTGCCGGTAATCTGCCCTTCCCGACGCAGGCGCATCATGTGCTTCGTATGTTCACGACGACCAGGATCACGCACGCGGGTCTGACAGGCAAAGAACGGCTGAAAGCCCTCCTGCTGCAGACTGTCCAGCAGAGAGATGGTGGGTATATATGTGTATCGTTCACTGCGGGATTCGTGTTTGTCCTCGCTGAACACGCTGGGCACCACGCGAAACAGCTCTTCACGGGTTAATGGACGGTCACGACGGATAAGGTTTGCTGCGCCAAAGCGCGAAGCCAGACGGGTCATAAGCAGACTCCTCATGATGGAAAATAAATACAAAAAGCCCCGCCGCAAAGTCGCGGCAGGGCTCAGGAAACTACGAGTTAGATTAGAAGGGTTAACTTTCAGAAGAAGAAACTCCAGACTGCACGAGCGACTGATACCACGATGTCGCGTACAGACTGGATGACTGTCCGAACCGGGTCCGGTATCAGGGGCATGGAACTTACTGTGTCCAGCACCGAGCCGACCGTTTCACCAAAATCGTCACGGGCTTTTTTATTAACGGCATCGGTACGAAGTGGAGCACAAAGCTGTACAGCCACCGGACTGCTAGCCTCACGCGGCAGACAACGAATCATCCGCTCAGCCATCACCCGCAGTCCCCATTGCAGACGAACTGACACCGCACAGACTGGGTTTACCGGCTGGAACAATTCATGCAGGAGGCAGATTTTGCGGCTGATATTTTGCTTCTGCTCCGTGGATAGTTTATTGCCACTGCTGGTGGGTTCGACCTTATCCGACTGGCAGATAACAAACAGCACTTTATGCCGGTAAGACTCACCGATCACCTGACGGTAAAAATGTTCATCCACCGCAAGAGCCCGGTCATCGGCCTTAATAAGCCACAGTACCAGGTCGAGCCGGGGAAGTTGCTTACGGTACAGCGTGGCATATTCCGCATCACGCGCATTGCTTTCCCCCACACCGGGTAAATCCACTAGTGTCATGTAGCGTTTTCCCACCTGCAGGTGAAAGCGTAAGGGTTCGCGTGTGCAGGCTGTAATATCACTGACCGGCGACACCTCCCCGGCAAACAGTGCATTGCACAAGCTGCTCTTGCCCGCGCCGGTTTTCCCCATAATGCCTATTACAGGCTCGTAGTGGGTTAACTGATTTATCTGCTGCAGAATGCGTTCAGATACCCATTGGGGCAAGCTATCAAGCGAGTTCTGCAGGAATAGTTGTCCTTCATTTTTATTCATAGCACTTTCTCAGACAGAAAAAGAAAATCCCCATTCCAGTGAAGGAGTGGGGACGGTTCGTAGAGATAATATCTGTCTGAAAATATTTGGATTATTGCTTCCATATATCGTAAGGGAAGTTCACTGTAAAATCTCCTTCTTGGCTGGCTGAATAGTTTGAGTTTTCTTTGCGCATTGCAGCCATAAATAGATACCCGTCAGCAATTTTTGTTAGCGGAGCCCATGAGAGATGCAACCGATTTTTGTTTTTAAGATTTCTTTTCATGTAATCATTAATGCCGCAATAAAAGAAATCTTCCTCTCT
Organism: Enterobacter sp. R4-368; assembly: GCF_000410515.1. Classification (NCBI taxonomy): domain Bacteria; kingdom Pseudomonadati; phylum Pseudomonadota; class Gammaproteobacteria; order Enterobacterales; family Enterobacteriaceae; genus Enterobacter; species Enterobacter sp. R4-368. The sequence continues at coordinate 3,634,847 of NC_021500.1, read as the reverse complement.
TACAAAACACAAAGAATTAATATCGAAACAGTAGTTATCGACAATTAACGACATGAAGTTAATTATAACTGATGTGTACATTCCCTCTTCAAGAGGGTCAGGATAAAAAACACAAATATAGTGGCCATTATCAAAAGGCCTATATATTTCGACTAACTCACTTACTTTTAATTTGAATTTTTCTCTAAGGTCAAACCACAATTCTCTATCGGGCAGTGAAAATCGAATTGTACCTTCACTTACAAATACGTAGGAAATCTTTTTTATACTTTGATAAAAATACCTAAAAAAAACCTCATCCTTAGATACTTTAGCTTCTACTTCTTTAAGCTCATATGCAAATAAATTTAATAATTTAGTCTCCATTTCTCTTTTTAAGCTGTTTTGAAAAACCAGATAATCAAGAGCGGGTGATATTGAATCAAGCAAATCAGAAATTACTTTCGATCTTGAGACTCCATAGCTTTTCGCATATCTATCAATTGTATTAATTGTCAACTCACTATCTGAGTTAAATGTTATTCTCATAATGGTTATTCGTTATGCAAATTTAAGAATGTGCATAACGATAACATAAAAGCCTCATTTTGTTGCGATGCGAGTCACATTTCACCCGTAAGATGGTGGTAGCATAACCCTGTTCCTCATCAACGCTGATCCAGCCGATGGAGTAGCCAATACATAATTCTTACGTTATCGCCGATTGTTATATCGAACAAGGACCATGATAAACACCTCTCGATGTTTACTGAAAATGTTTAATCCAACGCATTCAGGATCTCGTTATCGGGTGTGAGTCTCATTAGCTATCAGAATGGGGGTTACTTGTCCGAATTTGATAATTAAGGTTAATTGGTATTATAGGAAAGTAGATCTCAGCATATTACAACTATCCCACCAGTAGATGGTACATTACTAGCAGTAAAAAACTGGATCAGCTAGACAGGTAACATTCTTGATTGCATTACAAAAAAAAACAGTTACTACTGTTCCTTTGGGCTCATCCAAAGGAACAACACAATGCAGAGACATTTCCCACACTTTAAAAAATCACTCCCAATGATTTCTTGCTGAATATGATTAACCACCATCTGAATAAGATCCTTGAATGTCAATCAATAATACTGGCATTTCGAATGGATTTTGATTACCACCGTGGTACTAACCGATTCATTCGTAATTCCTCATTTGAGATACAGGATGATCTCCGGGAATTAACTCAGGCTGTAATGCAAATGCCTCCTCTCTGCGGTTGCTTCTGGGTGTTGGAATGGACAAAAACAAATGCTATCCATGCTCATGCCATTTTTTATCTTAAGGGGCAAAAGCACCAGAAGTCATTTCCGTTTATTCAACAGATAGGTGACTTGTGGCTGAAGATAACTAACGACGAAAGGAAATACGAACGTTGTAAACCGAAGGACTGCTACCAGGACAACATCAATAACGTCGTTGACTATTACAACGACGAAGACGTTAAAAGTTTGAGGCGTATTGCCAGCTATCTAACGAAAGAATCCCAGAAGAATGGTTATCTGATTTGGGATGTAATGTGGTTCCTGAACCTGCAAGATAGGGCCGCCCCAGAAAAACAGAATAAGCTAACGACACTTTTTTACAGCACCACCGGTACCTATGCCGGAGTGGGCAGCAGTAATTCATAAACCGACTCCGGTCCCCTTTAGATACCGGAGAGCCCAGTTATGACCAGTAAACCTTCCCTGCTTGAAGATCAGTTTGTCGATATGGCTTTTATCACCCGGCTCACCGGGCTAACTGATAAGTGGTTTTACAAGCTCATCAAAGATGGAGTATTTCCAAAACCCATCAAACTGGGGCGCAGTTCCCGCTGGCTACAGAGTGAAGTCGAAGCCTGGCTTCAGGCCCGTATTGAAGAATCCCGCACTTAGCGTAAAGCCCTTCTCCACGCGTCAACAAAAATCCTGACCATCATGCCTTAACCGCGCCTCGCGGAGACTCACGGCTGCCTGTCATTTATGTATTAAGGAATATCAAAATGAACAATTCACCTTTGCTCAACCATTATCAGACCTGGCTTGATGATTTTACTCGTATTAATGTGTTCCACGGCTTATACCATCAGCAAATAACGCAGTGGCACCGACTGACTATAACGTCCTGCCTGATACCGGAAGGTCATTCAGTTGAAGTAGTGCTCCCCCAGCGCCTGTTGCCGTTAACCCGCACCGGGCTTGTTGAGTCGTGTACTACCATTCCCCGTCTGACCAAGAACATCGATTATTCCCTTCTGCCCGGAGTACTGCTCAGCGAATGTTACCGACTGGGAAAAAGTCGACTGGCGGACCAGTTGCAGATGTTGTTCCGTTTGCATGTACAGCCAGGCTTACGCCAGACGCTGACATTGCTGTGCTGGTGTGAACTGGTAACGGGCAAGGATATGAAGGAATGGTATGAACTGCACCTGTCGCTTCCTGACCCCCTGAAGCAATGGCTGGCAATAAAACAGCGTACGTACCGGGGCCTCAAGGCTCTCGCTGATGATTACATCCGAGCCACCCGACCAGTGTGAGGACCGGATCATGCAAATACCCAAATGCTATATCGCACAGCGTAAAACGGGTGAGATCGTCGCAATCAGCCAGCTTAATTCAGTTGATGATGAATGGTTCTGCCACCATTGCCGATGCCCGTTGATTTCCCCCCCCCCACAAGAACGTCATCGCCTTGGTTCGAACACGACATCCTTCACAGACAACCGGAAGCAATGCTGCAATGCCACTATCTCGCTCCCGTCAATGGAAGGCCTTCAGCAGTGGCGAAGCTACAGCGTCTTCTGGCACAACTGCCTCCAGTCATTACAGCAACCCAATGGCAATGCACTATGGGCGGTCTGTCATATGGCGGCGAGAAACGCTGCCCTCAATGCAGAAAAGGGATATACAGTCGGGAGATACGAATTTAGCGATACGTACCAGGCAATCATAGGATTGATTAGTACACCAGAAAATTATTATATGGGGGCATATAACTTCGGAGTAAAAATCAATCACTTTCCATCATCCGGCCTCTGGTGCTGGTGGATTGGTCATTAGTAACCCATGACGGGTTGGTAATATTAATTAAAGGACTTATATATAAACAATATCATCTCAACATCATACCTATATACGGTCACTCATACACGACAGCCTTAATGGCTGGTATTACCACCCTTTAAATCCTTAATCCCTTTAACTGCCTATTACGGGTAAGGCTTTGCCCTGCCCGTAATTCATTACCCAAGGAAAATTATATGATTGATGATATCCGTCTCGATAGGCGGCACGCACCATTCAACACCACTTACCTACAGCGTATTCTACGCGTTATAAATAACGCGACTGTAGAGCACGCACGTACAATGGCGGTACGGGTAGACCTGCGTCTTCCTGACAATATGCTCATTAACCGACAGGGCCTGATATCTCGCTTCATTGAATCCCTCGATGCGAAGATTGCAGCACGCTACAGAAGTAAGTTGAAGCAGGGTACACGAACGTATCCATGCCACCTTCGCTATGCCTGGGTTCGGGAGGTAGGTGAGATTAATCAGAAATCGCATTACCACATGGTGTTGTTCGTGAATAACGATACGTTCAATGGACTAGGGAGTTACAAAGAAGACGGGACGGGCCTGGCGTCTCTGATACGGGAAGCCTGGCTAAGTGCTTTACAGCTTAGTCACCGCCTAGAGCACTGGACACTAGCCCGCTTTCCCGATAATCCACTTTATTACTTGGATATTAACTCACCTGGTTACAGTGAGGTTTATGATCAACTGACGTTTCGGTTAAGTTATTTTGCGAAAGAGCGCACTAAAGATTACAGCAGGGAGGAACGATCTTTTGGATGCAGTCAAAGCTAATAGGCTCGATATTACAACATTATAAACATTGGTTTTGACCAAGTTATAATGCACTGGTTACATCGTACTTTACCCTCATCGGCATAGTCTCAACGCTTTCAACTTGGTAAACTCTCGCCTAATTTCTCACGCCATAGGCAGCGTTTCAGCACTGGTGCTTGTTACCCCCTGGCGCGTTCTCAGTATTGTTTTCACCGGACACCATATGGCTATCAAGAAGAACGAACTTTACTCCTCCCTTTGGGCGAGCTGCGACGAGTTGCGTGGCGGAATGGATGCTTCACAGTACAAAGACTATGTGTTGACCCTACTGTTTATGAAGTACGTCTCTGACAAAGCTAAGGGCAACCCTTACGCGATGATTGAAGTGCCGGAAGGGGCAAGTTTCGACGATATGGTTGCTCTCAAAGGCAACAAAGAAATTGGCGAAAAAATTAACAAAACCATCAGATTACTGGCTGAAGCTAATGACCTGAAAGGTGTTATCGACATTGCCGACTTCAATGATGAGGACAAGCTGGGTAAAGGCAAGGAGATGATCGACCGCCTTTCCAAGCTGGTGGCAATCTTCGAAGGGTTGGATCTCTCAGCCAACCGCGTTGATGGAGACGATCTGCTGGGTGATGCCTACGAATATTTAATGCGTCACTTTGCTACAGAGTCAGGTAAATCCAAGGGGCAGTTTTATACCCCGGCAGAAGTGTCACGCATTCTGGCGAAAGTAATTGGCATCAGTAAACAGACACCACAGGATGCTACCGTTTATGACCCTACCTGTGGTTCAGGCTCACTGTTGTTGAAAGCCAGTGACGAAGCCGGTCCGAAAGGACTGACCATTTATGGTCAAGAGATGGATTATGCGACCAGCGCACTGGCACGCATGAACATGATCCTGCATGACAACGCTACCGCTAAAATCTGGAAAGGTAACACCCTGGCCGATCCACACTGGAAAGATGGCAGCGATAATCTGAAAACCTTCGACTTTGCTGTAGCTAACCCCCCCTTCTCCAACAAAAACTGGACCAGCGGGCTGGATGCTGCAAACGATATTTTTGACCGTTTTGTCTGGGGTATACCACCAGAAAAGAATGGTGATTATGCTTTCCTGTTGCACATCATCAAGAGCCTGAAAAGTACCGGCAAAGGTGCTGTGATCTTACCTCACGGCGTTCTGTTCCGTGGCAATGCCGAAGCGCGTATTCGTGAAAATCTGCTCAAACAGGGTTATATCAAAGGCATCATTGGCCTGCCCGCTAACTTGTTCTACGGCACGGGTATCCCAGCATGCATCATTGTCATCGATAAAGAAGATGCCCAGCTCCGAGCGTTCAACGCTAATGGCGAGAGTCAGCAAGGCATCTTTATGATCGATGCCAGTAAGGGCTTTGTTAAAGACGGCAATAAAAATCGCCTTCGCGCCCAGGACATCCATAAAATTGTCGATGCGTTTAATCGTGAGCAGGAAATCCCCCGCTTCAGTCGCATGGTCCCGCTGTCAGAAATTGCGGCCAACGACTTCAACCTCAATATCCCTCGCTATATCGACAGCAGCAATCCTGAAGACCTGCACGACCTTTCTGGTCATTTGGCTGGTGGCATCCCCGATCGTGATATCGATGCTCTTAGTGCTTACTGGAAAATTTTCCCGACTTTACGTCAGGAACTGTTCGAACCTGCCCGGCCTGGTTACAGCAATGCACGAGTCGAAGCAAGTGAAGTAAAGACCACTATCTTGGCACACCCGGAATTTGCCGCTTTCAGAGCTGGGGCACTTTTACCCTTTGAAAAGTGGTTTGCAGGCTGTCAGCTTGAAGAAATTGCTCGTGGAGACTCACCGAAACAACTGATTGAAGAAATTGGTGAGCGACTTCTCGCTGCTTATGCTTCAGAAACCACGACTGACGTACCGCTGCTTGAGAACTATACAATTTATCAGTTACTGATGGATTACTGGACGGAGGTGATGCAGGACGATGTTTATGTCCTGAGTCAGGATGGTTGGCAGGCGGGTAAAATGCTTCGCGAACTTATTGTCGAAAAAGGCGAAAAACTCAAAGAAACGCCAGATCTAGTAATTGGTAAGAAGAAGTATAAGGCTGAACTCTTGCCGCCAGCCCTTATAGTGGCTCGCTATTTTGCTACCGAGCAACAACAGCTCGAGCAACTGCAGGTGGCTTATGACGAAGCAGTGCAAGCGCTGGAAAGTTTCCTTGAAGAAAACAGCGGTGAAGATGGGCTACTTGCCGATGCAATGAACGACAAAGAAAAGGTAACCGCTGCCAGTGTTAAGGCTCGCCTTAGAGTTGCCACGGATAAAGAGGAAAAGGTAATACTGAAATCTGCTCAGACGTTATTCGATGCTGAAACCAAAGCCAAAAAAGCGAATAAAGAAGCACAGGAACGACTGGATCTTGCGGTATTTTCTCAATATCCAAAGCTCAATGATAACGACAGTAAAATTCTGCTGGTACAGGATAAATGGAAGGCTAGTTTGGCTGGTGCCCTAGAAGCGGAGATTGAGCGTGTCACGCAACGATTAGCAAATAGAGTGAAAGAACTGGAAGAACGTTATAGTGCGGCTCTGCCTGATCTTATTAAAAATGTGGATGAGCTAGAAACCAAAGTTGCAGCTCACCTTGAGGCAATGGGGCTGGAATGGGCATGATTCGAGAACAGTGTGACAAAATGGAAATGAACGGAACATCCATGCCGCAAGTATCATTTCCGGAGGGTTGGGAGTTAAGATTACTTGGAGAGCTTGCCACTATTTTTTCTGGGGGAACTCCTAACCGAAAAAATCCCGAATACTGGGATGGTGATATTCCGTGGGTTACTACAACCCTAATTGATGGTGGTGAGATATTTGAAGCCAATGAATTCATCACACAAAAGGGATTAAAAGGATCGTCTGCTAAATGGTGCAAAGCTGGCACCATTTTAATGGCTATGTATGGTCAAGGAAAAACTCGCGGTAAGGTTGCACTTCTAGGGATTGATGCAACGATAAACCAAGCCTGTGCCGCTATCGAATTAAGCGAATTGTGCTCAAAGGAATATGTTTTACATCTGTTGGTATCAAAATATGAACAAATAAGAGAGTTGAGCAACTCTGGGGGACAAGAAAATCTAAGCAGCGGAATTATAAAAAATTTAGAGATTATTCTCCCTCCTCAAAAAGAACAAATAATCATCGCTAATGTACTATCCGATACAAATGCACTAATTACTGAGTTTGAGCAGCTGATCGCCAAAAAACAGGCAATCAAAACCGCCACCATGCAGCAACTGCTGACTGGCCGTACCCGCTTACCTCAATTTGCTAAACATCCTGATGGTACTAGCAAAAGCTATAAGGCCAGCGAACTTGGGTCGATTCCGGAAGATTGGAAAGTTTTGAGTGTTGGTCAGGTATGTGATTTACTAACAGGATTCCCTTTCTCCAGCAATAAATATTCTGACTCTGGCATTAGGTTACTTCGCGGCTCAAATGTTAAGCGTGGTATCACTGATTGGAGTGATGGTATTACCCAGTATTGGCCAGAGATCAGTGCCGACATTAAGCAATATGAGCTTTATGCTGGAGATATAGTTATTTCCATGGATGGTTCCTTAGTCGGCAGAAGCTTTGCTCAATTATCCGATAGTGATTTACCTGCAGTATTATTACAGCGAGTAGCTAGGGTTAGAACTAGTTTCGTTGATCAAGGCTTTTTAAAAGAATGGATTTGCAGTCAATTTTTCACTGAACATTGTGACGCTGTAAAAACAGTCACAGCAATTCCTCATATAAGCCCTCAGGATATTAGAAGTTTTAAATTCTTGATGCCACCTACAAATGAAGAACAAACAGCCATCGCCAACATCCTCTCAGATATGGATGCTGAACTCACAGCGCTAGAGCAAAAACTAGCCAAGGTCCGCGATATAAAACAGGGAATGATGCAACAGCTGCTGACCGGACGCATCCGTTTACCATTGGATCACCAGCCATGAAACATACCCTTGATAAGACAGTTCTGTCCGTCAAGGGTCTTTTGAGCCTGACTGACGTAGCCATTCCGGCCTATCAACGTCCTTATAAATGGACGGTAAAAAATATCAGTGAACTGTTTGCGGACATAAACAGTCATCTCGATAAATCGGCCTACCGCTTGGGCTCAGTAGTGTTTCATCAGCCTGAGAGCAATGAAGAACCTAGACTGGATATCGTCGATGGTCAGCAACGAACTTTAACATTAATACTGGCAGTATGGGCCATTATCGAAACCCGACTTGCTGAATTGGAACGTCAGGATTTGCAGGAAGCGCTAACCCAGCTAAAGCCCTCCGTTGAAGGTTTTATGGGACGGCAACGCTTTGCCAGTCAGGTATCGGAATACAATCTGTACCAGAATTATCAGGAGCTAAAACGCAGGGTTAGCCATCGAGAATTCAGCGAGCAACATATTGATTTTCTCCTCAACCGCTGCCAGTTGGTGGTCTTTGTGCTGACTGACCTGTCTGAAGCTTTTCAGTTCTTCGACTCACAAAATGCCCGAGGGCGGGATCTGGATCCACACGATCTGCTTAAGGCCTTCCATCTACGTGAGTTCGCCAGCCATGAGGTAGAACTGAAAGCTGCATCCGTTGCTCATTGGGAAGGATTGCATAGTGATGACCTGGCTAATCTTTTCGCATCCTATCTCTACAGGGTACGTCAGTGGTCACAGGGGAATTCAGCTCGTTTCTTTGGTAAGGATGAGGTTGGCCTATTCAAAGGGATCAACCTTGACCAGATTGGTCAGTTCCCTTATGTAGAATCTTTGCGCATGGCTCACCATTTTGTGGATGACTATAACAATCAGTACCAGCGCAAGATTGATGGCCAGAAAATGCGTTTCCCTTTCCATCTCGATCAGATGATTATCAATGGAAGACGCTTTTTCGAAATGGCGGAACACTATCAGCAACAGGTATCGGCAATTATCACCAGTGAGCATGTCAGCACGCACACTCAAAAGTCGTTAATGATTCAGGGCACAGCCCTTGGTGAAATGGCAACCCGGATACTAAGAACGTTAAATAGCTATAGAAATCGCTATCGAACAGGGGATCAATATATACGCACTATGTTTGATTGTGCTCTGATCTTTTATATCGACAAATTTGGTGGGCAGTCGTTATCTGCTGCAATTGAAAAAAGCTTTATCTGGGCCTACAGATGCCGAATCCGACAGCAGGTGGTACAGCTAGCGACTATGGATAAGTACGTGCTGGAAAATAATCTTTTCCGGGTAATCAAAGAAGCCAGAGTACCTGGTGATGTGCTATCTATACCATTACTCACAATTCGGGCTTCAGAAAATAATAATAACCGCCGTACCGGTAACTATGAGCAAGATGAGCTGGTGAGGCTGTTCAAGGAGATGAACTACTATGAGTGATGCAAAGGTAACATCCTTTACGGTCAGAGCATTACTGGGCGATGCATCTCGTTATCTTATCCCCATGTACCAGCGTAACTATGCCTGGGGAGAGGGTGAAATCACTCAACTTGTGCAGGACATTCTCGACTACCAGCAAAAAAGCCTTCATAGTCCACTTCCTCAAACTTACTACATCGGTACGTTGGTCGTGTTCACTCGCTCTGATGGGCAGTCAGAGATAATCGACGGACAGCAGCGTTTCACTACCCTATCCCTTCTTGCTAACTGGTTAAAAAAGCATGCAGGCCACACGCTGGATATGAACTGGTATCGGGGCCTCAATTTAGGTTTTGAGAGCAGACCCAAATCTGGCGAAACATTTGAGCGACTCTGGCAAGGTGTGGAACCGCATAAACTGCGGAGCAAGGAATTTAACGAAGGGCTGATCAATGGCTATGAACTTATTGGCAAGGTACTACGCGACTTGAAACTAGTTGGCGAGTCATTAAATCATTTCTGTACCTACCTGTTCGACCATGTACAAATTGCCCGAATAGAAGTGCCTGCCGATACCGACCTCAATCATTTTTTTGAGGTGATGAACAACCGAGGTGAGCAACTCGAAAAGCATGAGGTTGTGAAAGCACGGCTCATGGCGATACTCAACCAAATAACAGATCCGCAGGAAAGACAAGGCAGCCTTAACACCCTTTCACGAGTATGGGATGCCTGCGCAAACATGGAACGTTATGTCCAGTATGGTTTTACACCAGCCGAACGTCATCAATTATTTGGGCAGGAAAATTGGGGGCAATTTGTGCCTCCTGATTTTAATTCTCTAGCTGGCATGCTTATCCCATCGACTTCGGAGCTTGGCAAAAGAGAGAACCAAACAAACCGCACACTGGCTGACATCATCAAGTCATCTTCTATCGTAAGTGGTGAAAGAAGTGAAGAAGATGAAGGTAGCTCAGAGCGATTTAATAGTGTGATCAACTTTTCCAACTTCCTGCTCCATGTGCTGCGTATCTATAGCCAAACTGGGAAGGTCAGAGTGGATGTTCCGCTTGACGACAAACAATTAATCGAACAGTTCGAACTTCGACTGTTAAAGCAGAATGACCCGGTTAAAGCGGTACAGGATTTCGTCTTTGCACTTCTCAAATGCAAATACCTTTTTGATCAGTTCGTGATAAAACGAGAGTTCGCGAAAGGTAGCGATAGCTGGAGTTTGAAACGCCTGCGTTGGTATTCGGAAAAGAGCACCAGTTATACCAATACGTTTAATGAAGATGATGGTAGCTATGTAGACATCAACCGACAGATTCTGATGCTACTTTCCGCATTCCATGTTTCAACCCCTACTCTGGTTTATAAACACTGGTTGAATGGAGCTTTGTACTATCTGTTTAATGCCCATTCCACTGAAAACCAGATAGATGCAAGGAAGTACCTCGGGTATCTGGAGCATCTCGCCTCCTCGTTTGTCTTTCAAAACTTCCTGGCAGAACAAGAACCAAAATCATATTTTGAGATTATCTACGGTAAAGAGCTACATCTCCAACCTGTGGTACTGTCGGACAAGATTAAGAAGAAGATGCGCTTTGGGATGATAGCAAACAACCTGGTATTCAATTACCTGGACTACTTACTCTGGTGCCGTGACAGACATAAAGCTGAAGTAGTCAAACGTTTCGAATTTACCTTCCGAAGCTCAGTAGAGCATTTCTATCCCCAGCACCCCATGGATGGCTATAGGACATTACCAGATACATCGTTGCATACCTTCGGCAACCTCAGTCTGATTAGCCACAGCAAGAATTCGCGACTTAGTAATTTCCAGCCAAAACAAAAGCAAGAGTACTTCGAAGCGAGCCTTGAGCGTAATGAAATTGATAGTCTGAAACTGCTCGCCATGATGGAGCTGATGAAGAAGAACAATCAGTGGGGGGAAGAAGAAATCGCCACTCACGAAGCGGAAATGCTGGCAGTGTTAACCAGTGGTAGTGATAGCGTATTTAGGGAGGTGTTATGAACAGTGTTGGTCAACGTGAACGCATGACACAAAAACGTGTTATCCAGTTATTCACCGATCATCTCGGTTATCACTATCTTGGTAACTGGCACAAAAGAGAAGACAACCGGAACATCGAACCAGGCTTAGTTTCTGCCTGGTTAACGAAATGCGGCGTTTCAGAAGTCCTAATCGCCAGAGCATTACGTCAACTAGATCGAGCCGCAAGCCTCGGTGAAGGCCGTATCCTCTATGATGCAAACAAAGAGGTCTATCGCCTGCTACGCTACGGCGTGAAGGATAAAGAAGGTGCTGGTGAGCAGAATCAAACCGTGTGGCTGGTGGACTGGAAAAATCCAGAAGCCAATGATTTTGCTATAGCTGAAGAAGTGACCTACAACGGTGAAAATAAAAAGCGCCCGGATTTGGTGCTGTATGTTAACGGTATTGCGCTTGGTGTCATTGAGCTAAAACGTTCTACAGTTTCAGTTTCAGAGGGCATCCGCCAAAACCTCGATAATCAGCAAAAAGCCTTCATCCGCAACTTCTTCACTACCATCCAATTGGTGATGGCCGGTAATGATTTAGAAGGGCTTCGCTATGGTGTAATCGAAACGCCGGAGAAATATTACCTTCAATGGAAAGAAGCCGCGGAATCACCTCACGCCTACATGCTTGATCGTCACCTGGCTCAGATATGCAATAAACAGCGCCTGCTGGAATTGATCCACGACTTTATCGTTTTCGATGCTGGAGTGAAAAAAACCTGCCGTCATAACCAATATTTTGGCGTCACTGCAACAAAACCGTTTATTCAACGCAATGAAGGCGGGATTATATGGCATACCCAGGGCAGTGGTAAAAGTCTGACAATGGTTTGGCTGGCAAAGTGGATCAGAGAAAATATTACCGATAGCCGAGTTTTAATCATTACCGACCGTACAGAACTTGATGAACAGATCGAGAAAGTGTTTAACGGTGTGGAAGAAGAGATCCTTCGCACTCGGAGCGGTGCGGATCTGGTGACTCGCCTGAATCAAACCAAACCCTGGCTTATATGCTCACTCGTGCATAAATTTGGTCGTCAGGAAGAGGATGACAAAGACGCTGACACGGACGATTTTATCGATCAAATGAAACGAAATATCCCTGCCGATTTTAGCCCGAAGGGAAAATTATTCGTGTTTGTGGATGAGTGCCACCGAACCCAATCCGGCAAATTGCATTCGGCAATGACAAGCATTTTGCCAGATGCACAATTTATCGGTTTCACCGGTACCCCGCTGATGAAGAAAGATAAGAAGAAGTCAGTGGAGGTCTTCGGGCCTTATATCCACACTTATAAATTTGATGAAGCAGTCAATGATGGGGTTGTACTGGACCTGCGCTACGAAGCTCGTGACATCGATCAGCGGGTCAAATCTCAGAAAAAAGTCGACCAGTGGTTTGATGCTAAGACATCTAAACTTTCTCGCCTTGGCCAACAGCAACTCAAGCAGAAATGGGCTTCGATGCAGAAGCTGTTGTCGAGCCGCTCGCGGCTGGAACAGATTGTGGCTGACATCCTTCTCGATTTTGAACAAAAGCCACGACTCGCCGACGGCCGCGGTAACGCTATGCTGGTTTGTTCCAGCGTCTATCAGGCCTGCAAATGCTATGAGATGTTTAGTGAAGCTGGTTTTGCCGGTAAATGTGCGATTGTGACGAGCTACCAGCCAAATGCCAGTGAGATTAAAGGCGAGGAGAGCGGTGAAGGACTGACTGAGAAACTGGCCAAGTACAACATCTATCGCAAAATGCTTGCGGAGTATTTTGAACAGCCTGAGGCTGAAGCAGCCAAACGTGTAAGTGATTTTGAAAAAGAGGTCAAACAACGCTTCATTAAAGAACCGGGCCAGATGCGCCTTCTGATAGTCGTTGATAAGTTATTAACTGGCTTTGATGCTCCTTCAGCAACTTACCTCTATATCGACAAGAAAATGGCTGATCACAACCTTTTCCAGGCGATATGTCGCGTTAACCGGTTGGATGGTGAAGATAAAGAATACGGCTATATTGTCGACTATAAAGACCTTTTCCGCTCATTGGAAAAAACAGTTCAGGACTACACCGCAGAAGCCTTTGATGGCTACGACAAAGAAGATGTAGCCGGTTTATTGAAGGATCGATTGCAACAGGCGAAAATCGATCTTGATGGTGCTCTGGATGCCGTTCGCACCCTCTGCGAACCAGTAAAAATGCCACGCAATCAACTTGATTATCAGCATTATTTTTGTGGAGAATCAGGGGCGTCGATAGAGCAGTTATCTGAGAAAGAAGCTTTACGTCTGACATTGTATCAATCCGTGGCAAAGCTTATCCGTGCTTTTACCAATCTGGCAGGTGAGCTAACAGATGCTGGTTATAGCGAGCCGCAGGCAAATCAAATCCGCATTGATGTTGAGTTTTATACAAAAGTCCGCGACGAAATAAAAATATCCAGTGGAGATTTCGTGGACATGAAGCAGTTCGAGCCAGGTATGCGGCAGATGCTGGATCTTTGGGTGGATGCCGATCCTAGTGAAACTCTTATGGATTTTGAGGAACTAGGGCTGCTTGAGTTGATTATTGAACGCGGAGAAGAAGCACTGGATGGACTTCCAGCCGACATGCGTGGCAACCAAGAGGCGATGGCTGAAGCGATTGAAAATAACGTTCGCAGAACTATTGTTGATGAAAACCCCGTCAACCCGAAATACTACGAAAAAATGTCGGTGTTGCTTGATGAACTGATCGCACTTCGTCGTCAACAGGCGATTTCCTATCAGGAGTATCTGGAGCACGTACGTGAACTGGCGAAGCAGGTTAAACATCCGCAGTCAGGTAGTAAAAGTACTTATCCAGCAAGTATTGATACCCTCGCCAAGAAAGCGTTGTTTGACAACCTCGGGCAGGATGAAGTCTTGGTGACAAAGATAGATGCTGCAGTCCGTCACACCAAAAAGGCCGACTGGTACGGGGATCGTTTTAAAGAACGCGAGATTAGTTTCGCTATCGCGGAAGAGATTAAAGGTTATTCAGTGACGGTCGCAGATGTAATGGCCCTGGTGAAGGCACAGAAGGAGTATCGCTGATGCCATTGGTTACCTTTGGTGAGCTCACTCTCGATTTGCAGCGTAAGCCAATCAAAAACCTGCATATCAGCGTACTGCCTCCGGATGGCCGAGTGAGAGTATCGGCCCCCGTCTCACTGTCAGACACAGCTATCAGGATGGCTGTTGTCAGAAGGCTGGTATGGATCCGACAGCAGCAAGCACAATTTCAGGCTCAGCCGCGCCAGAGTGAACGAGAAATGTGTAGTGGCGAAACACACTACCTTTGGGGAAGAGGATATCGGCTGGATGTAGTTTTAGTAGATAAGCCCGCTGAAGTGAAACTTCAGGGTCGTTGGATACGCATGAAAGTACCTCCACATTATGATACGGCCCAGCGGGAAGCTGTTCTCAACCAGTGGTATCGCGGTATTTTAAAACAAAGACTGCCTAAGTTAATGGCAAAATGGCAGCAGGAAATTAAAGTTGAAGCCAGTTATGTTGGCATCAAGCGAATGAAGACTAAATGGGGTAGCTGTAACCCCCAAACCGCACGTATCTGGATCAATCTCGAACTGGTGAAAAAACCTCCTGAATGCCTTGAATTCATTGTGGTTCACGAGCTAGTTCATCTACACGAACGCAAGCACAATGAGCGTTTTATCGGCCTGATGAACATGTACCTCCCGAACTGGCGCGAACACAGAGCTAAGTTGAATAAGATGCCCTTGGCTTATAATCACTGGGGATATTGAAATTTAATCAGAAAATGGTTGATACTATTGCATCAACCATCTCCATCAATTATCAATAAAATCTTTCATTTCTCTTTCTAATTCATGCAATGTTGATAGTAGTTCCTCACGCTGTTGACGTAAGCTCTCAAGATCAACAAAAGCCTGCTCCTCATGCTTCTTAACATACCGAGATATATTTAAATTAAAATCATTTTCTTGTATTTCATCAAAAGAAGCAACATGTGAAAAATTACTGATACTACTTCTTTCAAAGTAGCATTCTGATACCTTCTCAATGATTTCATTTGTTATTAAATTGCGCCCCTTTACGGGTTTAGCCAAATCAGATGCGTCGATGAACACAACATTAGAATGTTTTTTATCTCTCCTGAAGATCAAAATGGCGCATGGTATCCCTGTCCCAAGAAGCAACCTATCTGGTAGACCTATTACCGCATCTAACAACCCTTCACTAACTAAATTTTTCCTTATACTCTCCTCTTGACCTCCACGGAACAATACCCCGTGAGATACCAGTATGGCCATTCTACCAGTTGCACTTTTAAGTGTTGAAATCATGTGCAAAATAAAGGCATAATCACCCTTAGACTGAGGTGGAAAACCTAAATTAAAACGACCATAATCATTATGTATTAAATCATCATGATTCCAACCGATAATATTGAATGGAGGGTTAGAAGCAACTACATCAAACTGTATCAATCTATTATCTGTATCCAGAAGCTGAGGGTTAGATATTACATCCCCCCATTCTATCCGACTATTAATTTCGTTATGGATAATCATATTCATTTTAGCCAAGGCCCAACTGGATCTATTAGCCTCTTGACCAAACAAGGTATAGTTATTGCTTTTAAAGGATTTTTTTATTTTTTCCCCTAGGGTAATTAAAAGAGAACCAGATCCACAAGTAGGATCACAAATACTATCTCCATCCTTAGGCTGCAATAACTCTGCAAATAGTAACGAAATACCTTCTGGAGTATAAAAATCTCCACCCCTCATCGCCGAGTCAGATGCAATCTTTTCAAAAAGATATCTACATGCTACTTTTATCTTTTCATTACCACCTTGAATATAACCAAAATTCATTTCAGGACGTGCAAAAATAGCGAGTAAATTAACAAGCATTCGATCTCTCGCTGATCTTGCACCAAAATTAACCGTCGCAAATTGTATAGACTCGAATAAATAACCACCTCTACTTTGACAGACAGAATCAATAGCCTGATCAATTAATTTCAGCGAGTCGTCAATCCTCTCGCCAATATAATCACCATGATTCTTAGCCTCATGATATATTTTATAAAAACTCGCATCCTCTGGTACTCGAGAAACAATCTCTAACAACCCAGAATATTCTTCATTAATTAAATCATATTCATAATCAGCCTTAACATCAGAAATATATTTCAGCAATAACATTGAAAATATATAATCTTTATAAGAAGATGAGTCAACTTTCCCTCTAAACAAATCACAAGCAAGTAAAAGTGATTCATGAAGCGCCTTCATCTCACTCATTTTCTAACTCCTCGCTATTAATGATACTTTCACATATACCATCAAAGAGCATATCACCATTTTGTATTAGTGAATTATAAACTGTTTTTTGTTTATTCCAGTTTCTATTAATAGAACCAATCTTTTCTTGAACCCCCAAATTTGGAAGTTTAACAGTCATTTTAGAAACTGTTTTTGAATTAATTTTACTAATACTAGTACCTTCACTCAAACTGCGAATATGTTTACTTCCAGAAGTAGAGTTTATATACCAATGTAAATAATGTGGCAGTATTAGATTATCATTACATCTAATTACTGCTAACTGATTGGACGTAATGATTGGTTTGCCTAAATTTCCTTCGATAATCCCAGCAGAAAACACAGGCCCCCGCAGACGTAATAAAATATCATTAGGGAAAAGATAATGCTTCTCAGGATTACCCTCTGGGATAACAGAGGTTAAAGCACCTAGATCTAAAATGCCGTCAAGTCCAATATCTTTCGTCTGGATAAGATAACAGGAGCCTTGCTCACCAGCATCTTGTATCGCCGATTTAAAGGGCATCCCTAAGCGGATCTCAGCAACACTCTCTAATGTAACAATTTTATGCATAAGTAAGTTAGGGAGATTACTCTCCCTTTCCTCCAGTAGTTTTAAGCACAATCGAGTGTTTCCAATTCACATCCCCAACACGTACATCTAAATCCATCTGCAATGAGGAAAAGGAGAGCGCGTGTACCAGCATAACAATACAAGCCATATTCCCCCCCTTACTTATTGACTTTTTACGCAGGGATTGATATTTTTTCTCGTTCATTTTGTTAGAGCCTCTCAGAGCGGTTTTAATCAGAATGTTTCGGGTAAATAGCAGCGGCAACTGCTATTTACTCCCTCTCTTACCTAGGTAGTAGCGTCGTACTAGGTCAGTGAGAAGACTATAACAGGTTACAGAGAATTTATGCAATAGTAGCGTCGTACTACTTTTTCACAATGTCATTGCCGCTATGCATCATGGGCTCACTAACCTCATGATTATTCTCATTTATCTTGCGAATTCATGATAGAAAAATATTTAGGTGTTACTTTCCAAAATCAAACGGACTTACCCCTATTTCCCGATTCGCATCCAGATAATCCGCCCACCACTGCAACATCAACCTGCGCTCCCCCAGATGTTCCGCTTTATGGATGTAGGCAGCCCTAACAGAGCTACGCTCCTGATGGCTCATCTGCCTTTCTACAGCATCCCTCGACCACAAACCCGATTCAATCAATGAGCTACAGGCCATCGTCCTGAATCCATGCCCACAGACCTCCGTTTTCGTGTCATAGCCCATCACTCGCAGAGCCTTGTTAACCGTATTCTCACTCATGGGTTTACGCGGATCGTGATCTCCTACGAAGATCAGGTCACGGTTCCCATTCATGCTTTTGATCTTTTCCAAAATAGCCAGAGCCTGCTGCGATAAAGGAACAAGATGTGGAGTCTTCATCTTGGATCCACGCTGAGAGTGTTTAACGCCTTCCAGCGGTTCACGCTCACCAGGAATCGTCCACATGGCTGTTTCAAAATCCACTTCTGACCAGTGTGCAAAACGTAGTTCACTTGAGCGGATAAACACTAACAAAGTGAGCTCGACGGCTAATCGAGTTAAAGGCCTGCCGGAGTAATGATCAATACGATGAAGTAGTTCAGGTATACGGTTAAGCTCCAGTGCCGCACGATGCTGTCTTTTCGCCGTAGCAACCGCACCGGCAATTTCTTGTGCAGGGTTGTAATCGATTAAACCGCTCTGAACGGCAAAGCGCATAATCGCGGTAGTCCGCTGCTGTAAACGGGCGGCGACTTCAAGACGCCCGGATGACTCCACAGCTTTGATAGGTACGAGCAGATCCCGCGTCTTCAATTCAGCAATGTTACGCTTACCGATAATAGCAAAGAGATTATCTTCGAGGCTTTTCAATACACGAGCACTATGCGATGCAGACCACTTCTGATTACTGGCATGCCAGTCTCTGGCAACCACTTCAAACGTTATCGCCTCTTGTTCCTGCTCTACTTTAACTGCTTTCTTGTTCTCAGTGGGATCGACACCATTAGCTAACAGCTTACGGGCTTCATCCCGCCGTGCCCTGGCATCCGCCAGCGAGACTTCGGGATATTTTCCCAACGCCAGCATCTTTTCTTTACCGCCAAAGCGATAACGAAGTCGCCAGTATTTAGAACCGTTAGGGTGAACCAGCAATACCATGCCGTCACCGTCAGTCAGCTTATAGGCTTTTGCTTCAGGCTTAGCCGAACGAACCTTCACATCACTCAGAGCCATGATGAGCATCCTTTCAAGGGTTCTGTGTGGGTACAAACATTATCGAACCGGGATATACCCGCAGTTGTACCCGCATCAGTAAGTTGATGTAGATTGAATCAGGTTGACTTAGGTTGAGTGAAAAAGCGAGGAAAGCCTTGCGGATACTGGATTTCAGGCACAAAAAAAGACGTCCGTTGACGTCTATTGATGTTCCGATGGTGCCGAAGGCCGGACTCGAACCGGCACGTATTTCTACGGTTGATTTTGAATCAACTGCGTCTACCGATTTCGCCACTTCGGCACTGAAGGGGATGCGGAAACGTGTTGGATTATACCTGCCGCGGGCGGCTATGCAAGTCACGATGTTGTCATACGCCGCTAAGTGCTGAAAAAATCAACGTTCTGCATGCTGTCACCTCTCTCTTTCTAAATCCTTTCCTTCTTAACCTCTTTTTGACCTCTTAATCCCTTACCCGCTGCCCCCTTCGATCCATAACGTTCATCCTTCCAGCACCCATCGTTGAACATTCCACATCAGCCCCTGCCCTTCCAACATCACAATCCGCCAGCACTTCAACCTTCCCTTCTTCTGCCAGTCTCGCAAATAACCCGACTAGCGAAATAAACGTTCGCGCCACTCTGCCGATATTTGTAAAAACAAAGCTTGCTAACAATCCGTAAAATAGCAATGCGACCATTCTTTATATATAATATTTTCTTCATCAGTTTAAACCATCCAATAATGTTTAAACCGTCATATCGGTTAAAA
This sequence comes from Enterobacter sp. R4-368, assembly GCF_000410515.1. Taxonomy (NCBI): domain Bacteria; kingdom Pseudomonadati; phylum Pseudomonadota; class Gammaproteobacteria; order Enterobacterales; family Enterobacteriaceae; genus Enterobacter; species Enterobacter sp. R4-368. Next base: position 3,615,125 of record NC_021500.1, on the reverse strand, counting down.
GACCTATGACAATTAGCCTGTTTCTTTTTTTGCATTTCATTGAATACTTTGATGATTACCAGTCTCAATGGCGAACGCTATTACGTGGAGATAATGTATGCATGTACTCATGATTGACAAGCAGTCAATATTTATTGAAGGAATGACATCAGTACTATCGCAATATATTCCGGAGGTAAAAGTTCGTGGGCTGAATAATCAAAAAGACATTGATGATACGCTTAATGAATTTCCGGCATCGTTAATTCTGCTCGATGGCGATGGTAATAAAACCTCAAGCCTCGAATTGCTGGATATTTTAGCTTGTCGTCATCCGAATATCCCCGTAGTGATGCTGATGAATAAATGTCAGCCGACATTATTACGGCTTTTTTTAAATCATCATGCCATGGCGTTTATCAGGCGTGATTCTCCCCCGGAAACCATCGCGCAAACGCTCCGTACCGCGTCGCTTGGCATGTTTTGTCTGCCACAGGAGAGCATTACGTTACTGGACAACGGGCAGAGCGCGCTTGCCCGCCTGAGTGAACGCCAGCGTGAAATCCTGAAATTACTGGCCGCCGGGGAGTCAAATAAACAAATTAGCCGCCATTTAAATATCAGCGCGGGCACGGTGAAAGCGCATCTGGAATCGATTTTCCGCCGTCTGAATGTGAATAACCGCACTCAGGCTGCGATGATGTATTCGGAAGAGTAGTCCTGATTGTCGTTATTTGATTCACGTTAGCTTGTTTTCGTTTTCCTGAGCGTAAAAGGAGCATTATGCGTGGGCATAATGCTCCTGTCGTTTAACTTAATTTCTTGGATAACTTGTTTGTACGCGCCACTGTCCACCGTTATTCACTAAGCGGATAAACGCGTGGCGATCGTTGGCGATATTATAAAAAGCCCCATTGCCATATGCCCTGCCCACGTTCGCAGTGCCATTCCCGCCCAGCGCAATGGTGAAATTAACCGCCGCGGTATGGTTGGCCGCGCCAGCACAGAACGCCTGAATGGTGTTACCGATCGAATTCCACGCCACATTCGCATCCGTCCATGTCGAAGCGGTATTCGTTTGCGGGCATCCCGGCTGGTTGGCAACAGTGCGCTGCTGCAGCCATGCGTCGGCTTTACCGACATGGCAAGTCGTCATATGCCCGCCGGCGTTATCCTGATTCTGCGCCCATTGCGCGGCAGTCAGGCCAGCACCGGGCAGGTTACAGGCCGGACCAACATTAACTGCCATCGCCGCTGTTGAAAAGCAAAATAGTGATACCGCAGCCACAGAAATAATGCTGCGCGTTTTAACCTTACGTGAAAAAACAGAGTTTACAGACATAATCATCTCCTGCGAGTGAAATAAAGGAAGTGCGAATTCGCAGGATTAAATTAGCGCCGCAGTGAATTGCTGAATATTTGCCAAGTGACCAGTGCAGACGAGATAAATGGCCTGGGCCACTTCACGGAGCAGCAAAAGAAATTTACTACTCCGCGTTAATTATTGGGCGGGTGTCTTCTTCCGTGGTGCGCGTGGGGTTGGTGTTTTTTTAGCAACAGGGACTTTTTTAGCGACCGGCGTCTTTTTCACTCCCGCCGTTTTTTTACGTATCGGTGCTTTGCTGGATTTATCATCTTTGTGCATGGTGTGCCAAAAATAATAAATTGAGATTATCCCAATACCTACATCTTTTAAGATCCAGAAAGGTAACTCCTGAGCCATTAATATCACGTTAAACAACAGGTAGGGTAAATTCAAACAGCCCTGCACGGTAAAACCGAACGCCGTAATTAAAAGCCCAATGCGATACCACAGTGGAATATCAAGCATACGGCTGCTAAGGGCGCTAATAAAAATGATCGCCGCAATCGCCACATCCACCAGCGTGATGGCCCAAAAAAGGAGTTTAAGCGTCATAATGGTTCCCCTGGTTTGCGTCGCGGCGCACGGCGACGCGGTGCGGCTTTCACGCCGCGAGCTGCGCGTTTTAACTCACCGGCCACCTGCAAAATGTCATGCCCTTCGCGGCGGTTAAAGAAGTTGGCCAGCCAGGCAATCATGCCGACGCTTATCGCGCCCACAAAATAGCCGATCCCCATGGCGATATCGCTGTCTTTAAAGTTCATCCCCAGCCAGCGGGCAATAAACCCGCCGAGCGTGAAAGTGGTGCTCACGCTAATCGCGCCAATGATGATCCCGGCGGCCAGGCGCCCGTGTTGATGCAGTTTTTTCGGCTGCCAGAAAAACGACACGCTCAGCCCGCCGAACAATCCGGCGAGCGCGGCCAGCCCCTGGCTTAGCAATTGCAGCCCATCTGCGGCCATCGTATTTCCCTCCTGAACAGGCGGCCTCAACGAATGGGATGAGGCCGCAATAGCGACTACTGGCAAGGAGGAAGCGCGACGGTTGTGGCGTCGTTATCTGTAGTGAGATAACGCGTCGCGCTTTCCGGGCTGTAAATCAGGTGCTTGTTACTGCGCAGACCGCGTACGCTATCGATATCCGCGCTGTACCACTTGCCTTTGCCCGGCAGCGGTTTACCGCTCCACGGGTCGCCGCCCAACTGCTTCTTGTTCAGCGCCCACACGCTCCATAGCGAGTCCTCCGCCTTGCCGCTCCAGCCCAGTTTGATGGCCTGATCGTGCGTGACGTAATCGGCTGGCAGCACGTCATCGCGGTTCAGGGTTTTGAGCAGAGCCGTCAGTTTTTTGTCATCCTGAACGGTTTTCTTATTCAGTTTTGCTAACTCTTGATTAGCCGCCTGCACCACCGCGCTGCACTGCGGCACTTCTGCCCACGCGGGCTGCGTTAGCAGCAGACCGACAAAGGTGACTATCGGGAGATATCGTTTCATCTCTTCACTCCTGGGATCAGTTAATCGGTGCCAGAAACAGCGCACGTTCGGCGTCACGTCGGCGCGTCAGCCCCGCCAGAATCTTGCCGCCAGCTTTATTCCAGCGCGGCAGTTGATCGGCCGCCTCCTGATACTGGCCCTGGTTGAGCAGGCGCAGCAGCGTTGAGTTCTGCAGGTTGCCAAGCCCGACGTTAAAGGCGAAGGCGACCAGCGCGTCGAACTGGTTCTGGTTAAGATCCACCGTCACATACTTGTGGATGCCGCGTTCGGTCATCCCGAGATCTGCGCGCAACAGATCTTCCGCCTCCACTTTGCTCAGCGCCTGGGGGAAGTTTTCATTGGGCAAAATCAAATGCCCGTAGCCGATGGTCCATTTGCCTACCGCGTCGCGGTACTTCTCAAGGCTTAGCCCTTCGAAAGATTTAATCAGCGTCAGCCCGGCAGCGCCGGTGCTCAGGGGTTGATTAGCCATTGTCATCGCTCCTGTCAGTTACTTGAGGAAGAACTTGTCGGGTGTACTCTTCGATAAGCCGCAGCACGCTCTCCGGCGGCTCCAGCACGGTGAACTGCATTTCGATATCCACATGTCCGCTGTCGCGCCCGCTGCTTCCATGGCTCGGTGGCGACATGCTGACGTGAAAACGGCTGACCGCGTCGTCAGGCGTGCCGGACATTGCGCTCTGCTGTTCCACCGCGTCGGTACGCACGGTAAGAAACACTTTCATTTTCTCGAGCATCAGCCCGCGCGGCGTCGCGAGCGCTACCAGCGGCAACTCAAAGTGGTGGCGATCATCAAGTGCCATTTCGATGATCTTCGGCACCAGCCGCCCGTCGTCGCTGTGTTCAAAAAAAGGATCCAGCGCCTGCATGTACTGGTGCGCGATAAGCTGGTTTGCCGCCGAGGCCGCATGCTGCATGCCGCGGGTGATATCGGCCAGCGTCACACCCGAAGCAGAAGGTGGCGTACCGTCGCCCGGAGACGGGGGCGGATCCTGTGGTGGATCGGCAGGCGGTAATCCGGCGATATCGTCGGGTGGCGGATCGGCAGGTGGCAGCCCGGCCCCCTCCTCCGGCGCAGGCTGTGGCGCGGGGGAATCCGCCTTCGGTGCCGCGCCACGGTTGCCGCGAAGCCAGTCTTTCATTGACATAGTGCGCTCCGTGAGAAATGAGGCTGCCAGGCAGCCTCAGGGTGGAGATAGCGAGAATTACGCCGGCGCTTTTTCCGCTGTGGCAGGCGTTTCGGGGTAGGCATCAAGCTGTTTCGATTCCAGCTTTTTCGCCTCTGACGGCAGGACAGCCGGGCGTGTTGCGGCATCCGTCAGGAAATCAATCACGCGCATCAGAGCTTCCGGCGGTGGCTGACGTTTAACCTGGGTATGGATGCTGTACTTCGCGCGGGTATCGCTGGAGCGGGTTTGCTGGGCTTTGTGCGAGACGCGACCGGTGATTTTCACGCTGAACGGCCCCCAGCCAACAGACGCTTCCAGCGAGGCTTCCGCTTCGGTCTGGCTGCTGCTGGCTTCGCTCTGGGAGACTTCCAGCTCGAAGTCGATGGTGCCCTCTTCGATGCTGATGTTAGGGTGGGAAATGGCCGCCAGCAGCGGGATGCGCATGGTCTTTTTCACCACGCCCTGGATAACGCCCTTGTCATCCACCACGGTTTCGTCGTAGTCAAACTGCACCGACTCCGCCTTACCGTCCTTGATACACACCGAGAGCAGGAAGTCGGCGTACGCTTTACTCGCCTGCACCTGCGCTTTGATCATTGCCTGCAGTGGGCCGCCAATCATGTGCTCCAGCGGCAGTGCATTAATGACCGATCCAATAAATTGTGAATCCATAATGCATACTCCTGTGGGTTATACGAAAACATCGCGTTGCGAATCCGCAAACCCACAGTAATAGAGCGAAGAGGCTGAAAATATTGGCTGGATGGCGGTAAAAAACGGGGAAAATGGCCTAAGACACGTGCCCGGTTAAACAGGTTTTAAAAACAGCGCGCGCTCGGCTTCACGCCGCCTTGTCAGCCCGGCCAGCACTTTACCGCCCGCTTTGTTCCAGCGCAGAAACTGGTCTGCCGCCTGCGCGTACTCCCCCTGGTTGAGCAGTTTAAGCAGCGTCGAGCTCTGCAAATTGCCTGCGCCAAGGTTAAAGGTAAATGCCACCAGCGCATCAAACTGGTTCTGATTGAGATCCACCGTCACGGCTTTGTGTACCCCACGCTCGGTCATCAGCAGATCGGTACGCAGGAGCGCTTCGGCCTCGGCTTCGGTAATCGGGTGGGAGAAGTTTTCATTCGGTAAGATCAAATGTCCGTAGCCAATGGTCCACTTACCCACGGCATCTTTGTATTTTTCCAGCCTAAGCCCTTCAAAAGATTTAATTAGCGCCAGGCCGCCAGCGCCTGTACTTTGCGGTTGATTCACCATGGTGGTTGCTCCGGGTTTGTGGGTGGGTACAGCACCTTTTGAGGATGGTTCGGACACATCGTGTTGCAAAGTCACCGCGCCAAAATAGCCGTATGGAAAATCCGAAAATAGCGGCCTGCGGCGTGCCATACACCGCCATACATTAACGAAACGGGCGGTATGTACACCCGCAAGCTGCCGCAGAGCCTGCCAATGCCCTACACTTCATGCGTCTCCCTCTAAATCAAAGGAATCCGTGATGAGCATCATTAAAAGTTACGCCGCACCGCAGGCTGGCGCCGCCCTGGAGCTGCAGGAGTATGACGCTGGCCCACTGGCGGCGGAAGATGTGGAAGTGCAGGTGGATTACTGCGGGATCTGCCATTCGGATCTCTCGATGATCGATAACGAATGGGGCTTCTCCCAGTATCCGCTGGTCGCCGGGCATGAAGTGATTGGCCGCGTGGTGGATCTGGGCAGCGCGGCACAAAATAAAGGTCTGAAAATCGGACAACGCGTGGGCATCGGCTGGACGGCGCGCAGTTGTGGGCACTGTGATGCCTGTATTGATGGCAATCAGATCAACTGCCAGGAAGGCGCGGTGCCAACCATTCTCAACCGCGGTGGCTTTGCCGATAAACTGCGCGCCGACTGGCAATGGGTGATCCCGCTGCCGGACAGCATTGATATCGAAACCGCCGGCCCGCTGTTATGTGGCGGCATTACCGTGTTTAAACCGCTGCTGATGCACAACATCACCGCCACCAGCCGCGTTGGCGTGATCGGTATCGGCGGGCTGGGCCATATCGCTATTAAACTGCTGCACGCGATGGGCTGCGAAGTAACGGCGTTTAGCTCGAACCCGGCGAAAGAGGCAGAAGTGCGTATTATGGGGGCCGATTACGTGGTGAACAGCCGCGATGCGGATGCGCTGAAAGCGCTGGCGGGTCAGTACGATCTGATCATCAACACGGTAAACGTTGATCTGAACTGGCAGCCCTACTTTGAGGCACTCACCCACGGCGGGCATTTTCACACCGTTGGCGCGGTGCTGAAGCCGCTCGAAGTCCCGGCCTTTACGCTGATCGCAGGCGATCGCAGCGTTTCCGGCTCCGCAACCGGCACACCGTATGAACTGCGTAAGCTGATGAAATTCGCCGGACGCGCGAAAGTGGCACCGACGACGGAGATGTTCCCGATGTCGCAGATTAACGAAGCGTTGCAGCACGTGCGCGACGGCAAAGCCCGTTACCGCGTGGTGTTAAAAGCGGATTTCTGATGTGAAAAAGCCCGGCACTATGGCCGGGCTTTTTTTATTTCGCAATAGCAGCAAACACTTCCGCAATCGCGACAGCCCCCGGATCGGTTACCCCGTCGAGATTTTCGCTGTTCACATACGATGAGCGCCCGGCACCCGCTTTTTGCATTGTCGCCGTGCTGTCCGCACCAGTTTTAGCCGCAGCGACCGCGGCATCCAGCCCGCTATCGCGTAGCGCTTCAAGCGCCGGTTGCAGCGCGTCGATCAGTGTCCGATCGCCGAGATCCGCACCGCCGTAATGTTTCATCTGCTTCAGCCCCAGCAGTAACGCTGCCGGCAACGGCGTACCGTTGTGTACGGCCAGACCTGCGGCGGTGAAGAAAATCGACATCAGCACGCCGCTGGAACCGCCCATCACTGTCGCCAGCCGCTCGCCAACCAGTTGCAGCAGTTGCGAGGTGTTGTTCAACGGCAGGGCATTCTGCTCCAGCAACTGTTTGATTTCCCGCGCCCCTTCAGCAAAGGTGGAACCAGTATCGCCATCGCCCACTTTCGCATCCAGCGCGTTAAGCCGATTTTCCAGGCCAATCAACGTATTCACCGCCGTACTGACCAGCGCTTTCACCTGCGGGTTGTCGGATGGTTCAATCTCCAGTCCGTCATACACCGCACTGTGTGGCTGGGTTTTCATCGGCGCGAACGGCACCGGTTTCTGCCAGCCTACGGTCTGCACATCGGCGCAAATCGCCTGCTCGAAAGTGTCATTCAGGCGCAAGACGGATAGCGAAAACCCTTTCATATCCAGTGAACTGACCAGCGGCGCGGGGCCAATCAGATAGGCGATTTGCTCTTTAAAGGCTGAGTGCGCCAGTTCTTTAGTCAGCAGCGCCATTTCCAGCGCCGAGACGCCGCCGAGGTTGTTAATCAGCACCGCTACCCGATCGTCACCTACTGCCGCTTTTAGCGGTTTAACCAGCGTATCGATAAGCTCCTTGCTGTTGTGCGTATCAACAGTGGTCGCGCCAGGTTCGCCGTGGATCCCCAGCCCCAGCTCGACTTTCCCGTGCTGAATGCGCCCCTCTTCACTATCGCCGCCCGGCAGGTTGCAGGTCTCCATCGCCAGCCCGAGGCTGAAAACGTTGTCGCAGGCCTGCTGAGCGATATCGCGCACTTCGCTCAGCGACTTACCATGTTCCGCAGCATGACCCGCAATCTTATGCACCAGCGCTGTACCGGCGATGCCGCGCGGCTGCTTATTGTCCGGCAGGGCGATGTCGTCTGCGACAATCACCATTTCCACCTTCAGGCCGTAGCGCTTGGCTTTCTCTGCTGCGAGGCCGAAGTTCAGCCGGTCGCCGGTGTAGTTCTTCACGATCAGCAGACAGCCGCGATCGCCGGTGACTGCCACAATCGCGTTCAACACCGCATCCACGCTTGGCGAAGCGAAGACATCACCACAGACGGCGGCGGTGAGCATCCCTTTGCCGACAAAACCGGCATGCGCCGGTTCATGCCCGGAACCACCGCCGGAAATCACCGCGACGCGGCTTTTATCCCAGTCGGCGCGGGCCACAATACGAATAGCGGGATCGATATCAAGTCGAACGAGGTTGCCGTGTGGTGCAGAAATTACCAAACCTTCAATGGCATCATTGACCAGCTGTTTGCGGTCATTGAAAAAGAATCTGGACATAATATTCCAAAAAGTTGTGAATCGTTCCTCAAGCATAGCCCGCGCGGTGCGGGACGGGGTAAAGAACAGATTTTACTGAATGGGTTTTACGGTGCTTTGCGACCAAAATCCACCGCGTATCCGCGCAGGTTGCGCAGCGTGTCGAGACGGTTGCCCAGCACAATCGCGCCGATAATCGCCAGTACCAGCAACGCAGCGTGCAGATACCTGGCAATATGCGAATCCAGCAGAAAGAACCCGGCGATGGCCGGAAGTGAAAAAACGCCCCACAGACTGCTCAGCGTGTTTTCCGCCGCGCTAAAACGGGCGAGCACCCGGTCTGCCTGCGACTCTTGCGGCGAACCGCGTCGCACGGTGCCAACCTGCTGCGCCAGCGCATCCGCTCGCTGGATCAGCCAGCGTACCAGGCTCAGCGCAATAATGGCCACCAGCAGTTCAAGTACCAGCACCGCACTATCGCTGAGCATGGAAAGCGCCCACTGCGCGCCAAGCATTGCTATGGTAACCAGCGTACTCAACAAACAAGAGACAATCATGGCTGAGAGATGCGTTGCTGCGCGTATCAACATGCGGTGCTCCTTGCAGAAAAAAGAAGAGAGGCCTCAGCCTCTCTTTTCAGGTATCAACTAGCTTTTTCGCGTCATCAGCCACAGACTAATGAGGAAAAAGCTGGCGCTCGGCAACAGCGCGCCGACGACTGGCGGGATGCCGTACACCAGCGTCAACGGGCCGAAAATCTGATCCAGCACGTAGAAGACAAAGCCGAAACTGATACCGGTGACAACACGTACGCCCATCGCCACGCTACGCAGCGGCCCGAAGATAAACGACAGCGCCATCAGCATCATCACCGCCACGGACAGCGGCTGGAAGATTTTGCTCCACATATTGAGCTGGTAGCGCCCGGAATCCTGGCCACTCGATTTGAGGTACTTCACGTAGTTGTGCAAACCGCTGATCGAGAGCGCGTCCGGATCCAGCGCCACCACGCCAAGTTTGTCCGGCGTCAGGTTCGTTTTCCAGGTGCCACTCACGGTTTGCGCACCGGTAACTTGTTTCGGGTCCGTCAGGTTAGATTCATCAACCTGCGACAGTCGCCAGAGTTTCTCCTGCGGATCGAACTTCGCCGACGCGGCATAACGCACCGACTGCAAACGACGCTCTTTATTGAAGGCATAAATGCTCACGCCGCCGAGTTCATCGTCGCCTTTTACACGCTCAATATAGATAAAGTTATTACCATCTTTCGCCCACAAACCTGACTGCGTGGAGAGCAGCGAGCCGCCATACATCGACTGCGCACGCTGGTTACGCGCCATTTGCTCACCCTGCGGCGCGACCCACTCGCCAATCGCCATGGTCAGCAGCACCAGCGGAATAGCGGTTTTCATTACCGACAGCGCCACCTGCATGCGGGTGTAGCCGGAAGCCTGCATGACCACCAGCTCGCTGCGCTGCGCCAGCATGCCCAGCCCTAACAGCGCGCCAAGCAGCGCCGCCATCGGGAAGAAGATCTGAATATCTTTCGGGATGCTGAGAATGGTGTACATCCCGGCGCCCAGCGCGTCATAGCTCCCCTGGCCTGCTTTTTTCAGCTGATCGACAAACTTGATAATGCCGGAGAGCGACACCAGCATAAACAGCGTCATCATGATGGTGGTGAAAATGGTTTTACCGATATAGCGGTCAAGTACGCCAAAAGCCTGCATTATAGCGCTCCTTTACGCGTAAAACGGGCGCGAACCCGGCGCATTGGCACCGTATCCCACAAGTTCAGCACCACAGCCAGCGCTAAATAGGCCAGGTTTACCAGCCACATCCACACCAACGGATCGAGTTTGCCTTTCGCACCGTTCGAGCGCAGCGTGGTTTGCAGCAGGAAGAAGACCAGATAAAGCAGCATGGCGGGGAGCATCGACAGTACGCGGCCCTGACGCGGGTTGACCACGCTCAGCGGCACTACCATCAGCGCCATCATAACGACCGTAAACACCAGCGTTAAGCGCCAGTGCAGTTCGGCGCGCGCGCGCGGCGTATCGGTTTTGAATAGCGTGCGCATGTCCATCTGCTCGGTATCTGACGGATCGAGCGCCACCGCCTGGTGGCCAATAATCGCCTGATAGTTCTGGAAATCAGTGATGCGGAAATCGCGCAGCATGGCGGTGCCTTCAAAACGGGTACCGGTATTGAGCGTCACCACCTGAGAGCCATCTTTGTGCTGCGAGAGATGTCCGGAATCCGCCACGACGACTGATGGACGGGCGGAACCTTTAGTACGAATCTGCGCCAGGAAGACATTCTTGAAGTTTTTGCCCTCAACGCCTTCGATAAACAGCACCGAATTGCCATCCGTCGCCTGCTGGAATTGCCCTTGTGCCAGCGCCGCCATGCCGGGGTTCGCTTTCGCGTCGGCAAGCACCTGATCCTGATGGCGGGAAGACCACGGGCCCGCCCACATAACGTTGACCGCAGCGACAATGCCGGTGAACAACGCGAGGATCATCGCCGCTTTCACCAATACCGCGCGGCTCAGGCCGCAGGCGTGCATCACGGTGATTTCACTTTCGGTATAAAGTTTGCCCAGCGTCATCAACAGACCGAGGAACAGACTCAACGGCAGGATAAGCTGCGCCATTTCCGGCACGCCCAGCCCCAGCAGTGAGAGCACGAGGTTCGTCGGGATTTCGCCATCAGCGGCTGCGCCTAAAATCCTGACCAGTTTCTGACAAAAGAAAATCAGAAGCAGGATGAATAGGATCGCAAGCTGGCTTTTTAGCGTCTCCCGTACCAGATATCTTATGATTATCACTTTAAATACGCCCGTAAAAACCAGTGTTTTTGCTGGAAAATAGCTTGTTTCATGGCTTAAACGTCATTTATTCTCTTGAGTCGTCGAAATGATCGCTAAGATTAATATACTCAGCGGATACGCGCGTAAGACCCGATTTTGACGTGCCGAAACCGAAGTAACATTAAGATTAACACGAAGTCACCGCAACAGCGGACACGAGTTACGAAAGCTTGCAATTCTATCCGTAGCCGCCGCCGTTGTCTTTAAGATTCAGGAGCGTAGTGCATGGAGTTCAGTGTAAAAAGCGGTAGCCCGGAGAAACAGCGGAGTGCCTGCATCGTTGTGGGCGTCTTTGAACCGCGCCGGCTCTCTCCGATCGCCGAGCAACTCGATAAAATCAGTGACGGCTACATCAGTGCGCTGCTGCGTCGCGGGGAACTGGAAGGCAAGCCGGGGCAGACGTTGTTGCTGCACCACGTACCGAATGTCCTCTCCGAACGTATTTTACTGATTGGCTGTGGTAAAGAGCGTGAACTGGACGAGCGCCAGTATAAGCAGGTGATTCAAAAAACCATTAACACGCTGAATGATACCGGCTCAATGGAAGCCGTCTGCTTCCTGACCGAACTGCATGTAAAAGGGCGGAATACTTACTGGAAAGTACGCCAGGCCGTTGAGACCGCGAAAGAGACCCTTTACAGCTTCGACCAACTGAAAACCAACAAAAGCGAGCCGCGCCGTCCGCTGCGTAAAATGGTGTTCAACGTGCCGACCCGCCGCGAGCTGACCAGCGGCGAGCGCGCCATTCAGCACGGTCTGGCGATTGCCGCCGGTATCAAAGCGGCGAAAGATCTCGGCAATATGCCGCCAAATATCTGTAACGCGGGCTACCTCGCGTCTCAGGCGCGCCAGTTAGCTGACACCTACAGCAAAAATGTGGTGACCCGCGTGATTGGCGAGCAGCAGATGCGCGAGCTGGGCATGCACTCGTACCTCGCGGTCGGCCAGGGTTCGCAAAACGAATCGCTGATGTCGGTGATTGAATACAAAGGCAACCCGGCGGAAGACGCGCGTCCAATCGTGCTGGTCGGTAAAGGCCTGACTTTTGACTCCGGCGGTATCTCCATCAAGCCTGCTGAAGGCATGGATGAGATGAAGTACGACATGTGCGGCGCGGCGGCGGTGTATGGCGTGATGCGCATGGTTGCTGAACTGCAACTGCCGATCAACGTAATTGGCGTGCTTGCTGGCTGTGAAAACATGCCTGGCGGGCGCGCTTATCGTCCGGGCGACGTGCTGACCACTATGTCCGGCCAGACGGTAGAAGTGCTGAACACCGACGCCGAAGGCCGTCTGGTACTGTGCGACGTGCTGACTTACGTTGAGCGTTTCGAGCCGGAAGCGGTAATCGATGTCGCGACATTGACCGGTGCGTGTGTGATTGCGCTCGGCCACCACATCACCGGACTGCTGTCGAACCACAACCCGTTGGCGCACGAACTGATTGGCGCGTCCGAGCAGGCGGGCGATCGCGCGTGGCGTTTGCCGATGGCCGATGAGTACCAGGAACAACTGGAATCTAACTTCGCGGATATGGCGAACATTGGCGGCCGTCCCGGCGGGGCAATCACCGCTGGCTGCTTCCTTTCTCGCTTTGCCCGTAAGTATAACTGGGCGCACCTGGACATCGCCGGTACTGCATGGCGTTCCGGTAAAGCCAAAGGCGCAACCGGTCGTCCGGTGGCGTTGCTGTCGCAGTTCCTGCTGAACCGCGCCGGGTTTAACGGCGAAGAGTAAGCCTCATAAGGCCGGATAGCTGTGTTTGCCGGATGGCGGCTACGCCTTATCCGGCCTGGAGCCTCAGCAATGCTGAATTCAATACCCAATAGATTTCGCGTTGCATCGCGCGGCAACTGAGCAAATCCCCGGCAGCATAGATAACTATGTGACCGGGGTGCGCCACAAATCTGCCGGGAGCAGATTTGAACGCTGCCTGCAGCGGCCCCTTGAGGGCGAGGCCCGGGGATGGGCCGACTATTCGCAGCCAACAAAGAGGCAGCGTGAAAGACCGACAGCAATAGCGTTTAAATCCTCAACCAAAAGCCCCATATATGAAAAATGCGACGTTCTACCTTCTGGATAATGATACCCAACAGGATGGCTTAAGCGCCGTCGAACAACTGGTGTGTGAAATTGCCGCAGAACGTTGGCGTAACGGTAAACGCGTGCTGATTGCCTGTGCCGATGAGCAACAAGCTATTCGTCTGGATGAAGCGCTGTGGGCGCGCCCGGCGGAGAGCTTTGTCCCGCACAACCTGGCAGGCGAAGGACCTCGCGGCGGTGCGCCAGTGGAGCTGGCCTGGCCTCAAAAACGCAACAGCAGCCCGCGCGATATTTTGATCAGCCTGCGCGCGGAATTTGCAGATTTTGCCACCGCTTTCACAGAAGTGATAGACTTCGTTCCTCACGAAGATTCTCTGAAACAACTGGCGCGCGAACGCTATAAAGCGTACCGCATGGCTGGTTTCAACCTGAACACGGCAACCTGGAAATAATGGAAAAGACATACAACCCCAAAGATATCGAACAGCCGCTGTACGAGCAGTGGGAAAAGCAGGGCTATTTCAAACCGAACGGTGATGAAAGCCAGGAAAGCTTCTGCATCATGATCCCGCCGCCGAACGTCACCGGCAGTTTGCATATGGGCCACGCCTTCCAGCAGACCATCATGGATACCATGATCCGTTACCAGCGCATGCAGGGCAAAAACACCCTGTGGCAGGTCGGTACCGACCACGCCGGTATCGCGACCCAGATGGTGGTGGAGCGTAAAATTGCCGCGGAAGAAGGTAAAACCCGCCACGACTACGGCCGTGACGCCTTTATCGACAAAATCTGGCAGTGGAAGGCGGAATCGGGCGGCACCATCACCAACCAGATGCGCCGTCTCGGCAACTCCGTGGACTGGGAGCGCGAGCGTTTCACCATGGACGAAGGCCTTTCTAACGCCGTAAAAGAAGTGTTCGTCCGCCTGTATAAAGAAGACCTGATTTACCGCGGCAAACGCCTGGTGAACTGGGACCCGAAACTGCGCACGGCGATTTCCGATCTGGAAGTGGAAAACCGCGAGTCGAAAGGCTCAATGTGGCATATCCGCTACCCGCTGGCTGACGGCGCGAAAACCGCCGACGGTAAAGATTATCTGGTAGTTGCCACTACGCGTCCGGAAACCCTGCTCGGTGATACCGGCGTGGCGGTGAACCCGGAAGATCCGCGCTACAAAGATCTGATTGGCAAATTCGTGGTGTTGCCGCTGGTCAACCGCCGTATTCCGATTGTCGGCGACGAACACGCCGACATGGAAAAAGGCACCGGCTGCGTGAAAATCACCCCGGCGCACGACTTTAACGACTATGAAGTCGGCCGTCGCCACAAGCTGCCGATGATCAACATCCTGACCTTTGACGGCGATATCCGTGAAAGCGCGCAGGTATATGACACTAACGGCAATGAATCCGACGTTTACCCGGCGGATATCCCGGCTGAGTTTCAGAAGCTGGAGCGTTTTGCCGCGCGTAAAGCGATTGTCGCGGCGGTGGACGCGCTTGGCCTGCTGGAAGAGATCAAACCGCACGACCTGACCGTTCCGTACGGCGATCGCGGCGGCGTGGTTATCGAACCGATGCTCACCGACCAGTGGTACGTCCGTGCGGATGTGCTGGCGAAACCGGCGGTAGAAGCGGTGGAAAACGGCGATATCCAGTTCGTGCCGAAACAGTACGAAAACATGTATTTCTCCTGGATGCGCGACATTCAGGACTGGTGTATCTCCCGCCAGTTGTGGTGGGGTCACCGTATTCCGGCGTGGTACGACAACGACGGCAACGTTTATGTTGGCCGCAACGAAGAGGAAGTGCGCCAGGAAAACAATCTGGCCGCCGATGTTGCCCTGCGCCAGGACGATGACGTGCTGGATACCTGGTTCTCCTCCGCGCTGTGGACCTTCTCGACCCTCGGCTGGCCGGAAAACACCGACGCGCTGCGCCAGTTCCACCCGACCAGCGTGATGGTTTCTGGCTTCGACATCATCTTCTTCTGGATTGCGCGCATGATCATGATGACCATGCACTTCATCAAAGATGAAAATGGCAAGCCGCAGGTGCCGTTTAAAACGGTCTATATGACCGGTCTTATCCGCGACGACGAAGGCCAGAAGATGTCCAAATCCAAGGGCAACGTCATTGACCCGCTGGATATGGTTGACGGTATTTCGCTGGCGGATCTGCTGGAAAAACGCACCGGTAACATGATGCAGCCGCAGCTGGCAGAGAAAATCCGCAAGCGCACCGAGAAACAGTTCCCGGACGGCATTGAACCGCACGGCACCGACGCCCTGCGCTTCACCCTCGCGGCGCTAGCTTCTACCGGTCGTGACATCAACTGGGATATGAAGCGCCTGGAAGGTTACCGTAACTTCTGTAACAAGCTGTGGAACGCCAGCCGCTTTGTACTGATGAACACCGAAGATCAGGATTGCGGCTTCAACGGCGGCGAAATGGTGCTGTCGCTGGCAGACCGCTGGATCCTCGCGGAATTCAACCAGACCATCAAAGCCTACCGTGAGGCGCTGGATAACTTCCGCTTCGATATCGCCGCAGGCATTTTGTATGAGTTCACCTGGAACCAGTTCTGCGACTGGTATCTGGAGCTGACCAAACCGGTAATGAACGGTGGTGCTGAAGCGGAACTGCGCGGTACCCGCAACACGCTGGTCACCGTGCTGGAAGGTCTGCTGCGCCTTGCTCATCCGATCATTCCGTTTATCACTGAAACCATCTGGCAGCGCGTGAAAGTGCTGAAAGGCATTACCGCCGACACCATCATGCTGCAGCCGTTCCCGCAGTACGACGCGGCGCAGGTGGATGAGAAAGCGCTGGCAGACACCGAGTGGCTGAAGCAGGCGATCATCGCGGTACGTAACATTCGCGCCGAAATGAACATCGCGCCGGGGAAACCGCTGGAGCTGCTGCTGCGTAGCGCGAGCGAGGACGCGAAGCGCCGTGTGAACGACAACCTGAGCTTCCTGCAAACGCTGGCGCGTCTGGAGAGCATTACCATTCTGCCTGCCGACGATAAAGGCCCGGTTTCGGTAACCAAAATCGTTGATGGCGCAGAGCTGCTGATCCCGATGCTGGGTCTTATCGACAAAGAGGCGGAGCTGGCGCGTCTGGCGAAAGAAGTGGCGAAAGTTGAGCAGGAAATTGGCCGCATCGAAAGCAAACTGGGCAACGAAGGTTTCGTGGCGCGCGCGCCGGAAGCGGTAATTGCCAAAGAGCGCGAGAAGCTGGATGGCTATGCGGAAGCAAAAGCGAAGCTGATTGAGCAGCAGGCGGTTATCGCCGCGCTGTAATCACCGCGCATAAGAAAAAGCCGGGCATCGCTGCCCGGCTTTTTTATTTTGCAGGCCAGATAAGGCGTCACCGCCATCCGGCAAGTTTTCCCGAATTACAGTACCGCCGGGTAGAACGACAAACCGCGAGCCAGCAGGTTCGCCGGATCTTTTGCGGGCTGCACACCATGGTCTTCCAGCGTCAGCGCTTCCAGGTCACCATGAACATGGGTATTTTCCAGTAAATAACGGGTCATACGCACTTTCGCCCACGGCCATGCCAGGAACAGCGTGACGCCACACACCAGCATATTGGTAATGGAAATCCAGAACATACGCCCCATCGCCACCGTCGAGGAGAAACGAATGTTCCCTTCCAGCGTCAGTTGCCCGTAAATATAGGCGCGCAGTTTCACAAACGCGAAAAGGAAGCAGACTATCGCCCCGGCAATATAGATCAAATAGCTCAGCACCAATTTGCCGTAAATCGGCCCCATCATCATCGCTAATTGTTCCGGATCGCCACCTGCTGCGTAGGCATTCTCTTGCAGAGTCATCAGTGACGGCATAACCAGTACCATTACCAGCAAAATAAACGGTACAAACAGCAGCATCGATAGCACCACAATGGTGATGCATTTTTTCATTGAAATTTCAGCGGAGAATTTCAGTTTGCCGTACTGCAAATTATTAATCAGCATGCTAAACCATTGCGCAACATATACGCCCTGCATAATGGCAATCCCCAGCAGCAATACCAATGTACCGATACCAATTATCACAGAAATAGCGCCATATGAGCCGCTACTTAATGCAGACGTCACAAAGAGGGAGAACACCACCACCGAGGCGATAATAACCAGCAACGGGCATCCCATCATCACCCACCAGGCACGCAACGGACTGGCGTAGAAATTAAAACGCACACCGTTAATCTCTGTCATCAGCATTTGATAACGCAGGCCCTGAGTAATCAACCACGGGAAGAAAATCAGGAACAGCCCCATCATACAGAGCTGTAACAGCACGTTCTGGTAGGCCACATTAATAAAGAAAATCACATACAGCACCAGCAGGCAGAGCCAGCCGACAAAAATAGAACGCCCGGTCGCGTGATAAGAAAAACGCGCACCGCTAAGTTCAGTATTCTCATAAAAATAACGACGCGCGCGCACTAACGCCCACGGCAAATATAACCCCAGCGTTATTAAGGTCAGTAAAATATTAACCAGCCAAACCACGAAATAGCCTTTCCCGCTGCCCTGAAAGAGAAAACGGCGCACGGGAACCGCCACGGAACCATGAGTTTCGGGAGTCATAACAATCCTTATCGAAAAAAAGAAGCCAGGAAAAAGGCAGTCAACCATAACAATATTGCGAAATGGTTATCTCCACTATTAAGTCTAAATAGCTGCCGGTCAAAAAAATAGCGCCCAATATTCCTGGTCTTGCCAGAACGCCCCTGTAGTGGTATTAAGCAGGATCAGCTTATAACCCCGAAAACAGAGTGCAGAGATGAATGTGACCGCGCCGGTAGAGGTAAAAATGCGCCGGATTGCTGCCGCCGACAACGCAGCAATCGCATCTGTGATCCGCCAGGTATCTGCGGAATATGGCCTCACTGCCGATAAAGGCTACACCGTTGCCGACCCCGAACTGGATGAGCTCTATCAGCTTTATAACCGACCGGGTTGCGCCTATTGGGTGGTGGAGCAAAACGGCGAAGTCGTGGGCGGCGGCGGCGTCGCACCGCTGAAATGTAGCGAGCCGGATATCTGCGAACTGCAAAAGATGTATTTCCTGCCCAGCGCGCGTGGGCAAGGGCTGGCGAAGAAACTGGCGCTAATGGCGCTGGAACATGCCCGAGCGCAGGGCTTTAGCCGTTGTTATCTGGAAACCACTGCATTTCTGACCGATGCCATTGGGCTTTATGAGCACCTTGGTTTTGAGCATATCGACGGCCCGCTCGGCTGCACCGGTCACGTAGACTGTGAAGTGCGGATGCTGAAAACGCTGTGACGCCAACGCGTACCGGCGTTTTACACCGGTACGCCGCTGTGAAAACGAAACTCCGCATCCGGTGTGGAGATAAGCGCCGCTTCCACTTCACCGAAATGGCGTACGCGCGGGCTGATATCCGTAGTCGAAATCTGCTGCGCCAGCGCCAGGTAATCCTGATAGTGGCGCGCTTCTGAACGCAGCAACGACAGGTAAAATTTCTGCAAGTCATCGTCAAGCCACGGCGCCAGTGCAGCAAAACGCTCGCAGGAACGCGCTTCGATATAGGCGCCGCAGATTAACTTATCGACCAATGTCAGCGGTTCATGCGTGCGAACCTCTTTGAGCATCCCTTTCGCATAACGGCTGGCGGTAATTTTCACGTAGGGAATGTTACGGGCGAGCATCGCTTCCCGCACCTGCCAGAAGTGGTGCAACTCCTCTTTGATCAGCAGCACCATGCTATCAATCAGCGCCTGGCCCCAGGCATCGTCCGTTTGCGGCATCACGCTTTTGCCAATCTGCTTATGCAACGCGACAAAATCCGGCTCCGGTCCTTCGCGAAAGGTAAATTCTTCATACGGTTTCAGCCACGCCAGTAGCGCGTCCGACCCGCTTTTATCCGCCACATAACGGCGCACCAGCAGCATGGCGGTTTGCGCCGCTTTCAGTTCACACACCATATGATCGGTAAGCAGCAGCGGCAGCATTGATGGATCGCGTGCTTTGTCCAGCCAGGATTGCGGTGTCGGGCAGTGCAGAAAGTTTAAAACCGGGGAGAGTATTTGCGGGTAATCCATTGTGATTCCTTGCATTGCGGCAGCGAGCGCTGCCGCAATATTTACTCAGTGACGAACACCGTCATCTTCTTCGTCGACGTAATCCTCGTCGTCATCGTCACCCTCTTCGCCGTTCGGGTCTTCGTAGTAGGTTCCCCAACCGTCGTATTCCACATCGAATTTCTCAGCCAGGTTAAGCAGTTGCTCAACTTGCGCGTCGATCAAATCGGCATTCAGCGCGCTTTCGCTCAGCACATCGCAGCAGATAACCACTTCACCTTCGTCCAGTTCCAGCTCTTCCGGCTCTGTTACTTCGTAGCCCAGTTTAAAGGCTTCAACAGCGGCTTTTTCCAGCGTTTCGAAATCATCTGCCGACAGGTGATGCTCAATGGTATACAGCGCATCAGGATCGCTGCCGTCTTCGAGCAGTTCTTCAATAATCAAACGCGTCTCTTCGCGCTGTTCTTCCAGGTGTTCCGGGTTCGCCATGGCTCGTTCCTCATCAATGTGGCAGATACACTTATTGTCACACACCGCTGGCATTGCCTCCACTCCTCGCCGAAAAGATTTATATTCCGGGGTTGCAAATGCATATTCATACATATAAATTGAATTTTAATTCAATAAGTGGCCTTCGCCATGTGAGGGGAATATGTCCGCGTTTTATCAAAAGCATTTTTTGAAACTGCTCGATTTTACACCTGCTGAAATCAATACCCTGCTGCAACTCGCCGCTCAGCTGAAAGCGGATAAGAAAAAAGGCCAGGAAGTCCAGAAACTTACCGGGAAAAATATCGCGCTCATCTTCGAAAAAGACTCAACCCGCACACGATGCTCTTTCGAAGTTGCCGCATATGATCAGGGTGCTCGCGTGACATATCTCGCCCCAAGCGGCAGCCAAATCGGGCATAAAGAGTCAATTAAAGACACCGCGCGCGTGCTGGGGCGCATGTACGACGGCATTCAGTATCGCGGTTATGGCCAGGAGATTGTCGAAACGCTGGCGCAATACGCCGGTGTGCCGGTGTGGAACGGCTTAACCAATGAATTTCACCCGACCCAGTTGCTGGCCGATCTGCTGACCATGCGCGAGCACTTGCCGGGCAAAGCTTTTAATCAGATGAAACTGGTTTATGCCGGTGACGCGCGTAACAACATGGGCAACTCGATGCTGGAAGCCGCCGCGCTGGTGGGTTTGGATCTGCGCCTTGTCGCGCCAAAAGCCTGCTGGCCGGACGCGAGCCTGGTCGCCGAATGCAAAGCGCTGGCGGTGAAAAACGGCGGCAACATTCTGCTGACGGAAGATATCGCGAGCGGAGTGAAAGATGCCGATTTCATTTACACCGATGTGTGGGTATCGATGGGCGAAGCGAAAGAGAAATGGGCGGAGCGTATCGCGCTGCTGCGGCCTTACCAGGTCAACAGCAAAATGTTGTCGCTCACCGGCAACCCGCAGGTGAAATTCCTGCACTGCCTGCCCGCGTTTCATGACGATAAGACCACGCTCGGCAAGAAAATGGCAGAAGAGTTTGGCCTGCACGGCGGCATGGAAGTGACTGACGAGGTGTTTGAATCACCGGCGAGTATTGTGTTTGATCAGGCAGAAAACCGGATGCACACCATCAAAGCGGTGATGGTCGCCACCTTAAGCCAGTGACTTAACAAGCCCGGTTGCGCAGCGCGACCGGGCATTACGCTTACGCCATCAGCAGTTTCACCACCACTTTACGCACCTGGGCTGGCGCGTTTACCGCACACAGCGGTTTGTGCACTTCACCCGGGTAGAACACCACAAAATCCCCTTCGCTCAGTACCACGGTTTTTTCCTGCGCGCCTTCCGGCAAAAAGGCGATGTCTTTATCCGCCAGCCAGTCGGTGTCCGGCGCGCCCGCTGGCTGGGTGCTAAAAGTCATCCCTTCCTGGCCTTTCAGCACAATCTGGATATCCAGATAACGGGCGTGATACTCGGCGCGGCGTTCTGCAAATGGCTGGGTCATATCTTCAGAAACGAGGAAAAACAGGCGGTTGCCGTCGATATCATGTTTGCCAACAGGCGTGGCATCGGTAACGTGCTGCTTAACGTGCTCAATAGCCTGGCGCAGCTCTTCCGGTAGCCAGGATTGTAAATTGTGAATATTGCCAACGATCATGGTGTAGCCCTCAACATAAAACATCGTTTCATTTTCAGCTTTTATACGAAAATTCACACTGCCATACCACCACTTTTTACGGGAGATTTGTTGCAACGCATGTTTATCGGAAAATATGTTATATGCCTGTTAAGGCCGATTACGCTTTTATGCAGCATAGATGCATAAAGCCGACGCCAGTGCGCGGGCGAAAAGTTTTTACCCACTGATTAACAAGTATTTATTTAAATAAACCTTTCCCGATCACACTTCAGCAGCCTGGTAATTTGCGCATTCATTCACTGGTTATTTCCCTTTTTTGCGCCCGGCAGCACCGCTCTATTCATTTTTATGCATATCTATTCCATTCACTGTTGAAAAAACTTATCAATCAACGGTTTACATATTCACGAAAATAGGTGTATAGCTACAAAACAATAACAACCATGAATAAGTTCAGCCGTTAATGCGTAAGCATTCATCCTGATAATTAGGCTAATTCTCTATTCTCTGATGCGAATCATGCATTTGAACGGCGGCGATTTAATTCCCTATTCGACGTGAGCACAATCACACTATTAATTCTTACGGCTTCTACTATGAGCCATGAAATTAATCGTTATTAACGCGCGATGAAATTAATCACATTTCATTGCCGCCCCCTTTTTATTCTGAAAAAAGTTAAAGGAATAATTATGGAAAAGCACTACGTCGGTTCTGAAATAGGTCAATTGCGTAGCGTTATGCTGCACCGCCCCAATTTAAGCCTGAAACGGTTAACACCCTCGAATTGTCAGGAGCTGTTATTCGATGACGTGTTATCAGTCGAGCGCGCCGGGGAAGAGCATGACGCCTTCGCAAACACACTGCGCGAGCAGGGTGTGGAAGTCCTGCTGTTGACCGATCTTCTGACACAAACGCTTGATATTGCAGAGGCAAAAGCCTGGCTGCTGGAAATGCAGATCTCTGATTATCGCCTTGGCCCGACCTTCGCCGCAGACGTGCGCAGCTGGCTGGCGGATATGCCGCACCGCGAACTGGCGCGGCGACTCAGCGGTGGATTAACCTACGGCGAGATCCCGGCATTTATTAAAAATATGGTGGTTGATACCCATACAGCGAATGATTTTATTATGAAGCCGCTGCCCAACCATTTATTTACCCGTGACACATCGTGCTGGATTTATAATGGCGTGTCGATTAATCCGATGGCTAAACCGGCCCGCCAGCGTGAAACGAATAATCTGCGTGCTATTTATCGCTGGCACCCCGCGTTCGCCGATGGCAATTTTATTAAATATTTTGGCGACGAGAATATTAATTACGACCACGCCACCTTAGAGGGCGGCGATGTATTAGTCATTGGTCGCGGCGCGGTATTAATTGGCCTCTCTGAACGAACCACACCGCAGGGCGTGGAATTTCTTGCCAATAGCCTGTTCAAACACCGCCAGGCCGAACGCGTTATCGTCGTTGAACTGCCAAAACACCGTTCCTGTATGCACCTCGACACGGTGATGACCCATATCGATATCGACACTTTTTCCGTTTACCCCGAAGTAGTGCGCAAAGACGCCCAGTGCTGGACGCTCACCCCGGACGGGCGCGGCGGTCTGCAACGCACGCAGGAAAGCGACCTGCTGCACGCCATCGAAAAAGCGCTCGGTATAGACCAGATCCGGCTTATTACCACCGGCGGCGACGCTTTTGAAGCCGAACGCGAACAGTGGAATGACGCCAACAACGTCCTCACGCTGCGCCCCGGCGTGGTCGTCGGCTACGAGCGCAATATCTGGACCAACGAGAAATATGACAAAGCCGGGATCACCGTGCTGCCCATTCCCGGAGATGAGCTGGGACGCGGGCGCGGCGGTGCACGCTGCATGAGTTGCCCACTGGAACGCGACGGCATTTAAAGGAGCCATCATGGAAAGAAAACCTACGCTGGTTGTCGCGCTGGGCGGCAACGCGCTGTTAAAACGCGGCGAACCGCTGGAAGCGAACATCCAGCGCCAGAACATTGATCTTGCCGCGCGCACCATCGCCGGGCTGACCGCGCAGTGGCGCGTGGTGCTGGTACACGGCAACGGGCCGCAGGTCGGCCTGCTGGCGCTGCAAAACAGCGCTTACGACAAAGTTACCCCCTACCCGCTCGATATTCTCGGCGCGGAAAGCCAGGGGATGATTGGCTACATGCTGCAACAGTCGCTGAAAAACAGCCTGCCACAGCGCGAAGTGAGCGTACTGCTCACCCAGGTGGAAGTCGACGCCAGTGACCCGGCGTTCAGCAACCCGAGCAAATACATCGGCCCGGTTTACAGCGAGGCGCAAGCCCAGACGCTGCAGCAGGAGAAAGGCTGGGTATTTAAGGCTGATGGTCGTTATTTCCGCCGCGTTGTGCCCTCCCCGCAACCCAAACGCATTGTCGAAAGCGACGCCATTAGCGCGCTGATAAACCGCGATCACCTGGTGATTTGCAACGGCGGCGGCGGCGTGCCGGTGGTGGAAAACGCCAACGGCTACCACGGCATCGAAGCGGTGATCGACAAAGATCTCTCGGCGGCACTGCTGGCGCGGCAAATCGAAGCCGATGCGCTGTTGATTCTTACCGACGCCGACGCGGTGTACCTCGACTGGGGCAAACCCACGCAGCGCCCGCTGGCGCAAGTCACCCCGGACATGCTGCAGGGCATGCAGTTTGACGCAGGCTCGATGGGGCCGAAGGTCGCCGCCTGCCGCCAGTTTGTTGAGCAGTGTCACGGCATTGCGGGCATCGGTGCGCTGGCTGATGGTCCGGCCATTCTCGCCGGGGACAAAGGCACATTGATTCGTTACTGATTTAAAAAAGGAAATCTCATGAGCATCAACCTGAAAAACCGCAACTTTCTCAAACTGCTCGACTACACCCCGGCGGAGATCCAGTACCTGATCGATCTGGCTATTCAGCTCAAAGCAGACAAAAAAGCAGGTCGTGAAAAGAAAACGCTGGTCGGCAAAAACATCGCGCTGATTTTTGAAAAAACCTCCACCCGTACCCGCTGCGCGTTTGAAGTCGGCGCATTCGATCAGGGCGCGCAGGTCACTTATCTCGGCCCAAGCGGATCGCAGATTGGCCACAAAGAGTCGATGAAAGACACCGCCCGCGTGCTGGGACGTATGTATGACGGCATCGAATATCGCGGTTACGGCCAGCAGATAGTAGAAGAGCTGGGTCAATACGCAGGCGTGCCGGTGTGGAACGGACTGACCAATGAATTTCACCCCACGCAGATCCTCGCCGATCTGATGACCATGCTGGAACACGTGCCGGGCAAACGCTTGTCGGAATTACGTTTTGCTTATCTGGGCGATGCGCGCAACAACATGGGCAACTCGCTGATGGTCGGCGCAGCGAAAATGGGCATGGATATTCGCCTGGTGGCACCGAAATCCTTCTGGCCAGAGGCTGCACTGGTGGAACAGTGTCGCGGCATCGCCCGTGAAACCGGCGCGCGCATCATGCTCACCGAGGATGTGGAAGAAGGCGTGCAGGGCGTTGATTTCGTCTACACCGATGTGTGGGTGTCGATGGGCGAGCCGAAAGAAGCGTGGTCTGAGCGCGTCAGCCTGATGAAACCCTACCAGGTAAACGCTGCGGTGGTGAAAGCCACCGGTAATCCGCAGGTGAAATTTATGCACTGCCTGCCCGCGTTTCATAACGAGCACACCAAAGTGGGCGGCGAGATCGAAATGGCGTATGGCCTGAAAGGGCTGGAAGTCACCGAAGAGGTTTTCGAATCGCCTAACTCTATCGTTTTTGATGAAGCAGAAAACCGGATGCACACCATCAAAGCGGTGATGGTGGCAACCCTCGGCGACTAACCACTCCCCCGGCGCGCCGCGGGTGCGCCGGGGTTAAGGAGCACATCATGGGCAAGTTCAAGTTCCCTTCCGCTTACACCATCCTCTTTTTGTTGATTGCCATTGTCGCCGCGCTCAGTTGGGTGATCCCCGCCGGGCAATACCAGATGGCAATGAACCCAGCCCTCGGTAAAGAAGTACCGATTGCCGGTACTTACGCGCATGTCGCCGCGCATCCTCAGGGGTTAATCGCGGTAATCATGGCGCCAATAAGCGGCCTTTACGA
Organism: Enterobacter sp. R4-368; assembly: GCF_000410515.1. NCBI lineage: Bacteria > Pseudomonadati > Pseudomonadota > Gammaproteobacteria > Enterobacterales > Enterobacteriaceae > Enterobacter > Enterobacter sp. R4-368. Next base: position 3,589,720 of record NC_021500.1, on the reverse strand, counting down.
TCCTGATACCGGCCAGGCCGGCGCAATTGATGTGGCGCTGTTTATTCTGATCATCGGCGGGTTTCTGGGCATCGTCACCAAAACCGGTGCCATCGACGCCGGGATAGAGCGCGTCACCACCCGTTTGCGTGGCCGTGAAGAGTGGATGATCCCGATCCTGATGGCGCTGTTCGCCGCAGGCGGCACCATCTACGGTATGGCCGAAGAGTCGCTGCCGTTTTATACGCTGCTGGTTCCCGTGATGCTCGCCGCCCGTTTTGATCCGGTTGTCGCCGCCTCCACCGTGCTGCTCGGCGCGGGGATCGGCACGCTGGGATCGACCATCAACCCGTTCGCCACAGTGATCGCCGCTAATGCCGCCGGGATCCCGTTTACCCATGGCATCCTGCTGCGCGTTGCGCTGCTGGTGATAGGCTGGGTGATTTGCGTTGCGTGGGTGATGCGCTACGCCCGCAACGTGCGCGCCAACCCGGCGCGGTCGATCGTCGCCGACAAGCAGGACGAAGATCGGGCGTTTTTCCTCGGCAATAAATCGCCGGAGATGCTCGAATTCACGCCGGTGCGCAAACTGATCCTGCTTATTTTCGCGCTGGCCTTTGTGGTGATGATTTACGGCGTGGCGGTGCTCGGCTGGTGGATGGCGCAGATTTCGGCGGTGTTTCTGGCAAGCGCCATCATCGTGGGTTTGATCGCCCGCATGAGCGAAGAGGAGCTGACCTCAACATTTATCAACGGCGCGCGGGATCTGCTGGGCGTAGCGCTGATTATCGGCATTGCCCGCGGTATCGTAGTGATCATGGATAAAGGTATGATTACTCATACTATTTTGCACAGTGCCGAAGGCATGGTCAGCGGGTTATCCACCGTCGCGTTTATCAACGTTATGTACTGGCTGGAAGTGGTGCTGTCGTTCCTCGTGCCCTCGTCCTCTGGCCTTGCGGTGCTGACCATGCCGATTATGGCGCCGCTGGCCGATTTCGCTAACGTCAACCGCGATCTGGTCGTTACCGCGTACCAATCGGCGTCCGGCATCGTCAACCTGGTGACGCCTACGTCGGCGGTGGTGATGGGCGGGCTGGCTATCGCCCATGTCCCCTATGTGCGCTACCTGAAGTGGGTCGCGCCATTGCTGGCGATATTGACGGTGGTGATCATGGCGGCGCTCAGCCTTGGCGCTCTGCTGTAACGCACCGGGTGGCGCTTTGCTTACCCGGTCTGTGGCTAATATACAGGCCCGGTAAGCATGGCGTTGCCGGGCGTTTTGTTTCGGCAACCAATACGGGAAAAGAGATGATGGAATATGGAGATTATTCACCGAAAGAGCAGCTACAACTGGCGGTCTGCCAGCGCCTGATTAGCGAAAAAAGTTATCTTTCACAGGAGGAGATCCGCCGCGATTTGCAGCGCCACGGCTTCGACAGTATCAGCCAGTCCACCGTTTCACGCCTGTTGAAGCTGCTCGGAGTAATCAAAATTCGCAACGCCAAAGGACAAAAAATTTATTCGCTGAATCCGCAGTCACGCCCGGTGCCGGACGCCGCCCGCTCCGTCTCCGAAATGGTGGTTAGCGTTGAGCACAATAGCGAGTTTATCCTTATTCACACCGTGGCGGGATATGGCCGCGCAGTGGCACGTATTCTGGATTACCACCAGTTGCCGGAGATCCTCGGCGTGGTGGCAGGAAGCAGTATCGTCTGGGTCGCGCCGAGAATAGTGAAGCATACGGCGCTGGTGCATAAGCAAATTAATTATTTACTTAGAACGCATTAATATTCAAAGAGAACCGTTTGCATTGCGTAAAATGTGCATCAATCGCTTGATCCGCGAAAACAGCTGCGTATAATCCGGGACAATTTGCCGGGAGGAAGCATGAATCAGTGTGTACGACAAACTGTCTTACCGCGTCTGAAAAAAGGCGCTGGCCTGCCGTTTTCCTTCCCGTTGATCACCGAATTCCACAGCCCCTCTATTGAGGGGCTTTTTTTTGCGCAGTCGTCAGGAGATAACCATGGCTAACCCGCTATATCAGAAACATATCATTTCCATAAACGATCTCAGCCGCGAAGAACTCGAACTGGTGCTACACACCGCCGCACGACTGAAGGCCAACCCGCAGCCGGAGTTGCTCAAGCATAAAGTGATCGCCAGTTGCTTCTTTGAAGCCTCCACCCGCACGCGTTTATCGTTTGAAACCTCCATGCACCGCCTCGGCGCGAGCGTGGTCGGCTTCTCCGACAGCAGCAACACGTCGCTGGGCAAAAAAGGCGAAACGCTGGCCGACACCATTTCGGTGATCAGTACCTATGTGGACGCCATTGTGATGCGCCATCCGCAAGAGGGCGCGGCGCGACTGGCAACCGAGTTTTCCGGCGGCATTCCGGTGCTCAACGCTGGCGACGGGGCTAACCAGCATCCGACGCAAACGCTGCTCGATCTGTTCACGATTCAGGAAACGCAAGGCCGTCTCGAGAACCTCAACATCGCGATGGTCGGCGACCTGAAATATGGCCGCACCGTGCATTCGCTGGCGCAGGCGCTGGCGAAATTCAGCGGCAACCGCTTTTACTTTATCGCCCCGGACGCGCTGGCGATGCCGCAGTACATTCTCGATATGCTGGACGAAAAAGGCATGGCCTGGAGCGTACACGCCAGCATCGAAGAGGTGATGGCAGAGGTGGATATTCTCTATATGACGCGCGTGCAAAAAGAGCGTCTGGATCCGTCGGAATACGCCAACGTCAAAGCTCAATTTGTCCTGCGCGCCAGCGACTTAACCCACGCGCGCAGCAATATGAAGGTGCTACACCCGCTGCCGCGCGTGGATGAAATCACCACCGACGTGGATAAAACGCCGCACGCCTGGTATTTCCAGCAGGCCGGCAACGGCATCTTCGCTCGCCAGGCTCTGCTGGCGCTGGTTCTCAATCGCGATTTGGCGCTGTAAGGAGAAACGACAATGACACACGATAACAAACTGCAGGTCGAAGCCATCAAACGCGGCACCGTGATTGACCACATCCCGGCGCGCGTCGGATTTAAACTGCTGACGCTGTTTAAGCTGACGGAAACCGATCAGCGCATCACCATTGGCCTGAACTTGCCGTCCGGCGAGATGGGGCGCAAAGATTTGATCAAGATCGAGAACACATTTCTGACCGACGAGCAGGTAAACCAGCTGGCGCTGTACGCACCCCAGGCCACCGTTAACCGCATTGATGAGTATGAAGTGGTGGGTAAATCGCGCCCGAGCCTGCCGGAGCGCATTACTGGCGTGCTGGTGTGCCCGAACAGCAACTGCATCAGCCATGCAGAGCCGGTTGCCTCCAGCTTTGCGGTGAAAAAACGCGAAAGCGACATCGCGCTGAAGTGCAAATATTGTGAGAAAGAGTTCTCGCACCATGTGGTGCTGGCTAACTAATTGCGGTTGGTATTGCGTTTTTCCCTCCCTATAATGGGGCGGAACCTCAATACCGCTGTCATTCAGGAGTTATTATGACCAAAGTTATCGCCACGGAAAACGCGCCAGCAGCGATTGGCCCTTATGTTCAAGCTGTTGATCTTGGCAACATGATCCTGACCTCAGGTCAGATCCCGGTTGATCCGAAGACCGGTAGCGTACCGGAAGATGTGGCGGCGCAGGCGCGTCAGTCGCTGGACAACGTGAAAGCGATCGTTGAAGCGGCGGGTCTGAAAGTAGGCGACATCGTGAAAACCACCGTTTTCGTGAAAGATCTCAACGATTTCGCTACCGTTAACGCCACGTATGAAGCCTTTTTCAACGAACATAACGCCAGCTTCCCGGCGCGTTCCTGCGTGGAAGTCGCCCGTCTGCCAAAAGACGTGAAAATCGAGATTGAAGCCATCGCCGTTCGCCGTTAATGGCGGAGAAGCGAGAGATAAAAGGCAGCTTACGCTGCCTTTTTTATTGCCCACTTAAAACTAAAACGCGACCAGCTTTTGGCTCTGCCCGCTTACCTTTAAATTTAAATCTCACAGGCTGCAGAGATTTCTTTCGAAGAAGTGGGTACACCTTTCCAGGGAATCAATTTATGTACGCTTATCCCCCAGGCGTTCACCGGTTGCGCGTAGCGCGCAGCAGCTTTTCCAGCGGATAGACCGCAGCTATCACCACTTCGTCCTGAATCTGCGCCGCGTTATCCAGTTCTCCCTGAATAGACGCTATCTCGCCATCGTCCAGCGTCCCCTGACGCGCCACCAAATCCGTCAGCCGCAGCCCAATAGTGGCGAGCTTATCCACCTGCAAAATCACCGGGCGCATCGCTTTTAGCTGGTAATTGCTGTCGCTGAGCGCCAGCGCATCGCTGGTGTTACCCTGCCAGCGGCTAAAGAGGTGGCGCAGCGCCACCGCGCTGGTGCTGTCTTCCGCATCGCTCACCAGCCTGTCGACCCACTGGTTCATCTGGCGAACGGTGCTGCTCTCCGGTGCCAGCGCATCGGCAAAGCGGTTCAGCGGCTCGAACTGATGATAGTTACCGGCCTGGAATTTCAGATGCTGGCGCGTGTAGTAGTGCGCCGGTTCGACAGCCTGGGCGAGGATCTGCAGCGGCAATGTATCGGCGCTGTTCGCAAGGCGCGTGAACTGCACCGATTGCTGGTTGTGTTGTTGCAGGCCGACCGATACCGTCGACCAGCTGTCCATCGCCTGTAAACGGCTGTACATGTTATCGGTGTCGTTCACATCCTGCGCCGACCATAACCGTTCCGCCACGGCAAACGCACGCGGCCACAGTTTGATATCCAGCACCGGCGCGACCACATTTTCCGCCCACAGCGCGGCTTCGCCTCCCAGTAAATTCGCCTGCTGGCTGGCGTCCGGCACCGCGGGAGCAATGCCTTTCGGCACCTCGTTTAACCGCGTGCCGGTGACGGGGTAGCGCGCGTTGCCCAGCAGGAAGTAACCGCCAAGTTTATCGTCGGTGAGAGTGATGACCGGGCGGGTTTCGCCCATCCACGTATCGACGACAAAACTCACCTGGCGATCGCTGCGCCAGTCGATATGCTGCACGGCGCGACGAGATTTGCCTTTGAAATCAATAAATCCGCGCCATCCACTTTCGCCTTTCACCAGCGTAAACGTCCCTTCCACCGGGCTGCCTTTCAGGCGCGGCATCGAAAACGACCAGCTTTGCGCGCTGTCGTTATCGGCAATCACATCCACACCATTTAAGCCCTGCGGCACAATCTCATTGCGGTAGTGATAGGCGGTGTACTGCGGCTGATCGAGGTAGAAACCGGTCGAGAGAATGCCTTTGTAACCCTGCTTTGCCACCTCGCCCAGCGCGTCCTGCCCCTGCCAGGACTGGATGACAATACTTTTGGGCAGATCCGGGTGGAAGATTTCATCCCAGCCCACCATCTGGCGCTGATGTTTTTCGAGGATCGCCTCCAGTTTGCGATTGAAATAGGCCTGCAACGCGTGGCTGTCGGCCAGTTTGTTGTCGCGCATAAATTGCTGGATCGCCGGGTTATTTTTCCACTGCGTATCGTCCACCTCATCGCCGCCGATATGCAAATACGCATCCGGGAAGATCGCCGCCAGTTCGCTGACTATCGCTTCAGCAAAGGTGTACGTCGCCGCTTTTGTCGGATCCAGCACCGGTTTCAGCACGCCCCAGTGGCGCTCCATCTGATACGGCCCCGGCGCGCTCATCAGTTCCGGGTAGGCGACGGCAATCGCCGACGCGTGTCCCGGCATGTCGATTTCCGGCACCACGCGAATACCACGCGCCGTGGCGTAACGCACCACATCGCGCATTTGTTCTTCGCTGTAAAAGAGACCATCGCTGGCAAGCTGCGTCAGTTTGGGGTAGCGCCTGGAGCTAAAACGCCAGCCCTGGTCGTCGGTTAAATGCCAGTGCAGCACGTTCAGTTTCGCCGCCGCCATGCCGTCGATCTGCCGTTTAATATCCTCAACCGGTATAAAATGGCGGGCGGAATCGAGCAGCAAACCGCGCCACGGGAAGCGCGGCGAATCGTCAATGGTCACCCACGGCAAGGTGGTCTTTTCCGTGCCGTTTTGTATCAACTGGAGCAACGTTTCCATGGCGCGCAGTGCGCCAAAGCGGGTATTTGCGGCGATCTGCACGCCATTCGCATCAATGGTCAACGTGTAGTGCTCATCGCTATCCAGCTTCGGCAGCGGCGCCACTTTTTTGGCGATGGTTATCGAAATGGTGGGATGTTGCGGTTTTTCGGCCTGCGGTTGCAGCGTCCAGCCGGTTTGCCGGGCGATGCGCTGGCGCAATCGCGTAACGGCGTCGCCCAGATCGTCGCCGCTGACGCTGACAGAGAGCGTATCCGTCAGTACCAGCGAGCCCTGCGTTGCCGGACGTTCAACCTTTGCCGGCCACGGCATCAGTGACAAGTCACCTGCGGGTGCAGCAAAAGCGGAAGAACCGAGCAGCAACCCGGCAGTTAACAGGCTGTAACGCAACATAAATGTTCCTTCAGACGACGTCAGGCGAGGGAAAACATTTTGTTAACATGCGCCCTCAGGAGCGTCAAGCGCGCCGGGCGACGGGGATCACAGCTTGCGGGAATTGAGAGAAATACCCGGCCCGCACAGAGTGCGCAGACCGGGTTTAAGACAAAAGTTTATTGCCAGCCGTAGCGACGGCTATAGAAGCCTTTCATCCACTGCGTGAGCGTCATATAACCTGCGAGGATCGCCACCAGCCACGGGAAGTACGCCAGCGGCAGCGCCTGTAATTGCAGGTATTGCGCCAGCGGCGAGAATGGCAGCGCGATGCCGACACAAATCACCATCAGCGTCATCGCCACCAGCGGCCAGGCGGCGCGGCTCTGGATAAACGGCACGCGGCGAGTGCGGATCATATGCACAATCAGCGTTTGCGACAGCAAACCGACGACAAACCAGCCGGACTGGAACAGGGTTTGCGCTTCCGGCACGTTAGCTTTAAACACCCACCACATCACGCAAAACGTCACAATGTCGAAGATCGAACTGATCGGGCCAAAGAAGATCATAAAACGGCCCAGATCCGCCGGGTTCCAGCGTTGTGGTTTGGCGATCTGTTCTTCATCGACGTTATCAAACGGGATCGCCACCTGCGAGACGTCATACACCAGATTCTGAATCAGTAAGTGCAGCGGCAACATGGGCAAAAACGGCAGAAACGCGCTCGCCACCAGCACACTGAAGACGTTGCCGAAGTTGGAACTGGCGGTGATTTTGATGTATTTCAGCATGTTGGCGAAAGTGCGGCGCCCTTCGATTACTCCCTCTTCCAGCACCATCAGGCTCTTTTCCAGCAAAATAATATCGGCCGCTTCGCGGGCGATATCGACGGCGCCATCGACGGAAATCCCGATGTCCGCCGCGCGCAGCGCCGGGGCGTCGTTTATGCCATCGCCCATAAAACCGACCACGTGCCCTTCGCGTTTCAGCAGACGGACAATGCGTTCTTTATGCATCGGCGTCAGGCGGGCAAAGAGCGTGATGTGCTTCGCCATTTGCGCCAGTTCATCATCGCTCATGTGCTCAATTTCGCTGCCGATCAGCGCATCGCCCACTTCCAGCCCCACCTCGTGGCACACTTTCGCCGCCACCAGTTCGCTGTCGCCGGTAAGGATTTTGACGGTGATCCCGCTCGCTTTTAGCGCTTTGAGTGCCGGTGCGGTGGTCTCTTTCGGCGGATCGAGAAAGGCGATGTAGCCTTCGAGGATCAGATCCGACTCGTCAATACGCTGGTAGTCACCGCTACGCGCCGGCAGATATTTGGTCGCCACCGCAACCACGCGCAGCCCCTGGCGGTTCAGTGTGCTGGTTACGCGCTCAATGCGACGCAGCATGGTGTCATCCAGCGGGAAGATCTCGCCGTTGAAGCGCACCTGCGAGCAGACGCTGAGGATCTCCGTCAACGCGCCTTTGCAAATCAGTTGATGAACATCCGTCTGCTGCGCCACCACCACCGACATGCGGCGGCGCTCGAAATCAAAGGGGATCTCATCCACTTTGCGCCAGCTCGCCGCCAGCGTCTGCGCCGCTTCCGCGTCCACCCCTTCCAGTACGGCGGTATCGAGCAGGTTTTTCAGTCCGGTCTGGTAGTGGCTGTTCAGCCAGGCGCTGTGCAGCACCAGTTCGCTGACTTTACCGCTGATATCCGTATGATTTTCCAGCACGATTTTGTCCTGCGTCAGGGTGCCGGTTTTATCGGTACAGAGGATATCCATCGCGCCAAAGTTCTGAATGGCGTCCAAATGTTTAACGATCACTTTCTGTTTCGACAGTTTCACCGCACCGCGCGCCAGCGTGGAGGTGACAATCATTGGCAGCATTTCCGGCGTCAACCCCACGGCAACCGACAACGCAAACAGCGCCGCTTCCCACCAGTCACCTTTGGTAAAGCCGTTGATCAGCAGCACAATCGGCGTCATCACCAGCATAAAACGGATCAACAACATGCTGACGCGGCTGATGCCTTTCTGAAATGCATTTTGCTCGGTTTCTTGCTCACTGACACGCCCGGCCAGTTGGCCAAACCAGGTATTGCCGCCGGTGGCGATGACTATCGCCTGCGCCGTGCCGCTCACCACATTGGTGCCCATAAAGCACAGCGTATCGGTTTCCAGCGGGTTGCGCTGCGCGGCCTGGCGCGTCGTCGCCACTTTCTCTACCGGCAAGGATTCGCCGGTCAGCGAAGCCTGGGCGACAAACAGATCCCGCGCCTGCAACACGCGCAGATCCGCCGGGATCATATCGCCTGCGGCCAGCTTGACGATATCGCCCGGCACCAGTTGGTCGATAGGCAATTCGCACCAGCCATTTTCACCTTTCTCATTCACCACGCGCAGCACCGTCGCGGTGTTGCTGACCATTGCTTTCAGCGCATCGGCCGCTTTGGTCGAGCGCGCCTCTTGCAGGAAGTTGAGCAGCGTCGAAATCGCCACCATCAACGCAATTACGCAGGCGGCGAACAGATCTTCCGAGGCATAGGAAATAATGCCTAAGCAGGTCAGCAGCAGGTTAAACGGGTTGCGATAGCACACCCACAGATGCACCCACCAGGGGGCGGGTTTCTGCGCCGGGATCAGGTTTTCGCCGTGGGTTTCCCGCGCCAGTTCCACTTCCTGCGGGTTCAGCCCTTCCGGGTGGCTGGCAAAAGTGTGCCAGAGCTGCTCATGTTCCATCGCAGCAATCTGCAGACAGCGTTCACCCATCGAGGCGGGGATAGCGCTCTGGGCGATATGTTGTACGCCGGGAAGCGGATCGCGCTGCACCAGACGACGCGGTAAATGGCGGTTGAGGCGAGCGAAAAGCTGCCGGGTAATGTTTTTCAGCATGATAGTGTCCTTGCCCCCGCATCACGCGGGTGCGATTGACAACTGGCGTAACAAAGCCGCGCCAGCTGGCGTTTTTAATCGGGCAGGGACGAAAACGACGTCGCTGCCTTACGCATCCGGTAAGGCAGCAACAGCAGGCTTACCGGAAAAAGTATCTCCGTCGCGGGAGAGGGGTGGGATCGGGATCCATCTGGCCTCCGGTAAGGTGTGAAGGGCGAATCATAACGTAGCGGTATCATAGCTCCGCTGAATTAAACCAAACATATACACACCATCAATTGGTAGCACAAAGTGCATAAACCAGACTTTGCTCATTGCTGGCGCTTGGAAGGGATGCAAAACTCCTTTATCCTGCAACCCGCCCCCATCAGGAAAGGATTGAAGTATGCAAAACCGGCTGACAATCAAAGACATCGCACGCTTAAGCGGCGTGGGCAAATCCACTGTTTCCCGTGTGCTGAATAACGAAAGCGGCGTCAGCCAGCGCACACGCGAACGGGTGGAAGCGGTGGTCAATCAGCACGGTTTCTCCCCTTCCCGCTCCGCGCGCGCCATGCGCGGACAGAGCGATAAAGTGGTGGCGATTATCGTCTCGCGTCTGGATTCGCTCTCGGAAAACCTTGCCGTACAGACCATGCTCCCGGCGTTTTACGAACAGGGTTATGACCCGATTATGATGGAAAGCCAGTTCTCGCCGCAGTTAGTCGAAGAGCATTTGCAGATGCTGAGCCACCGTAATATTGATGGCGTGGTGCTGTTTGGCTTTACCGGCGTCACCGAAAGCCTGCTTACTGCCTGGCAGTCGTCGCTGGTGCTGCTGGCGCGCGACGCCAGTGGTTTCGCCTCGGTCTGTTACGATGATGACGGCGCAATCCAGCTATTGATGGAAAATCTTTATGCCCGTGGGCATCGCCATATCAGTTTTATTGGCGTCCCGCACAGCGATGCCACCACCGGCAAACGCCGCCACGACGCCTATATGGCGTTTTGTCAAAAACACCAGCTCGAACCAACGTTCGCCTTACCGGGCCTTGCCATGAAGCAGGGTTATGAACATGTCGCCCACGTTTTAACCCCGGACACCACCGCGCTGCTCTGCGCGACCGATACGCTGGCGCTCGGTGCCAGTAAATATTTGCAGGAACAGCGCATTGATAATCTGCAACTGGCCAGCGTCGGCAATACGCCGCTGATGAAGTTTCTGCACCCGGAAATTGTGACCGTTGATCCCGGTTACGCCGAAGCGGGCCGCCAGGCCGCCGCGCAATTAATAGAACAGGTTAATGGCCGCGCCACGCCTCGCCAAATCGTGATCCCTGCCCGCCTCGTTTAAGCCGCTTTATCGTTTATTGTGATCCTCGCCAAGTTTCGGGAACGTTCCCATTTTTAATTTTTTTGCCTGCGGTTACGCTTTGCCTCGGTCATGTTACGCATCATTTCTCCCCCCGAGAGGCACCAGGATGAGCAAAGTCAATCCATCAGATATTGAACAACTTATTACGCTGGTTGGCGGACGCGAAAACATCGCGACGGTCAGTCACTGTATTACCCGTTTGCGTTTTGTATTAAATAACCCGGGCGCCGCCGACCCAAAAGCGATTGACCAGCTACCGATGGTCAAAGGCTGTTTCACCAACGCCGGGCAGTTCCAGGTGGTGATCGGCACCAACGTCGGCGACTACTATCAGGCGTTGCTCGCCGCCACCGGTCTGGCTCATGCGGATAAAGAGCAGGCCAAACAGGCAGCGCGACAAAATATGAAATGGCACGAGCGCTTAATCTCCCACTTCGCGGAAATCTTCTTCCCGCTGCTGCCCGCACTGATTAGCGGCGGTTTGATCCTCGGTTTTCGCAACATTGTCGGCGATGTGCCGATGAGCAACGGCCAGACGCTGGTGCAGATATTTCCGCCATTGAAAACCGTGTATGACTTTCTCTGGCTGATTGGTGAAGCGGTCTTCTTCTATCTGCCGGTCGGCGTTTGCTGGTCTGCGGTGCGCAAAATGGGCGGAACGCCAATCCTCGGCATCATCCTCGGCGTAACGCTGGTTTCACCACAGTTGATGAATGCTTATTTACTGGGTTCGCAGGTGCCGGAAGTGTGGAACTTTGGTCTGTTCAGCATCGCGAAAGTGGGCTATCAGGCGCAGGTGATCCCGGCACTGCTGGCGGGCCTGGCGCTCGGCATTATTGAAACGCGGCTTAAAAAGCTGATACCGGACTCCCTCTATCTGGTGATTGTTCCGGTCTGTTCGCTGATCCTGGCGGTCTTCCTGGCACATGCGCTAATCGGCCCGTTCGGTCGCATGATTGGTGACGGCGTGGCGTGGGCGGTTCGCCATCTGATGACAGGCAGCTTCGCCCCGATTGGCGCGACGCTGTTTGGTTTCCTCTACGCACCGCTGGTGATTACCGGTGTGCACCAGACCACGCTGGCTATCGACATGCAGATGATTCAGAACATGGGCGGTACGCCGGTGTGGCCGTTGATTGCGCTGTCAAACGTTGCACAGGCCTCGGCGGTAGTGGGCATCATTATCTCCAGCCGTAAAGAGAATGAACGTGAAATCTCGGTTCCGGCGGCTATCTCCGCGTTTCTCGGCGTAACCGAGCCGGCCATGTACGGCATCAACCTGAAATATCGCTTCCCGATGCTGTGCGCGATGATCGGTTCCGGCCTTGCCGGGTTGTTGTGCGGCCTTAACGGCGTGCTGGCGAACGGGATTGGCGTGGCGGGTCTGCCGGGTTTCCTCTCGATTCAACCCGCTTTTTGGCAGGTCTTCGCACTGGCTACAGCGGTGGCGGTTGTCATCCCGCTGGTGCTGACCTCCTTTGTTTATCAGCGTAAGTTCCGTCACGGCACATTGCAGATTGTGTAATTTTTGGGGCGCGTTTGCGCCCCTTCGTTTTCGCAGGAAATCATGATGAATACCCTTCCCCACTGGTGGCAAAACGGCGTTATCTACCAGATTTACCCAAAGAGTTTTCAGGACACGACCGGCACTGGCACCGGTGATTTACGCGGCGTGATTACGCGCCTCGACTACTTACAAACCCTCGGCGTCGACGCCATCTGGCTGACGCCATTTTATATCTCCCCGCAGGTGGATAACGGCTACGACGTGGCGAATTACACCGCCATCGATCCGCTTTACGGCACCCTGGCAGACTTTGATGAACTGGTCGCCCAGGCGCACCAGCGCGGTATCCGCCTGGTGCTGGATATGGTGTTCAACCACACCTCGACCCAGCATGCCTGGTTCCAGGCATCGCAGGATCCGGACAGCCCATACCGTTCTTTCTATATCTGGCGCGACGGCGAACCAGAAACGCCGCCGAATAACTGGCGTTCGAAATTCGGCGGCAGCGCATGGCGCTGGCACAGCCAGAGCGGCCAGTACTATTTGCATCTGTTCGCGCCAGAGCAGGCAGATCTCAACTGGGAAAACCCGGCGGTACGCGACGAGCTGAAAAAAGTCTGCACCTTCTGGGCCGATCGCGGTGTCGACGGTTTGCGTCTCGATGTGGTGAATTTAATCTCCAAACAGCAGGATTTCCCCGACGATCACAGCGGCGACGGGCGACGTTTTTATACCGATGGCCCACGCGCCCATGAGTTTTTGCAGGAGATGAGCCGCGAGGTTTTTCGCCCGCGCGAGTTGATGACGGTCGGTGAGATGTCATCCACCACGCTGGAACATTGCCAGCGCTACGGCGCACTCGACGGCAGCGAGCTGTCGATGACGTTTAACTTCCACCATCTGAAAGTTGACTATCCCGACGGTGAAAAATGGTCGCTGGCGAAACCGGATTTTGTGGCGTTGAAATCGCTGTTCCGCCACTGGCAGCAAGGGATGCACAACGTGGCGTGGAACGCGCTGTTCTGGTGTAACCACGATCAACCGCGCATTGTGTCGCGCTTTGGCGAAGAAGGCGCGCTGCGCGTGCCCGCCGCCAAAATGCTGGCGCTGGTGCTGCACGGCATGCAGGGCACGCCGTACATTTATCAGGGCGAAGAGATCGGTATGACCAACCCGCATTTTGCGCGCATTACCGACTACCGCGATGTGGAAAGCCAGAATATGTTTGCCGAACTGCGTGCCGCCGGGCGCGAGCCGGAAGCGCTGCTGGCGATCCTCGCCAGTAAATCGCGCGATAACAGCCGCACGCCGATGCAGTGGACCGCGCGTAAAAACGCCGGTTTCACCACTGCCGATCCGTGGATTGGTCTGTGCGATAACTATCGGGAAATCAACGTCGAAAACGCGGTCAACGATCGCGATTCGGTGTTCTATACCTACCAGTCGTTGATTCGCCTGCGTAAAAACTTGCCGATACTCTGTTGGGGCGATTATCAGGATCTTCTCCCCACTCACCCACATTTATGGTGCTACCGCCGTCAGTGGCAGGGAGAAACGTTGTTGGTTATCGCCAACCTCAGCAATCAGTTCCAGCCGTGGCGGCCAGAAACCCTGCCGGGCGATTGGCAGGTGGTCATCAGCAACTATGCGGAAGTTTCCCCTGTTCCCAGTGAAATGACCCTGCGGCCGTTCGAAGCCGTGTGGTGGCATCAAAAATAAGCGTTTTCCACTTCCCTGGCGCAAAAAAACAGCAGGCATAAACCTGCTGTTTTTGTTGAATTTTTAGTCAAAACGAGAATGCCTGAATTTACATTTCCTCAGAGCGCCCGTCCTCTGCGCTATCCGGTTTTTACTTTGTCCTGAGTCAATAAAAACGCAAACATGTTTGATGCAAATCACTATATATAGAAATTAGAATGCACCCCGGCCCTATATGTTGTATTAATCGACTACTATTCGAACAAGCTGACCACCGCGAAAGCGATACACGCTGTGGATAACACGGGCCTGGATGGGACGAACTTATTGGTTTTAGTAATGAATAACCAGCCAGTCTGCGCGTCCTCATATTGTGGATAACCTGTTTTCTAAAATGGAGTGATCATGACACCGCATGTGATGAAACGAGATGGCTGTAAAGTGCCTTTCAACTCAGAGCGCATACAAGAAGCCATTTTGCGTGCAGCTAAAGCAGCGGGAGTCGATGACGCAGACTATTGCGCCACCGTCGCAGAGGTAATTAGTCGTCAGATGCAGGGCCGATCGCAGGTCGATATTAGCGAAATCCAGACTGCCGTCGAAAACCAGTTGATGTCCGGGCCGTACAAACAACTGGCACGTGCCTACATTGAGTATCGCCACGATCGCGATATCGCCCGTGAAAAACGCGGCCGTCTGAACCAGGATATTCGCGGTCTTGTTGAGCAAACCAACTCGGCGCTGCTCAATGAGAACGCCAACAAAGACAGTAAAGTGATCCCGACTCAGCGCGATCTGCTGGCGGGAATTGTCGCCAAACACTACGCGCGCCAGCATTTGTTGCCGCGCGATGTGGTACTGGCGCACGAACGCGGTGAGATCCACTATCACGATCTCGACTACTCCCCGTTCTTCCCGATGTTCAACTGTATGCTGATCGATCTGAAAGGCATGCTGACCCACGGCTTCAAAATGGGCAACGCGGAGATTGAACCGCCAAAATCGATCTCGACCGCCACGGCGGTTACCGCGCAGATCATCGCCCAGGTCGCCAGCCATATTTATGGCGGCACCACCATCAACCGGATCGATGAAGTGCTGGCACCCTTCGTCAGCGCCAGCTTCGAAAAACACCGCAAAGTCGCCAGCGAGTGGAACATCCCGGATGCCGACGGCTATGCGCGCAGCCGCACCGAGAAAGAGTGTTACGACGCGTTCCAGTCGCTGGAATATGAAGTTAACACCCTGCATACCGCGAACGGCCAGACACCGTTTGTCACCTTCGGTTTCGGGCTGGGCACCAGTTGGGAATCCCGCTTGATCCAGCAGTCGATCCTGCGTAACCGCATAGCAGGTCTGGGTAAAAACCGTAAAACCGCCGTGTTCCCGAAACTGGTGTTCGCCATCCGCGATGGTCTGAATCACAAGTTCGACGATCCGAATTACGACATCAAACAACTGGCGCTGGAGTGCGCGAGCAAGCGCATGTACCCGGATATTCTCAATTACGATCAGGTCGTCAAAGTGACCGGTTCGTTTAAAACGCCGATGGGCTGCCGCAGCTTCCTTGGCGTGTATGAAGAGAATGGCGAACAAATTCATGACGGGCGTAACAACCTCGGCGTCATCAGCCTTAACCTGCCGCGCATCGCGCTGGAAGCGAAAGGCGATGAAGCGGCGTTCTGGAAACTGCTGGACAGCCGCCTGCAACTGGCGAAAAAAGCGCTGATGACCCGCATCGCGCGCCTCGAAGGGGTGAAAGCCCGCGTTGCGCCGATCCTCTATATGGAAGGGGCTTGCGGCGTGCGCCTGAAAGCGGACGACGATATCGCGCCGATCTTTAAAAACGGCCGCGCGTCGATTTCGCTGGGTTATATCGGCATACACGAAACGATCAACGCGCTGTCCGGCAACAAGCATATCTACGACAGCGAAGCACTGCGCGCCAAAGGCGTGGCAATTGTGGAACGCCTGCGCCAGGCGGTGGATCAGTGGAAAGAAGAGACCGGTTACGGTTTTAGCCTTTACAGCACGCCGAGCGAAAACCTGTGTGACCGTTTCTGCCGTATCGATACCGCCGATTTCGGCGTGGTAGAAGGTGTGACCGATAAAGGTTACTACACCAACAGCTTCCACCTTGATGTCGAGAAAAAGGTGAACCCGTACGACAAAATCGATTTCGAAGCGCCGTACCCGCCGTTAGCCAGCGGTGGTTTTATCTGCTACGGCGAGTATCCGAACATTCAGCACAACCTGCGCGCACTGGAAGATGTCTGGGATTACAGCTATCAGCACGTGCCGTATTACGGCACCAACACGCCAATTGATGAGTGTTACGAGTGCGGTTTTACCGGCGAGTTCGAATGCACCAGCAAAGGCTTTACCTGCCCGAAATGCGGTAACCACGACGCGTCCCGCGTCTCCGTTACCCGCCGCGTTTGCGGCTACCTCGGCAGCCCGGACGCGCGTCCGTTCAACGCCGGCAAGCAGGAAGAAGTGAAACGCCGCGTGAAACACCTCGGCAACGGGCAAATCGGTTAACACCTCCGTCGCCCGGTGAGTGGCGTTTACCCGCGCCGGGCACACAGTCAGTGATTTCACCGTACCTGATTGCCCGATGGCGCTACGCTTATCGGGCCTACGTTTTCTGCCGCTACGATTTTTCTCTGCTACGTTTCCTCTAAGCAGTTGACGTTGTAGCAAGGCGGCAAACGAGTAAATCCCGGGGAGCTTACATAAGTAAGTGACCCGGGTGCGCGAGAGTAGCCAACGCAGCTACAGCGCCAAATGCGACGAGGAAACATGAATTACCACCAATACTATCCAGTCGACATCGTCAACGGCCCCGGCACCCGCTGCACACTGTTCGTCTCCGGTTGCGTACACGAATGCCCTGGCTGCTACAACAAAAGCACCTGGCGGCTGAACTCCGGCGTGCCGTTTACTGAAGAAATGGAAGATCGGATCATTGCCGATCTCAACGATACGCGCATCAAACGCCAGGGGATTTCGCTCTCCGGCGGCGATCCGCTGCACCCGCAAAACGTGCCGGATATTTTAAAGCTGGTGACCCGCATCCGCGCCGAGTGCCCCGGTAAAGATATCTGGGTGTGGACCGGTTACAAAATGGACGAACTGAACGCCGCGCAGCGGGAGGTGGTCGGGTTGATCAACGTGCTAATCGACGGCAAATTTGTTCAGGATCTGAAAGACCCGATGCTTATCTGGCGTGGCAGCAGCAACCAGGTTGTGCATCACTTGCGTTGATTTCCTCGCGCAATTTTCACAATACTTCCCTGCATATTCTCATTTCAGTGCGACGATATGTATTCCGACGCTGAATGCGCCGGAGGAACGGCAAAACTGTTTTGCATACGTCTGACCTCCTCCGCCGGCGGTAAACCGAAGAGCCGTTTGAATTCGCGGTTAAACTGTGACGGGCTTTCGTAACCGACGGCGTAACAGGCCGCTGCGGCAGTGAGTCGCTGGCGAACCATTAACATCCGCGCCTGGTGCAGCCGTACCGATTTCACATACTGCATTGGCGGCATGCGGGTTATCGCTTTGAAATGACTGTGGAATGTTGGCACGCTCATCCCGGCTTGCTGAGCCAGTTGCGACAGCGTTAAGGGTTGAGCATAAGCCGCATGAATGTAACGCAGCGTTTTGCCAATTTTACCGAACTGCCCCTGCAAGGCTAACGCGGCGCGCATCGCATTGCCTTGTGCGCCGGTCAAAACACGAAAATAGAGTTCCCGTACCCGCGCCGGACCAAGGATTGCCGCCTCAAGCGGGTTACCGAGCGTCTCCAGTAAACGCAGCACCGCTGTTTTCAGCGTCTCGTCCATCGGGCTGGAGATCATGCTTTGCGGCGAAGCGGATAGCAGCGGAAAGCCGTGCTGTTCAATTTGCAGCATCACATCTGCGGCAACCTGAAAATCCAGATGCATGTAAATCGCCAGCAGCGGGTGGTCTGCCGATGCATCCGTTTCCATTACAAAAGGCACAGGAACCGATACCGCCAGGTAGTGCTGTTCGTCGTAAAGATAGATCTGCTGACCGAAATACCCCCGCTTGCTGCCCTGGCAGACAATCACGATCCCCGGATCGTACAGCACCGGCGTGCGGGCCAGCGGGCGATCGGAACGCAAAATGCGCACATCCGCCAGCGCGGTCAGGTTGTACCCCTCCTGCGGGGCAAGTTCCATTAACCTGGCGATCATATCTGACATCGCGTACCTCATAAGATCAGGCAATAAAAAGAGAAGATATGGCCTAAAAAGCCAGCAAATCTGAGAATACTATGCAGCTTCCATTTTTCATGGGAGTAGACGTTATGTCATCTGTAAAAACACTTTTTATCACCGGCGTCAGCAGCGGCTTTGGTCGCGCGCTGGCGCAGGAAGCACTGGCGGCGGGCCACAACGTTATTGGCACAGTGCGCAACCACGACGCGCAGCAGGCATTTGAAGCCCTGCATCCGCATCGGGCGTTTGCCCGCTTGCTTGATGTCACTGATTTTGCGCAAATCAATGACGTAGTCGCAGAGGTTGAATCACACATCGGGGCAATCGACGTGCTGGTAAACAACGCCGGTTACGGCCATGAAGGGATCATGGAAGAGTCCTCGCTTGCAGAGATGCGCCACCAATTCGACGTCAATGTATTTGGTGCCGCAGCCATGATGAAAGCCGTGCTGCCCGGCATGCGCCAGCGCCGCAGCGGGCACATTATCAATATCACCTCGATGGGCGGTTATATCACCATGCCGGGGATCGCCTGGTACTGCGGGAGCAAATTCGCGCTGGAAGGGATCAGCGAAACGCTGGGCAAAGAGGTGAAGCCTTTTGGTATCCACGTCACGGCCGTAGCGCCGGGATCGTTTCGTACCGAGTGGGCCGGACGCTCGATGATCCGCACCCCGCGCGCCATTGCCGATTACGATGCGCTTTTTGATCCGATTCGCCAGGCGCGCGAGGAAAAGAGCGGAAAACAGCCCGGCGATGCCGTCAAAGCGGCTCGCGCCATGCTGGCGATAATAGACAGCGACACGCCGCCCGCGCACCTGCTGCTGGGCAGCGATGCGCTCAGCCTGGTGCGTGAAAAACTGGCGGCACTCGCTGCGGAGATTGACGCATGGGAGGCACTGACCCGCTCTACCGATGGTTAACGGGTACGGGGCGTGCAAGCGCCCCGGTATGGGCTCAAAAGCGGCTCAGCGACTCCATCGCCACGCTTTTAAACGACGCGAAATCCGCGCAGGCACAGAGCCTCGCCGTTACACGCTCGCGCAGGAAGGTGACGAAAATATCGTAGATAGCCATCGCTTCTTCATACTCGCTCTTGCTGATCGCCAGCAAGAAGATGACATGCGCAGTTTCATCGCCCCACGCGATCCCCTGCGGAGCCAGCACGGTGTAGACCACCGTTTTTTTCGCCAGCAGCCCGAGGGCGTGCGGCAACGCAATGCCCTCGCCGAGCAGAGTGCTGACAATCGCTTCGCGCTCGACCACCGAATCGAGAAACTCCGCATCGACAAAGCCTTCATCCTGCAACTGATGGCATAAGGTGTTGAACAGCGTTTGTTGATCCATCGCGCCGTGAATGATGCGGAAATGCGCGGCATCAAAATACTTTTCCAGCATCCACGGCCGCGTTCTGTCTACCAGCACCAGCTTGCCGATCTGCTCCAGTTGATACTCGCTGGGAAACGGCGCGATGGTGACGACCGGCTTATCTTTTTCATTTACCCGCGCGGTGGAGATGACAAAATCTTCCGCGATGCCGTCGCACTGCTCGTACTCACGCAGCGTCACGGTGCGTGTTACCACAATCTGCGGATATTTACGCGACAGCACCGCTTCAATCATCCGCACCATCGCATTTCCGACATCGCACACCAGTAACACCCGCGGCTGGCGCTGATAACCCACGTTGTAATGGCGCTCAAGACCCACGCCGATATGCAGCACCAGAAAACCTATCTCGTTTTCGCTGATCACATACGGCGTGTATTTCCCCCAACTGGAGACCGCCGCCAGCGTCATATCCCACGCCATGGGGTAGTGCTGTTTAATGTTATCCAGCAACGGGTTAGGGATCATTATCTGGTAGCGCACGCGGGTGATCATGGTTTTGATATGCGTGAGCAGATCCGCATGTAGCTGGTCATCGTTTTGCAGGTTGTAGTTATAGTGCGTGTTGATGTAGCCAAGGATGTAGTTGACCAGCGCTTCGTCGTCATCGGCGCTGATGGCGCTGGGTGCGATCTCCTGCACGCGTCGCCCGGCGATATGCACCCGCAGCCAGTGCTCTTCCGCCGCCGCCAGCGGTTTTCCCGCCAGATGTTGCAGCGCAGCAGAGATATCCCGCGCCGCCTCTTTGACATTTTCGTCCCCATCTTCGGCGCTGAATTCAGAGAGCGGATAGCCCTCGCTGATGCGGCGAACCGCCACCGCGCAGTAAAGGCGGATAAACAGATCGCCCTCATCCGTCAGGCGAATATGATGGCGGTTAAAACAGTCATGCAGAATAGTAGCCAGCGCCTCAGGCACCCCCGGATTGAGCGCTTCTTCCGTGATCAGCGGGTTATCGGCATTTTGCTGCGCCAGTTCCCACAACAGATCCGTCAGACAGGCGCGCAGCGCCATTTCGCTGCCAAACAGTTTCATGCCGTGGCGCGGGCGCGTTTCCAGCGTCAGACGGTAGCGGGAAAACCACTCCCGCACCTCGGTCATATCATTTTGCAGCGTGGCGCGGCTAACAAACCACTCATCCGCCAGATCTTCCAGCTTGAGCGAGAAGGCGGAGGTGAGAAAACGCACCACCAGATAATGCACCCGCTCCGGCCCGCTACGCGGAATGCGCAGCGCGCGCGGGCGCGACGCCTGCAAGCTCTGGTAACGCGTGACGTCATCAATTTTCAGTTGATAGCCGCTGCCGCGCGTCAAAATAAACTGCGCGCCGTGGTGCAGCAGCAGAGCGTTCAGTGCGGTGATATCGGCCCGAACGGTACGCGTCGAGACCGACAAGCGCTGTGCCAGCTCATCCTGCGGTAGCGTCTCGTTTTGCAACATCATGAACAGTTGCGCCAAACGTTGGTTCGGGAATCGCACGTCGCTCTCCAGGCTTAGGGGTGAGATGAAATAACCATCTGAGATGGGCTGCCTACCGGCGTGTAGTCCGGCTCAAACTGCAATTTACCGTCGCGTTCCACGCGAAAACGGGTGATGTTATCGCTGCGCTGGTTCATCACGTATAGCCAGCGGCCATTCTCCGCCAGCGTTAGCGTGCGCGGGTAATCGCCGCGCGTCCAGACATCATCCTGATGGGTTAGCGAACCATCGGCTTTCACCGTAAAGTGCGCGATGCTGTTATGCAACCGGTTGGCAACATACAGCTGTTTACCGTCACCACTTAATACCAGCCCGGAGGCAAAACTGGTGCCTTTATACTCTTTCGGCAGCGCCGAAAAGGTTTTCCCCGGCTGCAACGTGCCGGTGGTTTTGTTCAGCGCATAGTGTGTAAGCGTCGAGGCTTCTTCATTGATCAGCCACAGGCCATCGCCCTTTGGCGTGAACACAAAGTGGCGCGGCCCGGCACCTTGCGAAGAGGCGCTAATAAAGGGTGGATCATTCGGCGTTAACGCGCCCGTTTTGCCATCAAACTGATACTGATAAATGCGATCCAGTCCAAGATCGGTGGAAAAGACGAATTTCCCGCTCGGATCGACGGCGATCATATGCGCATGCGGACCATTGTGATCGCTAATCGCAAAACTGCCTTCCACCGCCGCAGCCGGTTTCGCGGCTCCCGGTTCGCCCTGATCCTGACGCGTATCCACCGCTTCGCCGAGGCTACCATCCGCTTTCACCGGCAGCACGGCAATCGACCCGCTGACATAGTTCGCCACCAGCAGAAAACGGCCATCCGGCGTCAGCGACAGATAGACCGGTCCGGCACCGCCGGACGCCACCTGGTTCAGCACACTTAACTCGCCGTTAGCGCCAATACGCAGCGCCTGCACCGCGCCCTTTTCCACTTCGCTGGCGAGGTAGAGGGTTTTACCATCCCGCGCCACCGTTAGCTGTGCCGCATTCGGCAACGGACTGACCAGCGTTTTATTGCCAAGCGCACCGGATTGCGGATCAACGGTAAAGCGATAAAGCCCTTCGCCGTTCGGGTTGTAGGTTCCGACCCAGGCGTACTGCGTTTGTGCCATGGCGCTGGTTGCCAGCAGAGAAAGTGAAACGGTAAGCAGATGACGAGCGGTAAGCATGGTGACTCCTTACGTGACGAGGGGGGGTTCCCTCCCTTATCGGGAGGGAAGATCGTTTACTTCACCAGTGCTTTGGTCATGTCCAGCAACTGGCGAACATCCGCCGGGCGCGTGTCGCCACTCGCCTTATCAATGATCGAACTGTAAATATGCGGGATCACCTTGCGAACACCCGCATCCAGCGCGATTTGCAGGATTTCACTGAAGTTGTCCAGATCGATGCCGCCGGTCGGCTCCAGCCAGAAATCATGGCGCGCACAGGCTTGCGCCACGGCGATAAATTCGTCGCGGCATTTCAGCCCGCCCATCGGGAAGTATTTAATGGAGCTGCCGCCCATATCTTTTAGCAGTGCAATGGCGGTTTCCACCGGCACAATGCCGTCTGGCGCCTGGCTGCTCAGCGGCCCGGTGGAAATTTTTACCCTTCCCGGCGTACCGGTTGGCGAGACCAGGCCATTAACCACCGTGTCGTTCTGCCCGAGCAGCGCGCGGCTGGTCGCCACGCCGGTGAACACCTGGTTAACGTGCTGCGGTTGAACTTCACGGGAGATGGCGCTAACCATGGCCGACTGGTTTGGATCGCCTGCGCCGAGGCCAACGGAAAGTGCATTATCGATACGCGCCGCGTAGTCGCGCATATCCGCGACGGCAGTAGCGACATCGGGGTAGTTTTTCGACAGCACGCCGACCAGCACATGGCCTTCCGCGGCCTCGTAAATCGCGCTGGCGTTCTCTTTGCTGCCCGCCAGCACGTTCAGGCATACGCGGTCGCGGTAAAAATTCGGCGTCAGTTTCATGCATTTGCTCCCTTGTTCAGTTCTTCGGCGATGCGGCGATAAATGATCGTCAGTTGATCGGCGGTGACGCTGCGCACATCGGCTTCGATAATCCCTTCGTTGGCTTTATAACCACGGAAGTAAATGGCGTATTCCCCCAGTTTCAGGGCGCTGACCAGCTCGCCGGTAGCGATACCGGTGACGGCTTCATCAAATTTGATTTCGCTGCGGGCAATATCGCGCCCGGCGCTATCCCACACCACGCGCGCACTCACGCCTTTTAGCGTGTTGAGCTGCTCAATAAACGGTGTCATTTTGGCGACCATCTCCGCCCCGCTCTCTTTGCTGGCAGAAAGATAGTGTTCAATGGCGCAGGTCAGGCCGAGAATGCCCTCCTTGCCCACTTTCATTGCGCGGCCAATGCCCGCCGTCTGGCGTTTTACCCACTCCACATACTGCGTTTTGCCGATCACCAGCCCGCTGGTTGGCCCTTCAATCGCTTTTGCGCCGCTGTAGATAACGAGGTCGGCTCCGGCGCGGTAGTAGCACTGCAAATCCTCTTCGGCTGCGGCATCGACAATCAGCGGCAGGTTGTGCTTGCGTGCCACCACGGCGGCCTGCTCCACGCTGAGCATGCTTTTTTGTACGCAGTGATGAGATTTGATAAAGAGGATCGCTGCCGTGCGCGGCGAGATTGCCGCCGCCAGTTGATCGGCAGAGCATTCATTGGCGTAACCGGCTTCCACCACTTTGCCACCGCCCAGCGCCACCATGGTGCCTACCGGTGCGCCAAAGTTAACGTTGTGCCCGCGCGGCAGTACGATTTCATTGTTCTCAATCGGTGTGCTGTGCAGGTTTTCCAGCAGCCAGTCGCTGTCTTTCACCAGCACGGCGGCGACGGATTGCGCAATGCCGGCGGAAGCGCACGACACCACGATCGCGCCTTCGACATCCAGCAGTTTTGCAATGTACTCCCCGGTTTTATTCACCAGGTCTTTCATTTCGAAGTAGTGATTCATGCCGCTGACTACAGCGTCGACCACTTCCGGGCGCGGCGTGGAAACGCCGAGCGCCGTCATGCGCCCGGAGGCATTAATCACCTGTTTTAGCTGGTACTTATCATAAATCGAAGGCATGTTCGGCACTCCCTTGTTCGGTCATATAGCCCTTGCCCGCGCGAATGGCGGCAAGCGGCGTGAGGATGTGTTCGGCCTGTAACGTCTCGTTTTCCGCATCGGTGAACAGCACCGGCTGGCGTTTCAGGTCGAAAATGGTCAGATCGGCGTCGAAACCCACGGCAAGACGCCCTTTATGTTGCAGGCGCAGGCCATCAGCGGCGTGGTCGGTCACACAGGCGATCACCTGCGGCAGCGACATGCCGATGGCGAGGAATTTCGCCATCACATTCGCCAGCGAGCGCACCGGGCCATCGATGCGGTTGCGGCAGTAAATGTCGGAGCTGATGGTCTGCGGCAAAATACCCAGCGCGATGGCCTGCTGAGCCACCGCAAAGCTGAAACTGGCGCTGCCGTGCCCGACATCAAGCCGCACCCCGCGCGCAATGGCGCGCGTCACCGAGGCGCGCAGCTCGCCGGAAGGCGTCAAAATGCGGTTCGGTTTGCCGTTATAGCAGTGGGTAATGATGTCGCCGGAGGTCAGCAGTTCAGCAATCTCATCAAGGTTTGGCGGGTTGTTGCCAATATGCACCACCAATGGCAAATCGCCGTTTTCCTGCTGGATGACTTTGGCGCGTTGCAGCGGTGTGATGCCGTTGTCGCCGACCACGCTGCTGCTCATGCGCGCTTTCAGGCCGACAATAAAATCCGGGTGGCGTTTTATGGCCTCACGCGCAGCGTCGGCGTCGATATTATTCAGGTTCGCCAGCTCGTTTTGCGCAATCAGCCCGAC
Organism: Enterobacter sp. R4-368; assembly: GCF_000410515.1. NCBI lineage: Bacteria > Pseudomonadati > Pseudomonadota > Gammaproteobacteria > Enterobacterales > Enterobacteriaceae > Enterobacter > Enterobacter sp. R4-368. Next base: position 3,564,875 of record NC_021500.1, on the reverse strand, counting down.
GCGCGAGATATTCAGCAGCGCATAGACGTCCGTCGACGCCTTACGGGTAATGGCATAGAAATCATCGATGTCATCCGCGCCGGTGCTACCGGCATCAATCACCGTGGTAACACCGGTCTGAATGCCGACGCTATCGGGCTCGTCGTGATAAATGGGTGAGTTCGGGTAACAGTGGACATGGGAGTCGATCCACCCAGCGCTGACATAATGTTCGCCGCGTAAATCCACGCTTTTCGCCGCCGGGCCGTCGATATCGCCAAGCGCTGCGATTTTGCCCGCCGCGATGGCGATATCCGTCACCGTGTCGTCAACCAGACGCGCCCGGCGCAGGAGTAAATCAAACATGCGTATCTCCAGGAGTAACGGGCGCCGCAGCGCCCGTGGGTGTCAGAGGGCTACCGGGAAAATGGAGCCCAGCAGCATCGCGCCGAGGATCGCGCCCCCGGTGATCGGCTTCTGCCAGAGGTAAAACAGCAGCGCGCCAATCAGCGAACCAATACCAATCGGAATGGAAGCGGTCATCGCGCTGAGGATAATCAACGGGCCAAGGAAGCGGCCGGACGCGTTACCCGCGCCCATCATCACGTCTGCGCCGTAGGTGGAGTCGCTCTGGTTGATGGTGAACTTACGCGCCAGGATAATCAGATAGCCAATCGCCAGGCCGATGATCAGCCCGGTAGCCAGCGAAGCCACAAAGTTCGCCACCGGGAAGACAAAGCCCGCGCCGAGCAGCAGCGCCGGCACGCCAAGCCCCACCCCGGTCTGGATAGCGCCACCGATATCCAAAATCCCTACCAGCGAACCTTCGATAATGCGGGCAAACAGGAAGCTCGCGCCAAATGCCGCCACCGCGCCGTAAACGCCGGTATCCATGCCGGAACGCAGCATCGAAACAAACGCCACTTCGTTAAACGCGCCAATGCCGTACAGGTAGTACATGTGTGTCCCGGCGAACACGCCGGAAGAGAGCAGGCCGACGAAAATCGGGAATGACCAGTCGGCGTACCAAAAGCCTTTATTCTGTTCCATCTCGGTTCCTTATTTGCCGCTGAGCGAGTTGTGGATAAGCGACAGCCAGTCCGGCGCGCTCAGGTGGAAGGACTCGATCATTTTCAGATCAAAGCCGCGGAAGAACGCGCTCAGCACAAACAGCGCGACAATCGCTGTCATCATCACTTTGGTGACGCGGTTCCAGCCGCTCTCTTCCACACCTTTACCAATCAGAATGCCCAACACCAGACCCGGTACGGCGTTACCCATAATGAGCTGCGCCGCGCCGCCAAAAACGGTCGCCCAGAAACCGGATTTCTTGCCTGCATCAATTGCCGCCAGCCAGAAAATCACCGGCATCACGGTGTTGACCAGCAGGTTTGCGGCCGGAACCAGCACTTTCACCGCTGTCACCTGCAACGCCGCCGGAACGGAGGAAGCAGTCAGGTTGAGGAAGGTGACAACCACCATGCCGATCAAGCCGCAGGCGATAGCCATCTTTTTCGGATCGTGCAGGGTTTCGCCCACGTTGCGGTTTTTCACCATCAACGCAGCAGCGCCCCAGTTCGGAATAATGCGGTGGTCAACGTCCTGGGTGAACGACCCCGCCGCAACGGATGACGCCCAGGCGTTAAAGAAGAAACCCAGACCAAAAGAGAAGTGCGAAGCCGGGTCCCCTTCGCAGGAGTTCAGTTCGCCCAGTGTACGAAACGCGCCCATCCCTTGCGTGGTCGGCGCATGGAACATGCGTGCAGCCCCTGCGCCCACGCCGACGCCCACCAGGCCGCCGATAATGAGCGATTTTATTAGTATGATTAAGAACATCAGTCTGCCCTCTTCTACCCTGTGATAGTGATTTCTGGGGTATGCGGTGAGTTATTGCGTGACGAAATCCACTTTATCGAGATTGATGGCGGTCACGTTGACGGTGACGTCCAGCTCCACGCTGTACGTGCGTCTTATACGGCGCAGAAAGAGGAACAAAAACGCCTCTTTGCGCGTCGTTTCCTGCGCCTGAACAACCTGCACGTCCTGTGGCTCAATGCGCAGTAAAATGTGCGGCGACGTTTTCATCACCGCGGCCTGAACATGGTTCAGCGCATCGGCGAAGGCGCGCGCTTTCGCATCGCCCTTGCCCTTTACCCTGACCGTGGTGGTGAACTGTTCTTTCATGGTTATGCGCCGTATTTTTTCTGCCACGCCTGCACCAGACGCTCGCCTAACTCTTCTTTGTCCATAAAGCCAAAGCCCAGCACGTTGCAGCCTTCGTTAATCGCCGTCACGCCCTCTTCCACAGAACGCATGCCATATTTGGCTTTGTAGCCATGTTTGTTTTGCGCGGTGATAGCGCCCGCGCCGCCGCTGCCGCAAAAGGAGATGCCAAAGGTGGCGTTTTCCGCTTTCATCACGTCGCCAAGTTTCATATCCGCCGCCACGCCCGGCACGACCACCGCGCGGCCGCCCGCTTTTTCTACACCGGCCGCCACTTTCTGGCCTTTCCCCAGACGGTCGCCAATCACTACGGTAATCTGTTCCATTGTTCGCTCCTTAAAGGTTGTCTTTCGCCACTTCGAAATGCACCGACAGCAGCCAGGCTTCTTCTTCCGGAAGGTTGCCAAAGGCCGCCACGACGTCGCGGGCAAGGTTCATGGAATCCGCCGAGATCTCATCAAACAGGCTGGCATCCACTTCCGGTAGCGGTTCGCCGGTTACCGACCGGTGCGCCATAGCGCGGACATGAGAGGTCAGCATCTGTTGCTGCACCGCGTTCGGCGTAATGTTCTGAGAACTGAGTAAGGCATACACCTGCTTCAGCATGCGTTCAGCGAGGGTTGCCGTTTGCGCAGCCTGCTCCGCGTCGTTTATTACCGCTCCGTTATTCACTCGTCGTACCCCGTTAATGGCTTCGGAATAAAACTAACGTTGCAGGTTAAGAGTTTGTAGCGAGGAGTTTTCCACTTCGAAGTGGAAACGCGGAAGGCTTTAGTGATCTGCGCCTCAAAATGAGGCCGCTGAGGGATTTTTCACTGTATTGCGGTCACAATTTTGACCAAAAGCGGCGGAAAAACGGCAGCCCAAAAGCACAAAAAAACGGCGGGCGGGAGAGGAAAAGTGTGAGGTGAATAAGGTTTACTTATTCCTGCCCGTTGTTCAGCGCCCGCAACAGATAATCTGTGAATGATGACACCAGCGGCAGCAACGGCCTGCCGGGTAAATGTAATAAGTGCATCGGGCGCGGTGGCGGTAAATAGCCCGGCAGTACGGCACACAGGCGACCTGCGTCGATATCCCGCTGCAACATGATGTCGGCGTGCTGCACAATCCCCAGCCCGGCCAGCGCCGCCTGGCGAATCGCCTCGCCGGAATCCACCATCAGCCGCGGGGTAATCGCCACCTCTTGCTTACCGTCCGGCCCTTGCAGCTGCCAGCTGTGATCGGATCGCCACTGGCTAAAACTGATGCAGTGGTGCTGTTTCAACTCTTCCGGGGTTTCGGGCGTGCCGTGTCGCGCTAAATAGTCTGGCGATGCGGCGAGGATCATCTGGTACGGCGCCAGCGGAATGGCAATCATCCCTTCATCTTGGACAGCGCCGACGCGCACAGCGAGCTGGAAGCGCTCCTCAATCAGCGAGACTTTGCGATCGCCCAGCACTATTTCCGCATTCACGCCGGGATATTGCTGTAAAAAACGTGACAGGATCGGCGTTAAGACATGGTTGCCCCAGGCCACCGGCGCGCTGATGCGCAGCAGGCCAGAGACATTTTCATAAAGATGACTGGCTAACCCGTCTGCTTCGCGAACGGTGGCGAGGATTTGCAGACCATACTGGTAAAAACGCTGGCCCGCTTCGGTGAGACCCTGGCGGCGCGTGGTGCGGTGCAGCAGCTTGCAACCGGTACGACGCTCGAGTTCGCGCACATGTTTACCGACCATTGCCGGCGTGATGCCTAACGAGTCGGCGGCGGCGGTAAAACTGCCGAACTTGATGGTGCTGACAAACGACTCAACGCATTTGAGATAATCCATTTTCCACCCGCATTCTAAACCCACAGTATCAAATGAAGATAACAACGCCCCATTTATCCGCAACAGGACGCGGGAAATAATAGCGCCATTATCGTTTATTGGGTTCTTAATGATGCAATCGCTGGTTTTCAATGAATTTGGCGCATCGGATGTGCTGTACCTGCACAATCACCCTACGCCGCAGCCCGGCGCGGGTGAGTTGCTGGTTGACGTGTCTGCCGCCGGGCTGAATTTTGCGGATATTTATCGCCGCCAGGGGCGTTACCCGCTGGCAGGAAGCGCCCCCTGGGTTGCCGGGTATGAAGGCGCCGGTCAGGTGATTGCCGTGGGAAGCGGGGTAAGCGGCTGGCAGCCGGGCGATCGCGTGGGTTTTGCCGATGTGCCGCTGGCGCACGCCAGCCATATTGTGGTGGCGCAGGAAAACGCCATTCGCCTTCCCGACTGGCTTTCTGAAGCGCAGGCCGCGTCAATTCTGTTGCAAGGCTTAACCGCAGATTATCTGGTGCATGATGTGTTACCGGTGCTACCCGGCATGCGTGTCGCCGTGCTGGCCGCCGCTGGCGGCGTGGGCAGCCTGCTGACGCAAATGCTGGTACACCGGGGGGTGCAGGTGTTCGCCGTGGCTTCAAACCAAGCCAAGCAACGCCTCTGCCTGCGTAACGGCGCAGACGCCGCCGCCGATTACGACTCATGGCCTGAAAAGGTTCGCGCCTGGCATACGCCGGGTTGCGATATCGTGTTTGATTCGGTTGGCAGCACACTGCAACAAAGCCTGGACAGCCTGAAAGATGGCGGGCGCGTTGTGCTGTTCGGTATGTCCGGCGGCACGATCCCCACGCCGGATCCGGCGCAGTTTTTGTTGCGTTCCACCGGCGTTATCGGTGCCGATCTGTGGACTTATCTGACCTCGCAGCACGAGCGGCAGCGTCGCGCCGATCGCCTGTTTGCGCTGCTGAAAGCAGGACATATTAAATTGCCGGAGGTGACATCTTTTCCGCTCTATCGGGGTAAAGAGGCGCATGACTTGCTGGAAAACAGAGAGTTTAGCGGGAAGGTGATTTTGATCCCCTGACATAACGCGTTTTAAAAATGAAACAGCACCAGGGAAGCACATAATAAAAAGCGGACACCGGAAATGCCGGTCGAGAAGCTGAAGTAAAAAGCGGGGCGATTGCCCCGCTTCGTTTAATCAGATACCGAATTAACGGTATTTCTTGTGATACGTATTGCGGGTATCAATGAACCCTTTGGCGGCGTCCTGCGCCTCTTTCACTTTGCCTTCGTTAGCCAGTTTCAGCGCGCCGTCAATCTGCCCGACCAGCACATCAAAGCCGTGACGATAATCTTTCATCTCCGCGCTATCTGCCGCTTTACCTTCCAGTTTCGGCGGCGTCGCTTTTTGTGCATCCAGCGCAGCGGTACGCATTTTGGTTAATGCATCTTTCATCTCGCCAGCGTCGCTGGTTTTCTGCACCACTTTCAGATTGTCATTCAGGGTGCCCATATCATCTTCGAGATCGGCGGCGAACACCGACGATCCAACAAACAACGATGACACAGCAAGGATCGCTAACAGGTTTTTACGCATTGCTCACTTCCTTTTTTTATTATTCACGCTAAAGGCGCAACTCTGTGCGCCACGGAGTTATTGTCCGGCGATTTTCATCTCCGGGAGTAACACTGAACCACACTGAATATTGCTACGGTGTTCGATATCGTCACCAACGGTAACGATATTACGCCACATATCTTTCAAATTTCCTGCAATGGTAATTTCGCTCACCGGGTACTGGATTTCACCATTTTCTACCCAAAAACCGGACGCACCGCGCGAATAATCACCGGTAATGCCGCTCACGCCCTGGCCCATCAGCTCGGTGACCACAAGCCCGGTGCCCATCTCTTTTAGCATCTGTTCAAAGCTCAAGCCGCGTCCGGCAATGCGCCAGTTATGGATACCGCCCGCATGTCCGGTGCTTTTCAGCCCCAGCTTACGCGCGGAATAATTGGTCAGCAGCCACTGCATCAGTACGCCATCTTTCACGATATCGCGGCGTTCGGTACGCACGCCTTCGCTGTCGAACGGTGAAGATGCCAGCCCTTTAAGCAGGTGCGGATGTTCTTCAATAGTCAGCCACTCTGGCAGGATCTGCTTGCCAAGATAGTCCAGCAGAAACGTCGATTTGCGGTAGACAGAACCACCGGCAATCGCCCCCACCAGGTGACCAAACAGGCCGGTCGCTACTTCGTGGCCGAAAATGACCGGCGCTTTCATGGTCGGCAGCTTGCGCGGCGACAGGCGGGACAACGTGCGACGCGCACACTCTTCGCCCACCCACTCCGGCGTTTGCAGTTCGTTAATATCACGGCTGATGGTGTACGCGTAATCGCGCTCCATGTCGCCATTCTCTTCGGCAATCACGCAGCTCGACAGCGAGTGGCGCGTGGAACAGTAGCTTTGCAGCATGCCGTGGCTATTACCGAAGACTTTAATGCCGTAATGGCTATTGAAGCTGCCACCTTCGGTATTATTAATGCGTTTATCCGCTTTCAGCGCCGCCTGCTCGGCGCGCGCGGCCCATTCGATGGCTTCATCCGGCGTCACTTCCGCCGGGTGGAACAGGTCAAGATCGGGTGCCTCAAACGCCAGCAGATCTTTATCTGCCACGCCCGCGTAAGGATCCGGCGAAGTGTAACGCGCGATATCGAGCGCCGCCTGTACGGTGCGGGCAATCGCGTCCGGGCTGAGATCGGTTGACGAGGCGCTGCCTTTACGGTTCTGGTGATAAACGGTTATCCCCAGAGCCCCATCGCTGTTAAATTCGACATTCTCCACTTCGCCGTAGCGCGTGCTCACGCCGATCCCGGTGGTTTTGCTGACAGCCACTTCCGCACCGTCCGCTTTTCCGGCAGCTAATTCCAGCGCTGTGGAAACCGCCTCTTCCAGCGTTTTGCGTTGTTGTGCAACTTGTGTGATTACTTTCATTGCCAATGCCATAATTAAGGGAGAGATTCTTTGAAGTCTAACAGAGAACCGTTTTTCAGTGCGCGCCTTAACTGGTAACATTAGCCTCTTTTTTTAAGGAGCCTGAGATGACAAAGCAGCCCGACGACTGGCTCGACGACGTGCCCGGTGATGATATTGAAGACGAAGATGACGAGATCATCTGGGTCAGTAAGAGTGAAATTAAGCGCGATGCTGAAGAGTTAAAGCAGCTCGGCGCGGAAATGGTCGATCTTGGTAAAAACGCGCTGGATAAACTCCCGCTCGACCAGGATCTGCGCGACGCTATTGAGCTGGCGCAGCGCATTAAGAAAGAGGGTCGCCGCCGTCAGTTGCAGTTGATCGGTAAAATGCTGCGTCAGCGCGATGTCGATCCGATTCGCCAGGCGCTGGATAAGCTGAAAAACCGCCACAACCAGCAAGTTGCCTTTTTCCACAAGCTGGAGCAGATCCGCGATCGCCTGATTGAAGAGGGTGATGATGCGGTGCCAGAGGTGCTGAACCTGTGGCCGGATGCTGACCGCCAGCAGTTACGTTCGCTGATCCGTAATGCGAAAAAAGAGAAAGAAGGGAACAAACCGCCGAAATCCGCGCGTTTAATCTTCCAGTATCTGCGTGAACTGGCTGAAACCAGCGAGCAATAATCTTTCTGCATTATCCCTCTCCTGCGGGAGAGGGCTTTTCCCACTTCCCTTTTCCTGTTTCATTTATTCCCTTCTTAATGCGATCAAAATTTAGCTGAATCGTTAAAGCTAAAAACGTTCTCTATCACATATTTATCACGCATATATCTTTCATTTCATAGATAAATGCGATCAATATCAGCTATTTTCATTCTCATCCTCGCTCATTTTCACCAAATGAAACGGATCACATTTTCTCCCCTGCGCAAAACGTAGATTTCAGCCGTGGTGCAAATAATCGATTCAGCTAAAAAGGACGAAATGATGAAAAAAACCGTAATGCTTTCCGCACTTGCCCTGCTTGTATCTGCTCCGGTAATGGCGAAAACCTGGGTGCTGACAAGTGCTGAAGGCGGCGTTGAGCAGGGAAACTGGCGCATCAGCAGCGATCAGCTGAACATCAAAGATCAGCAGTTCAGCATTGAGCAGGTGGTACTGCATGGTGGCAAACAAGAGGGCAGCAAAGTTATCAAACTGAGCAGTAAAAACGGCCTGACTATCGCACTGAGCCCGACGCGCGGGATGAATTTACTCTATGCAGACGGTTTTGGTGTGCATATGGGCTGGAATTCACCGGTAAAAGAGGTCGTTAACCCGGCATTCATCAACCTAGAAAGCCGCAACGGACTCGGCTGGCTGGAAGGTTTCAACGAGATGGTGGTGCGCTGCGGTTACGAGTGGACCGGCCATCCGGTAACGGCGGACGGACAGATTTACACCCTGCATGGCAAAGTGGGTAACACGCCCGCTTCGCAGGTTTCCGTCGATGTTAGCGAAACGGCACCCTATGAAATTCGCATTCGCGGATTAGTGAAAGAGAGCACCTTCAAAAAAGCGGATTTGCAAACGGAAATGGAGTTGCGCTACATTCCGGGCAGCAACAGTTTCAGCCTGCATGACGTGCTGACCAACCATGCTGACTATCCGCACGATTACCAAATCATCTACCACAGCAACTTCAGCAAACCGATCCTTGAACAGGGCGCGCGCTTTATTACGCCGTATGAAAACGTCAGCCCGTTCAATGATTACGCTAAAAAGGGGCTGAAAGAGTGGCAAACCTACGCTGGGCCAACCAAGGGCTTCGACGAAATGGTGTTTAATATCAAGCCGCTGGCCGACGCCAGTAAACAGACTGTCGCGGCACTGCTCAACAGGGCCGGAGATAAAGGCGTGGCGATCAGCTATAACACTGAACAGTTGCCGGTGCTGACGCTGTGGAAAAATACCGACACGGAAAAACAGGGCTACGTCACCGGTATCGAGCCGGGCACCAGCTACGCCTACCCGGTGACCATTGAGCGTGAACAAAAACGCGTGAAACAGTTGCAACCAGGCCAGAGCACCCGCTTCGATTTAACCTATACGTTGCTGCACAACAGCGGTCAGGTGGCTGAAGTAGAGAAACGCGTGCAGGAAATTCAGGGCAGCAAAACCCCGCAGTCGATTGAAACGCCGATGGCGAAAGAGTAACGCGCAGGCATAAAAAAACCGCGCCAGGTTTCAGGCGCGGTTTTTTATTCGGCTTATCTAATCAGGCGCTTTCAGCAGCGAGTTGCGCTTTTTTCGCCAGTCCGTCCAGCAGTTTCTGGTGGATACTGCCAAACCCGCCGTTGCTCATCACCAGAATGTGATCGCCCGGCTGGGCGCTTTTGACAATCATCTCCGCCAGCGTATCTACATCCGCACTCCAGTACGCAGGCTGTACGCAGGCATCCGCCACTTCCGCCACCTGCCAGGGAATATGCGGCGGCTGCAGCAGGTACACTTCGTCGGCACGTCCCAGCGACGGAGCCAGATCGGCTTTGCAGATGCCCATTTTCATGGTGTTTGAGCGTGGCTCCAGCACGGCGATAATTTTCGCGGTGCCGCCCACTTTCCCGCGCAGCGCCGCGAGGGTTGCCAGGATTGCCGTCGGGTGATGGGCAAAGTCGTCATACACGGTCACGCCATTGGCTTCGCCACGCAGCTCCAGACGTCGGCGCGCATTGATGAAAGAGCCCAGCGCGTTCGCCGCATCTGCCGGGGCAACACCAACATGACGCGCAGCGGCAATCGCCATCAGGCCGTTATGCATGTTGTGCTCGCCCACCAGACCCCAGTTCACCTGGCCTACGCATTCGTTATCCAGCCACACTTCCCAACTGGAGGCGTCAGTATTCAGTTTTTTCGCCTGCCAGTGGCCCTGCTCGCCCACCAGCTCCTGCTCGCTCCAGCAGCCCATCGCCATCGTCTGTTTCAGGTTGATGTCGTTTTCCGGCCAGATGATTTTCCCCTGCCCCGGCACGATGCGCACCAGGTGGTGGAACTGTTTCTGAATCGCTTTCAGGTCATCGAAAATATCCGCGTGGTCAAACTCAAGATTATTGAGCACCAGCGTGCGCGGGCAGTAATGGACAAATTTGGAACGTTTGTCGAAGAAGGCGCAGTCATATTCATCGGCTTCAATCACGAAGAACGGGCTCTCACCCAGACGCGCGGATACATCAAAATTGCCCGGTACGCCGCCAATCACGAAGCCCGGTTTGTAACCGCAGGCTTCCAGAATCCAGGTCGCCATGCCAGCGGTGGTGGTTTTACCGTGCGTACCGGCAATGGCGACAACCCAACGGTCGCGCAGCACAAAGTCATGGAGCCATTGCGGGCCCGACATAAACGGAATGTTCTTTTCCAGCACCGCTTCCACACAGGGATTACCGCGCTTCATCACGTTGCCGATGATGACCAAATCCGGCACCGGATCGAGCTGGCTGGCGTCATAACCTTCAATCAGTTCAATCCCTTGATTCTCAAGCAGCGTGCTCATCGGCGGATAGACACTGTCGTCCGAGCCCGTTACCTGGTGTCCCAGCGAGCGCGCCAGCATTGCCAGCCCGCCCATGAAAGTGCCACAAATCCCCAATATATGAATGCGCATACGTCGTTATCCTTTCTTAAACTGGCGCACATTTTACTCATATGTTTACGCACAGAGAAATGCATTTCAGGATAATCCGCATATAGCTGGCGCGATTCACCTGTGCGCGAGCTTTTGAATGTTTGTTAGTATTGTTACAGGACCTTCGCGTTTTCGTTTGCGAAAGCTCTGGCTGTTACGGCGTCGGCTGTTTACTATCCGGAACTTGCTGTGAGCAGCAACCTGAAAACCACAGGCTACAATCGCTTTACTCCATCATGAAAAATGCAGGGAAAGTGTTATGAAAACGTTAGGTGAATTTATTGTCGAAAAGCAGCATGAGTTCTCGCATGCAACGGGTGAACTGACTGCTTTGCTGTCGGCGATAAAACTGGGCGCCAAGATCATTCATCGCGATATCAATAAGGCCGGTCTGGTCGATATCCTGGGTGCAAGCGGTGCTGAAAACGTGCAGGGCGAGCAGCAGCAAAAACTCGACCTGTTCGCGAACGAAAAACTGAAAGCCGCACTCCGCGCCCGCGATATCGTGGCTGGCATCGCCTCTGAAGAAGAAGATGAGATCGTCGTTTTCGAAGGCTGCGAGCACGCAAAATATGTGGTGCTGATGGATCCTCTGGATGGTTCCTCCAACATCGACGTTAACGTCTCCGTCGGGACAATTTTCTCCATCTATCGCCGCGTAACGCCAGTCGGCACGCCGGTCACCATGGAAGATTTCCTGCAACCGGGCAACAAACAAGTCGCCGCCGGTTATGTGGTTTACGGTTCGTCCACCATGCTGGTTTACACCACCGGCTGTGGCGTACACGCCTTCACTTACGATCCGTCACTTGGCGTGTTCTGCCTGTGTCAGGAGCGTATGCGCTTCCCGGATCGTGGCAACACGTACTCCATTAACGAAGGCAACTACATCAAATTCCCGCAGGGCGTGAAGAAATACCTGAAGTTCTGCCAGGAAGAAGATAAAGCGACCAACCGCCCTTACACCACGCGCTACATCGGCTCGCTGGTAGCGGATTTCCACCGTAACCTGCTGAAGGGCGGCATCTACCTCTACCCAAGCACCGCCAGCCACCCGGAAGGGAAACTGCGTCTGCTGTACGAATGCAACCCGATGGCGTTCCTCGCGGAACAAGCGGGCGGCAAAGCCAGCGACGGCAAAAACCGTATTCTGGATATCCAACCGGAAAGCCTGCATCAGCGCCGTCCGTTCTTTGTCGGCAACGAGCATATGGTGGATGACGTAGAACGCTATATGCGTGAGTTCCCGGACGCGTAATCAGCCGGGCAAAACGAGAAAAGCGCCACGATTGTGGCGCTTTTTTTTAGCATACGAAGGTGCGTTTGACGCGCTCGGACACCACAAAATAGGGGATCCAAATCGCCGCGCTTATTACGCTACGAACCAGTGAGCTTACGGTATCGTAGACATACGGCACATCAAACACCTGATGCGCCAGCCATACATCTACGCCATGAAAGGCAATCCATAACAGCAGAAAACCAATGTAAAAACGCGGAAGCAGCCGTTTCTTGCGAAAGAACAGGCTCCCGACGAAGACCGTGTAGGCGAACATTACCCCGTAGAATACCAGTTCGAAAACGAGCATCCCTTTTTGTCCACCAACGAGCACGCTGTAATGCTCCATCACCACTTTGAGCGTCGCGCTGAAAGAGACAATCACGCTGAGCAGCGACAGCACCAGCCCAATAGCAGGAACAAACAGCCAGCCGCGAATTTTTTTAAACTCGCGCGCCTCACACTCCGCGCAGAAATCACTCTCTTTCAGCGCTTCCTTATCGCATTGAATACAGATTCCCATGTCGTTGCCTTTCGTTATCCCTGCGTCTGTAAACGGAATGAAGCCATTGCCTGCAACAATTCGCGCGACTGCTCTTCCAGCGAACGGGTCGCCGCAGAAGATTGCTGTACCAGCGCCGCGTTTTGCTGCGCGGTTTCATCCATCTGGCTGACGGCGATATTCACCTGCTCAATACCGCGGCTCTGCTCCTGCGACGCATTGGCGATTTCGCGCATCAGTTTGGTCATGCGCAACACTTCTTCGGCGATTTCGTCCATCGTTTCGCCGGCCTGCATCGCCAGATCGCTGCCTTCAGACACCTGCGCCTGCGAGCTGCTGATCAGCGCCCGGATCTCTTTCGCCGATTCGGCGCTGCGGCTGGCAAGGTTACGCACTTCACCGGCTACGACTGCAAAACCGCGCCCCTGCTCACCCGCGCGCGCCGCTTCAACGGCGGCGTTCAGCGCCAGAATATTGGTCTGGAAAGCAATGGCGTCAATCACGCTAAGAATGTCGGCAATGCGATCGGAACTGGCGGAGATATCGCGCATTTTTTCAATTACATAGCAGACCATTTCGCTGCCGCGATCGGCGGTATCGGAAACCGTCTTCGCCAGTTTGTGTGCCTGTTCGGCGTTGTCGGCGTTCAGTTTCACCGTGGCGGTGATCTGCTCCATGCTGGCCGCGGTTTGCTCCAGCGATGTGGCGGTCGATTCCGTACGCTGCGACAAATCGATGTTGCCCGCCGCCAGTTCACGGCTGCCGGTATCAATTTGCGAGCTGGCATCACGCACGCGGGTGACCGACCCCACCAGCGACTGGCGCATCTCTTCGATGGCCGCATTCAGCCGGTTAAATTCTTTGCTACTGACGTCGGTTTTCAGATAGGTCAAATCCCCTGCCGCTACCTGTTCCAGTTGCTGAATAGACGTATCCAGCGGCTTGAGCAGTAAATGGCGCAGCGCCAGCCAGGCCAGTACGATGATCCCGGCCACCAGTAACGCCACCACCAGAATCAGTAGCATAACGCCGTTTTTGCTGCTCTGAACGGCGCTCACTTCCGCTTTGCCGCGCACTTCGCCCCATTTCTGGAAAGCCTGCATGTCGTTGTCGAACTGGCGGGAGATAGGGATAAGTTTGTTTTCCAGCAGATCGTAATAGGCATCGGCGCTCTGTTGGTTGAGCGCATCCTGCATCGGTTTAATGCCCTGATTGACGTAGTCGCCGTAGCTTTTCGCTAACGCCGCCAGCAGTGCAGCACCTTGTTCATCATCGACGCCCGCCTTAATCACACCAGCAAGCGATTGCTCACCGAGTTCGATTTCGCCATTGATCATTTTTACCGATTTGGCGGCATCGTCCAGCAAACCAACTTCCATCATGCGCACGGCCTGACCCGCTTCATTACGCGCACGCAGGATCAGCGTGTAGCCTTCGCTCAGGCGCGCCATCTTTTCGCCCTGAAGCTGGCTAATTCGCTCCAGCGATGAGGAACTTTTATTGAGTGCATAAACTCCGATGCCGCTAACCAGCAGCAGGAGAAACGTCATAACAGCCAGCAAAGAAAGTAAACCAGTACGGATCGAAAGCGTTTTAAGCATGATGTGAATCCCGGTAGCAGCGATACTTTTTGGCGTAAATTAAGCCGATTCGTCAGTTATCGACCGCCACCGGAATTACTTTAGGGAAAAATAGTCATTTCAATATGTTATTACTTTGTTGCCGTTGTGCTAACGCGTGTAACAGGTGAGCTTTGGCGGTTCTCCCACAGCACCGTTAAGCCACGTTGCAACGCGATAAAAATAAACAACAGGATGCCAATGGCAATCTTGGTCCACCATGAACTGAGTGTGCCGTCGAAGTTAATATAGGTCTGGATAAGTCCCTGAATACCCACGCCAAAAAGCGTACCCAACACGGTGCCGACGCCGCCGCTAAGCAACGTGCCGCCAATCACCACCGAGGCGATAGCATCCAGTTCACCCCCCACGCCTGCCAGCGCGTAACCGGCCTGGGTGTAAATGGAGAAGACAATCCCCGCCAGTGTCGCAAGACCAGTCGAGAGCATATAGATACGAATGGTGGTACTGCGCGTTGAGATACCCATCAGGTTCGCGGAAGTGGCATTACCGCCAATCGCGTAGACTTCGTTGCCAAAGCGGGTGCGGTGTGCGAGGAAAATACCGATCACCACCACGAATAACATCAGCAGCCCCATCGCGCTCAAACGCCCGCCGCCGGGGATCATCCACGCCAGGCTGGAGAGCGAATCATAGACCGGGTGATTAATCGGAATCGACTCTTCCGACAGCAGGTAGCTGACGCCGCGCAGGAAAAACATCCCCGCGAGGGTGATGATAAACGCCGGGATTTTTAACGCGTCGATCATAAGCCCCATAAACGCGCCAAACGCGGTGCCCATCAGCAGAATCAGCGGGAACGCCAGCAGCGGCGAGATGCCCCAGTCGCCAATGGCTTTCGCCAGAAAAACCCCGGTAAAGGCAATCACCGAGCCGACGGACAAATCAATGCCGCCAGAGAGGATCACGAAAGTCATACCAACGGCAATAATCCCCAGGAAAGCGTTATCCGTCAGGATGTTGCAAATCACACGTGTCGACGCGAAACCGGGAAACTGCGTCAGGCAGTAGAGGTAGCCGAGCACAAACACGCCCAGCGTTATCATCAGCGGTAAATTACGTTTTATCATGACCGCGTACTCCTTTAATCAGCGCGATAAAGCGCGGCGACTGAACAATCAGCACGCACATCACCACCACCGCTTTCACCACCTGGTTGAGTTCCGGCTGGAAACCGGAGAGCAAAATGCCGGTGTTCATACCCTGAATAATCAGCGCGCCCACCACCGACAGCACAAGATTGAAGCGCCCGCCCATTAGCGAACCGCCGCCGATCACCACCGCCAGGATCGCGTCCAGCTCCAGCCATAGCCCGGCGTTGTTGGCATCCGCGCCGCGAATGTCCGCCGCGACAATCACCCCGGCTATCGCCGCGCACACGCCGCTCAGCACATAGGTCAGCATCACCACAACACGGGTATTCACACCGGCGTTTTTCGCTGCGCGAATGTTGATGCCTACCGCTTCAATGAACATGCCGAGCGCGGTTTTGCGCGTGAACAGCCAGAACAGCACCAGCGTAACCAGCGCGATAATCACCGGGGTGGGAAACAGCAGCAGCGAACCGCTGCCCAGCCAGGCCAGCGACGGGGCGTTAAAGGTGACAATCTGCCCCGAGGTGATCAACTGCGCGACACCGCGCCCGGCGACCATCAAAATCAGCGTGGCGACAAACGGCTGGATCTTCAAAATCGCCACCAGAATGCCGTTCCATAAACCGGCCAGCACACCGGTGCCGATCGCCGCCAGCAGTACCACCGTCAGGCTGTGTCCGGCGACCGTTAACGACGCCGCCGTCGCACCGGCAATCGCCATCACCGCCCCGACCGACAGATCAATACCGCCGGTGGCAATCACCAGCGTCATACCAATGGCCAGCAGCGCCACCGGCGCGGCACGGTTAAGAATGTCTATCGGGCTACCGAACAGGCGACCATCCTGTAACACCACCTGATAAAAATGCGGCGCGACCAGGCTATCCACCACCAACACCAGCAGCAGCGCTATCAACTGCGGCGTTCCGGTCGGCCAGTTAAAACGGCGCTTTGGCGGCGTCGTTTGGCCAAGTGATTGAGGCATCACACTCTACTCCTTACGCCGCAATGGCATTCATGATCGCCGGAACGGACAACTCAGCGAGCGGGATCTCCGCCACCTGTTTACGATCGCGCATGATAATCACCCGATCCGCATAGCCGACCAGCTCTTCCAGTTCGGACGAAATAACCAGCAGCGCAAGGCCATCGGCACAGAGGGTTTCGATCAGGCGAATGATCTCCGCATGCGCCCCCACATCGATACCGCGCGTGGGCTCATCGAGGATCAGGAATTGCGGGCGCGTCAGCAGCCAGCGTGAAAGCAGCACTTTCTGCTGGTTGCCGCCGGAAAGAAATTCAATCGGCTGCTCGGCGCTCGGTGTGCGAATGCCAAGCTGGCGAATGAAACGCTCGGCAATCGCATTCTGCTCTTTGCGCGGGATCGGCCGCAGCCAGCCGCGCTGCGCCTGCAACGCCAGCACAATGTTTTCCCGCACCGATGCGGCGGCGATAATGCCGTCGGTTTTACGGTCTTCCGGGCAAAAACCGATGCCCAGACACGAAGCCTGGTGTGGCGAACGTAAAGATTGCGACTTGCCTTTGATGGTCGCGCTGCCGCTGTCGGCGGGTTTAATGCCAAAAATCACTTCGGCGGTTTCGGTACGCCCCGAGCCTAGCAACCCGGCCAGACCGACAATCTCACCGGGGCGCACTTCCAGATCGAACGGCGCGATCACCCCTTTTTTGCCGTAACCATTGAACGCCGCCACCGGTTTTTCACTCAGTAGCGTGCGCCCGGCACGTTGCAGGGCGTTGCTTTCCAGCTCACGGCCCAGCATCATTTTGACCAGTTCGATTTGCGGCAACTCACTGGTTGGTTTGCAACCGACAAAACCGCCGTTACGCAGCACGGTGATGCGGTCGCTGACTTCATACACCTGATCGAGAAAGTGGGTAACGAAGATCAAGCTGACGCCCTGATCGCGCAACTGGCGCATCAGGGTAAACAGCATCTCCACTTCCTGGGTATCGAGGCTGGCGGTAGGTTCATCAAGGATCAGCACCTTGGCGGAGAGATCGATAGCGCGGCAGATTGCCACAATCTGCTGCATCGCCACCGAATAGCGGTTAAGCGGCTCGCGCACATCCAGTGAAAAGCCGTAGGATTCCATCAGTTCAGTCGCGCGCTTTTCCATCTCTTTACGACGCAATAAACCAAAACGCCGGGGTTCGCGACCAATGAATAAATTATCCGCCACCGACATATTCGGCAGCAGGTTGACTTCCTGGTACACCGTCCCGATGCCAAGCTGCTGGGCGTGGGCGGTATTTTTCGGGTTGATTTGCTGGCCTTCCAGCCAGATAGCCCCTTTATCGGCGTGGTAAACGCCGGTTAACGCTTTAATCAGCGTCGATTTTCCTGCACCGTTCTCCCCAAGCAGGGCCATGATTTCGCCGCGGCGCAAGCTGAAATCCACGTTATCGAGCGCTTTTACGCCGGGAAAAAATTTACTTAAGCCTTCAGTACGCAGGATTTCCTGGTGTGCTTCCGCGTTCATTGTTGACCCCTTACACATTTACCCTCTCCCCGGCGGGGAGAGGGTTTTTGCGACTCAGTAACCCATGTTTTTCTTTTTCTCTAACTCCTCTTTCGCCGTATCCGGCAGATAGAGCGTCGATTTGGTAATGGTCAACTTCGGCGGCAGGGTGCCGTCTTTTTTGTATTTCTCCAGCGCGTCGAATGCCGGGCCTGCCATATTTGGCGTCAACTCAACGCTGGCATTCGCTTCGCCGTCGATCATCGCTTTGTAGATATCCGGCACACCGTCAATAGAACCGGTAAGAATGTCTTTACCCGGTTTCAGACCCGCTTCTTTGATGGCCTGAATAGCGCCGATCGCCATGTCATCGTTGTGGGCGTAAACCATGCAGATGTTTTTGCCGTTGTTTTCCGCCTTGATAAAGCTCTCCATCACCTCTTTACCTTTACTGCGGGTAAAGTCGCCAGACTGAGAACGGATGATTTTGATGTTAGAGGCTTTCGAAATGGCTTCGGCAAACCCTTTCTTACGATCGATCGCCACGCTCGCACCCACGGTGCCTTGCAGCTCAACGACGTTACACGGTTTGCCATCGACCGTTTTCACCAGCCAGTCACCAATCAGCTTGCCTTCAAGAATGTTGTCGGCGGTCACCGTGGTCATGTAGAGCGATTTGTCTTTGACATCGATGGAGCGGTCGAGCAAGAACACCGGGATTTTGGCGTCTTTGGCTTCTTTCAACACCGGCTCCCAGCCTGTTGCCACCACCGGCGCAATAAAGATGGCGTCAACGCCCTGGGCGATGAACGAACGCACCGCTTTGATTTGGTTTTCCTGCTTCTGCTGAGCGTCAGCAATCTTCAGCGTAATGCCGCGCTTGCTGGCTTCGCTTTTGGCGACGTTGGTTTCAGCGGCTCGCCAGCCGGATTCAGATCCGACCTGCGAAAATCCTACGGTTAACGGGGCGGCCATTGCCATAGACGACATGGCTGCCGAAACTGCTGTGACAAGAAGTAAGCGCTTCCACATAAGAGCATCCTCGAGGGTTATTGTTGGCTACAACTTCACCTGCGGGAAAACTATAGACAATCGAGGATGTAACAGAATGCGTTACATCACAAATCGGAAAAGTGAATGAATTGTTGATGACCAGTTGCGATCTGGCGCGCGAAAAGCGCGGTTTTAATTCACCTCATTTATCCATTGAAATTGCAGAAATTTACTGCGTACGGATTAGAACGAAATTTCGCTGTAATCGGTTACACAAAATTATTGATGATGCTGCTATGGTTATGGATAAAACGGTCATAAATGGCGTGTCAGAAAGCGTCTGAAAAAGTGTGAGTAAGTTAAAACAGCCCAAGACATTCACCGCCAGTTGGCTATAATACCCGGCACTTGTTTGCCACACATTTTAAAGGAAACAAACATGAGCTTACTGAACGTCCCGGCGGGTAAAGATCTGCCAGAAGATATCTACGTTGTTATCGAAATTCCGGCTAACGCTGACCCGATCAAATACGAAGTCGACAAAGAGAGCGGCGCGCTGTTCGTTGACCGTTTCATGTCCACCGCGATGTTCTATCCGTGCAACTACGGTTATATCAACCACACCCTTTCGCTGGATGGTGACCCGGTAGACGTGCTGGTGCCGACGCCGTACCCGCTGCAGCCTGGTTCTGTGATCCGCTGCCGTCCGGTTGGCGTGCTGAAAATGACCGACGAATCCGGTGAAGATGCCAAACTGGTTGCCGTACCGCACACCAAACTGAGCAAAGAGTACGATCACATTAAAGATGTGAACGACCTGCCGGAACTGCTGAAAGCGCAGATCACCCACTTCTTCGAGCACTACAAAGATCTCGAAAAAGGCAAATGGGTGAAAGTGGACGGCTGGGACAACGCTGAAGCGGCGAAAGCTGAAATCGTTGCCTCTTTCGAGCGCGCAGCGAAGAAGTAATCCGTTTTAGTGAAAAAAGCCCCGGTGCGCGTAATGCGACCGGGGCTTTTTTTCGTCCAGGCTTTGTGAGCTGCCGGTTTAATGACTCTGCCTGAGCCAGGCAGAGATCGGATTAAGCGGAACGCGCGTTGGCCACCTTACGCTGGCCGGGTTTTATGCCGCCAGGCAGAGAACGCCAGCACAATAACCGTGCTCAGCACCCGCTCCGGGTGGAAATAGTCATGAGTGATATTCACGCTCACACCTGGCGGTATTTGCGGTGCCAGCAGAAATTTATGCCCGGCGACAAACAGGCTAAACAGCGCCACGTTACCCAGCGCAGCCCCCAGGCTTCTTACCACAATCCGCTGCGCGGAAAAACGCTGCCGGGCATTTTGTCGTAGCATCAAAAGCAGTATCAGCAAGCCAGAAAAAGCGAACAGTAGACCGTTAATCAGCGTCGCCAGCATAGCGGCGGAAACGGAGGTCATTACCAGCCCGGCACGCCCCCAGAAAAAGTGGAGGAAAGGGTAATAAGTGAGGTAGCCAAAACTAAAGAGACCCGCCAGCAGCAGCGCTGCGGCAACTACCCAGGCTGTCTTACGTAACATGTTTCTCGTCCTTACTCGGCTGAAAAGAAAAACCGCGCCAGCGGCGCGGTTCTCTAAGTGTGATTACTTCTGGTACTGCTCGCGGTCGAGCCAGTTACCGCTCTCGATCAAGGTTTTTCCCTCAACCGAACGCTGGTAAACATACATCCAGGCGCTGCCATAAGGCGTCTGGATCAACTGGCGTTTGTATTCACCGCCCGCGGTGCGCAGAGCGTCCAGCTCACCGAGCGTTGCTGCGTCGATACGATAAACTTCGCCCTTGACGCTTCCTTCACCGGCTACTGCGCCCGGATAGTGCCCCAGACTATACAGCTGATGATTTTCGACACAAAAGTCCCCCAGCCACTGAGCATTGGTCATCCAGTGGCTGTTGCCCTGCTTGCGTCGTAAACTGCCGTAGACAAATATTCGCATTGCTAAAACTCAAACTGATAGAGCAAATCTAGTGCCTGATCTACGCCAGACACCGCTTCAAGATACAGCTTAGGCATCAGGCGATAACGTAACGTGAGAGTCGCCAGTGAGTCAAAAATTCCTACACCATATTTTACTTGTAGACCCGGTAGCACATAGCCGCTGACCACCACTTGCGAGGAGTCGCCGACGCCCTGGGTGTCCAGCGCCAGATTGCTGACGCCAAAAGTCTCGCCGATTTTACCCACAACCTGCCCACTTTGTGCAACCCCTAAGCCGATCAGCATCGATGTCATCGCCGCACTGTCGCTCTGTTCGCTCTCCAGCCCCTGACCACGTAGCAGGTACGAGAGCGCTTCTTGTTGCGACATCGCCGGATCGGAGAAAATCTCCGCTTTCGGCTCATCGGCGGTGCCGGTGACGCGAACCCCGGCAATCACATCGTTTTCTGTCGATTCCGGGTTACGAATCGCTTCGATATTCAGCATCGGCTGATCCGGCGGCCCGGAGAACAGCAGTTCGCCTTTACGCACCAGCAAATCCTGGCCGTAAGCATGGAAACGCCCTTCCGGAATGTTGATCTGCCCGTTCAGGCCCAGCCCCTGCTTATCCTGTGCGACTTTCAGATCGCCCGTCAGCCGCGCTTTCAGGCCGAATGCATTGAGCCGCACGTTGTTGCCGACATGCACCGTCAGGTTGCTGTTGATCGGAATCGACGCGCTTTTTGGCTGCTCAGGCTGCAAGTCGTTATTCAGCATCACTTCATCACTGGAGACACCCACCGCGCTTTCCGGTAAGTCATGCACCACAATGCGCGCCCACGGCACATCCACGTTGCCATCCAGCGTAAACAGGCTTGGCGTCGCCTCAAATACCACATCCGGCGAGACATCCAGGCGCACCATCGGCGGCACGGTAATGCGCACTTTGCTGCCTTTCGCCGCCACGCGCGCGCGCCAGTTATCGATTTGGCTCCAGTCGGCGTCGCCGCTCAGATTGATCTGCCCCTGCCCGGTACGCACCACGCCCTGCAAGGTCGAACTCATGCCGTTGAAATTCATCGCCAGCTGGCTGGGCTGCATATCAAACGGCATAAAGTTGCCGTCAATGTCCAGCCCGTTCAGCCCCAGTTGCCCGAACAGCTGTGGGCTTTGCACGTTGCCGCCAAGACGTAAACTGGCATTCAACGTACCTGCCGCTTTCTCGCCCCGGCTGAAAATGGCGTTCGCCATCGCCAGCGAGAGGTTGCGAATATTCACGTTGCCGCCCAGATTACGCCGCCCTTGCGGATCGGTTACCTGCACCTGGCCATCGAACTGGCCGTTATTGGTCAGGCGGATCAACCAGCCGAGATCGGCCCGGTTATCGCGCAGTTTTGCGTTGAGATTGAGGGTGTCAAACGCGAGCGGCAGCGGCGCGTCGTTTACCACCTGCGTCACTTTCACACCGCGCCCGGCGAGCGTCACTTCACCTTGTGGCAGCCCCGCTTTGGTGGTGTCCCAGCTGACATCCGCTTTACCGCTAAACACGCCGCTTGCTTGCGTGGTTTCCGGCATAAAGGGTTTCAGCATCGCCAGGTCGAAGCGGTTCAGGTTCACGACCGCACGCCCTTCTGCGCCTGCGTCGATGGTTTGCGGAATGCAGAGTTCGGCGTTCGGGTTCAGCCAGCAGTGCGGGCCGATAGCGATTTTCTGCTCCTGATTGCGGTAATCCAGCGTTACCGGGCGGTTAATCGACCACGGGCCAACCGGCGTGGCAAAGCGCGTATCGCTCAGTGTCCCTTTCCAGCGCTGCTGCTGGCGGTCAAAACTGCCCGCCAGATTAAGCTGGCCGGAAACCGGCTCGCCCTGCACGCGCAATTGGAGTTTATGCTGTTGCTCATTGCCGTCCGCCGCCAGGGTCACCAGGCTCAGGTTCACGCCTGGCTGGGCAATGCGTTCCACGCGCACGTTCAGTTTGCCACCAATCTGGTCGCTGGATTTGACATCGCCTTCCACGCGCACGCGAGCCACGGAAAGATCCTGCCAGCGCAGGTTATTGGCGGTGATATCCGCCAGCGCCTGCGGCGCATCCACCGTACCGCGAATTTTCACCAGCCCTTTCGCCGTGCCGCCCAGACCTGGCAGCGCGTTATTCAACCCCGGCGCATCAATCGTGGCATCAAGGTTGAGATCTTTAACCCCCAGTTCGCCTTTAATATCGGCGCTGTTTTTCCCCAGTTCCAGGTGCAGGCCGGGGATCGTCCACTGCAAATAGCTGTTGCCTTTTAGCTGCCCGTCAACGTTGACCTTGTTCTGCTTCACGTTGCCGCTCAGTTTCAGCTCCGGCACCTCCATTTGCCAGCTGCCGCCATACAGGCTGCCGCGCGTTTTGATCAGGCCATTCAGTTTCGATGGCCACTCCGGGAAGGCTTTCGCGGTATCGATATCTTTCAGCGTTAATTCACCGCGCCAGCTAATCGCTTGCTGCCAGTCGAGCAGCGCTTTTAACTCGGTTTTGCCTTCCAGCGCCGCAATAACCAGTTTATCGAGGTTCAGTTGCTGTTCGTTGCCCTTACCATCAAGCGTAATGGTCGCAGGCGGTACATTCTGGCCTTTCACTGCCGTGCGAAACGACAAAACATAGTCGGTCATTTTGCCGGTAAGCTTCAGGTTCAGGTCATCAGCCTGGTACTGTTTTTCCCCGCTAAACGGCCAGTAAAGCTGCTTGCTGGTTATCTGCAGATCCAGCGGCAAACCGGCTTCGGCCAGTTGCGTTTGCGCCCGCAGATCCATGTCGACCGGCCCGGAGAGATTGACGCCAACGTCGAGTTGCTTACGCATTTCGCCGCCGACTTTCAGTTTCACTTTCTCGCCTTTCAGCGGATCGATATTCAGCGTGGTATTGAGCGTAATATCTACCGGCCAGGTATCGCGCAACTGGGCGCTACCGGTGGCGCGCACCTGGCCCTGATTAGAATCCACATTCAGCGCGTCAAGCTTCATCTGCCCGTCGATACTGCTTACTTTCAGCAACAGGCTGCGCACCAGAATGTCGGTATCGCCGGTAAGACGCAGTTGTTCGCCGCGAAACTCTTCAATGTTGAGATTGAGCGGCAGATGAACATCGGTCATTTCCGGCAGCAGCGGCTTTTCAAACAGCGCTTTTAGGGTTTCGCCGAGCGGTTTTTCCTGCGGCTGCGGGTCCTGGATTTTCGGTTCAACGACCTCTTTTTGCGCCACATCGGCCACTTTCGGCAGCGCAATCAGCAGCCCTTGTAGCGATGTCGGTTTCAGCGTCAGGTTTTTCTCCTGCCAGTTCAGACCGGTGCTGAAATCCATCACCGAAACGGTGGTGTCGTCGATTTTGATATTGACATTGTTGAGCGCCACCCGGCTTAGCGTTATCGGGTATGGCGTGGAGAGGTTCAGCGGCCCGCTCTCTTCCTCTTTTACCGGTGCGGCGGGCGGCATTTTTTTGCTGTCGATAACGACATTGATATCTTTCAGTGACAAATCGTTCACGCACAGGCTGCTGTCGCGCAGGCAGCCAAGCTTCACCGCCAGGTGCACTTCGCCCGCGTTCACCGCCACGCCCGGCTGGGTAAAACGGATATTTTTTAACGTCAGATCGCGCCAGCCGCCAGTCACCTGGCTAATTTCCAGCCCCGGCACCCAGCGGTTGGCCGCGTTAAATAACAGATGCAGCCCGCTGGTAGTGCCCACCAGAAAGACCACGGTGCCCAGCACCAGCAGGATAAACACCAGGACGCCGAGGCTGATTTTCTTCCATAAACTCATAATTCCGGCCCCAACCCGATGTAAAACTGTAATCCGTGTTCTTCTTTATCACCGACCGGTACGGCGAAATCGAGCTTGATAGGCCCGACCGGCGACTCCCAGCGCACGCCAACACCCGCGCCGGTTTTCACATTACTGCGGCGGATATCGCTCACCGCTTCGCCGCTATCGACAAACGCCGCCCCCCACCATTTGCCGGTGACGTTGTACTGATACTCCAGTGAACCGGTCGCCAGTTTGGAGGCACCAATCAGCTTGCCGTCATCATTTTTAGGCGCGATAGATTTGTATTTGTAGCCGCGAATACTGCGATCTCCCCCGGCGAAGAAGCGCAGATCCGGCGGCACGCGCTCAAAGTCCCCGGTTTCGATCCAGCCCAGATTGCCGCGCATGACAAAGCGGTGGCGATCGTAAAGCGTGCGGATCCAGACGTTTTGCGCCTGTAATACCAGGAAGTCGACATCCGATCCCCAGGCGGTATTCGAGTAATCCACCGAGTAGCGCTGCGAATCCCCCCAGGTTGGCATCAGGCCGCCGCGCGAGCGGGTACGGCTGATCATCACGCCAGGGTAAAGCAGCATGGTGGTGTTGGTCACGTTCGCCTGGGTAAAGTGATCGAGGCTCCAGCGCAGGTTAATAGCGCGCTGCCAGCCGCTGGAGAGATCCCAGTAGCGCGACAGCGCGAGCGTGGTGGAATCCGCTTCGGTATCGTTCAGATCGGTACGCTTAAAGCCGCCCTGCACCAGGTAATATTGCTCAAGCGGGTTTTTCAGCAGCGGCATCTTGTAGCTGAAATCAAGCTGCTGTTCCGGCGCGGAGATGCTGGTGCTGGTGGTCAGGCTGTGGCCGTAGGAGTTCATCCACGGCTTTTTCCATGTTGCTTTGACGCGCGGCCCGACGTCGGTCGAGTACCCCACCCCGGTTTCAATGGTGTTTTCCGTGCGCGGCGATACCACGCCTTTAAGCGGCAACACTTTGGTTTTACGCGCTTTATCAAACTCTGGCGCGACCACCACCGAATTAAACCAGCCGGTGGCGGACAGGCGGCGGTTTAGCTCTGCCAGATCCTGCGTCTGGTAATAATCGCCTTTGTGGAAAGGCACCAGGTTTTGCAGGTATTCGTCGCGGATTTGCGAGCCTTCAAACGTCACCGTACCAAAGCGGTAACGCTCGCCGCTGTCGTAATCGATATCCCAGAACGCCTGGCGGCGCTCAAGGGCAATACCAAGCTGGCTTTTAAGAAACTGACTGTCGAAGTAGCCTTTACGCAGCGCCACGCTGGTGAGCGATTTTTTGAAATTGTCGTAATCGTTATGGTGCAGCACCGTGCCGATAGCGGGGCGTTTTTTGAGTAAGTCGAGATAATCGCGGTCCGTACGCGCGCCACCGCGCAGGATCACGCTATTGCCGCCAATGCGCACCGGTTCACCGGCCTGCACGCGCGCAATCAGCACCTGACGCCCTTTCGCCGGTGGCGGGCGCAGTTCGAAATCGATGGTGGGTTCGTAGTAACCTAAGGCTTTTAACCCTTCGCGGATGGCGTCATCCACGCGCGCCTGAAAACGGCGGTCCGGGGTCACTTCATCACTTTCAATGGTGGACAACTGGGCGCGCACGTTTTTTTGCAGCTCCCCGGTTAGCCCCTCCAGCTGCAATCGCACATTGGCGGCGAAAGCCGTTTCGCTCACCAGCAGTAAAGCGGCAAAACATAACAGACGGATCTTTGGCACGTTCTCTCCTGAATATCCTTGTTCCCACCCCTGGAAGGAAACGTAAGCGCAGCTCCGCGCTGAGCCAGGTTTTGCCTTACGACAGAACACAAGCCGATAAAAACCCGTTAACACAGGTTGAAAAACAGACGACTACCCCAAAATTTCTTATGTTTAAATCTAGTCTGATTTATGGCGTTTATTGTGTTAAAACACAGGCCGCAACACAACCCTAACCGCAATTAGCCCCTCCGGGAGGTATCACCGTGAGTCTGTTCGATAAAAAAGAGCTTGTTTCCCAATCAGATGCATTGCCCGGACGCAATACACCGATGCCCGTTGCCAGTTTACATGCTGTTAACGAGCATTCAATGAGTCATGTTCCGGAAGGGATGGAAGTCGCCCTGTTCGCCATGGGCTGTTTCTGGGGCGTGGAACGCCTGTTCTGGCAGTTAGATGGCGTTTACAGCACCGCCGCGGGTTACACCGGCGGGTACACGCCGAACCCGACCTACCGCGAAGTCTGCTCCGGTCTGACCGGCCACGCGGAAGCGGTGCGGGTGGTATATGACCCGAAGGTGGTGAGTTATGAAAAACTGCTGCAGGTTTTCTGGGAAAACCACGATCCGGCGCAGGGCATGCGCCAGGGTAATGATTCTGGCACCCAATACCGTTCCGGGATTTACCCGCTGACGCCAGAGCAAAGCGACGCCGCACAAGCCAGCCTTGCGCGCTTTCAGCAAGCGATGCGCAGCGCAGGCGACGCGCGCCAGGTGACCACGGAAATCAAACCTGCGACACCGTTCTATTACGCGGAAGATGAGCATCAGCAATATCTGTATAAAAACCCGCACGGCTACTGCGGTATCGGCGGTATTGGTGTTTGTTTGCCACCGCAGCTTAACCCTTAAAAAATCACGGGTTTTATCGCCGAAAAACGGCGCAAATTAAGCCTCTGGCAGCCTGCGACAGGCTTACGCTATACTACCCCTCGAAATTGCCGGTCCACCGCTTCGGGCCGGCTTTCATAAGTGTTTACCACATGGATATTCAAAAACCCCTTCCGAGGATCCGGTTAATAGCTGGATAAATTATGTTAAACAGTATCTTAGTCATACTCTGTCTGATCGCGGTAAGTGCGTTTTTCTCGTTGTCTGAGATTTCACTCGCCGCATCGCGAAAAATTAAGCTCAAACTGCTAGCCGATGAAGGCAATATCAACGCGCAACGCATTCTGAAAATGCAGGAAACGCCCGGCACGTTCTTTACCGTGGTGCAAATCGGCCTGAACGCCGTCGCCATTCTTGGCGGTATCGTCGGCGACGCGGCGTTCTCTCCCGTTTTTCACAGCATGTTGATCAACGTGGTTTCGCCGGAAATGGCCGAACAGCTCAGCTTTATTATTTCGTTCTCGCTGGTAACCGGGTTGTTCATCCTGTTTGCCGATCTCACCCCGAAACGCATCGGTATGATTGCGCCTGAAGCCGTGGCTTTGCGTATCATCAACCCGATGCGCTTCTGCTTATTTGTTTTCCGCCCGCTGGTCTGGTTTTTCAACGGCCTGGCCAACGTCATTTTCCGCATCTTCAAGCTGCCGATGGCGCGTAAAGATGACATCACTTCTGATGATATTTACGCGGTGGTGGAAGCCGGTGCGTTAGCCGGGGTGTTGCGTAAGCAGGAACACGAACTGATTGAGAACGTGTTTGAACTGGAATCGCGCACCGTGCCGTCGTCGATGACCTCGCGCGAAAACGTGATTTGGTTCGATCTGCACGAAGATGAGCAGAGCCTGAAAAAGAAAGTGTCGGAACATCCGCACTCGAAGTTTCTGGTCTGTAACGATGATATCGACCACATTGTCGGCTATGTCGACTCCAAAGATCTGCTCAACCGCGTGCTGGCAAACCAGAGCATGGCGCTGAATAGCGGCGTGCAGATCCGCAATACGTTGATTGTTCCGGATACGTTAACGCTCTCTGAAGCGCTGGAAAGCTTCAAAACCGCAGGCGAAGACTTCGCGGTGATCATGAACGAATACGCGCTGGTGGTGGGCGTTATCACCCTTAACGATGTCATGACGACACTGATGGGCGATCTGGTCGGCCAGGTGGAAGAGATGATCGTCGCGCGTGATGAAAACTCGTGGCTGATTGACGGCGGCACACCGATTGATGACGTGATGCGCGTACTGGATATCGATGAATTCCCGCAGTCCGGTAACTACGAAACCATCGGCGGCTTTATGATGTTTATGCTGCGTAAAATCCCGAAACGCACCGATGCGGTGAAGTTTTCCGGCTACAAATTCGAGGTGGTGGACATTGATAACTACCGCATCGATCAGCTGCTGGTGACCCGCATCGATACCCGCGCGGCGGTGTTAACGCCGAAGCTGCCGGACGCCGAAGGTAAAGGCGCGGCGTAATCTGTCGCAGAAATGTCAACGGCCCCTTTGGGGCCGTTTTTTTATCGTATTTAAACTACTGCATAGCACAGCTGTTAAGCCATCTCGGTCTGCAAACGCAGCACCTGACGGTTAACTTCAGACATGACAGACAGATGCTGTTTGTCTTTCACTTTCGGGATCAGGATCTTGCCTTTATCGAACTCGAAAGCGCCAACGTCCTTGATATACAACCGTCCACGAAACAGGATTTTTACGTACTTAGCCACCTGAAGTGGGTTGTAACGCTGGAAAATTTTCATTCTTGTATCTCCTGTGAAACATTACGCTCTTGCGGTTCCACAATCGGACCAACGTAGGTGAGCGCAAATTTTAATGCTCAATGACTATAGTTCAGAACCTAACCCATACATAGTGTGAATAACTTTATTTACCTTTTGATGACAATTATTCAGAATATTCTTTTCAACACCTTACTCTGCGCAGTATAAGCCCACATTTTTTCACGGTTATGTGCGTTCGCCCGCAAACTGGCATCCAGATTGCGAGAAAAACGCATTGATCGCATTTATGATTAAAACGCGAGCCCAAGTGGTCGGATCACCTGCACAAACACAAGAGATAATAAGGAAACGCCATGACCCTACGTAACATCCTGGCAGCGACATGCCTGTTACTGCCGCTGGTTGCTTCAGCCCATAATTTTGAAAACAACCAACGCGTGCCGCCTGTGGGCATAGCCGACAGAGGGGAGTTGATACTGGATAACGATAAGTTTAGCTATAAAAAATGGAATAGCGCCCAACTTCCAGGCAAAGTGCGAGTGGTGCAGCATATTGCTGGTCGAACGTCAGCAAAAGAGAAGAATGCCGCGCTGATTGAAGCGATCAAATCCGCAAAGCTGCCGCACGATAAATACCAAACCACCACCATCGTTAACACCGATGACGCCATTCCCGGTAGCGCGATGTTTGTGCGCAGCAGTATCGAAAGCAATAAGAAGCTCTATCCGTGGTCACAATTTATTGTGGATAGCGAAGGCGTGACGCGCAAAGCCTGGAAGCTGGACGAGGAGAGCTCGGCGATTGTGGTGCTGGATAAAGACGGGCGCGTACAGTACGCAAAAGATGGCGGGCTGAGCCAGCAAGAGGTGCAGCAAGTCATCGACCTGCTGCACAAACTGCTTAATCAGTAGAGCGAGACCCGAAAGCCGGGGTTAAGGAAAGATTCACGCGGGGTGTAATCCAGAGTGCGCCCCTGCCAGTCGTGAACATGTGCCCCGGCGGCGACCGCCACCGCATGGCCTGCCGCGGTGTCCCAGACGCTGGTTGGCCCAAAGCGCGGGTAAAGCTGCGCTTTGCCTTCTGCCACCAGGCAAAACTTCAGCGAAGAGCCAATGGCGGTGGTCTGGTGTTCACCAAGATGCTGTAAATACTCTTTCAGTTCATCATCTGCATGTGAGCGGCTCACCACCACCAGCGGCGGACGCGCATCGCGTACCTGAATCTGCTGATGGTGCCCCGCCTCATCTTTCCACGCCTTCCCTTCCGCGGCGGAATACATCACATTCAGCACCGGCGCGTAAACCACGCCAAGCACCGGTTTTCCGTTCTCAATCAGGGCGATATTGACGGTAAACTCGCCGTTACGCTTGATGAACTCTTTGGTGCCGTCCAGCGGATCCACCAGCCAGTAACGCCCCCATGTCTGGCGAACTTCCCAGGTGGGCGGATCTTCTTCTGACAGCACCGGAATGTCCGGCGTCAACGCCTGTAAACCGCGCACAATCACCCCGTGTGCGGCAATATCGGCGGCCGTCACCGGTGAGTCATCCACTTTGCTGGTGACTTCCATCGGCTTATGCCCGTCGTAGACCTGCATAATGGCATCGCCCGCTTCGCGCGCGAGCTGGCAAATTGCATCTAACATTTTCCACCTCTTCTGTTCAGTGGTTTGTAACTCATTGTTTTACTTATATCGTATTGCGGCGGAATCTGCCATCTGTGATAGCGATTGCGTTTTCTTTGCGCGCTTTTATGGCAGTATTCACAATTCTGTAAGCAACAAAATGTACATAACACTTTCTTTTGTGGCTTAGATCGAAAAAGGATGCCTCTGATGATTAAGTTTAGTGCAACGCTTCTGGCCACGCTGATTGCGGCCAGCGTGCAGGCTGCAACGGTGGATTTACGTATTCTGGAAACCACTGATTTGCATAGCAACATGATGGATTTTGATTACTACAAAGACACGGCGACGGAAAAATTCGGCCTGGTACGTACCGCAAGCCTGATTAACGCCGCGCGAAATGAAGTCAAAAACAGCGTGCTGGTGGATAACGGTGACTTAATCCAGGGCAGCCCGTTGGGCGATTACATGGCGGCGAAAGGGCTGAAAGCCGGGGAAGTTCACCCGGTGTATAAAGCGATGAACACCCTTGATTACGCCGTCGGTAACCTGGGCAACCACGAATTTAACTACGGTCTGGATTACCTGCACAAAGCGCTGGCTGGCGCGAAATTCCCCTATGTGAACGCCAATATCATTGATGCGAAAAGCAAAAAACCGCTGTTCACGCCTTACTTAATCAAAGAGACGCCGGTCACCGACAGCGACGGCAAAACGCACACGCTGCGCATCGGTTATATCGGCTTTGTACCGCCGCAGATCATGGTCTGGGATAAAGCCAACCTGAGTGGAAAAGTGACGGTGAACGACATCACCGAAACCGCGCGTAAATATGTGCCGGAAATGCGCGCCAAAGGGGCCGATCTGGTGGTCGTGGTCGCACACTCCGGGCTGTCGGCGGAGCCGTACCAGGCGATGGCGGAAAACTCCGTTTATTACCTCAGCGAAGTGCCAGGCGTTGATGCGATCCTGTTTGGTCACGCTCACGCTGTTTTCCCGGGTAAAGATTTCGCGGCGATAAAAGGCGCGGATATCCAGAAAGGAACGTTGAACGGTATTCCGTCCGTGATGCCGGGCATGTGGGGCGATCATCTTGGCGTGGTCGATCTGGTGCTGAACAATGATTCTGGCAAATGGCAGGTACGCGAATCCAAAGCCGAAGCGCGCCCGATTTATGACGCCGCGGCGAAAAAAGCCCTCGTTGGCGAGGACAGTAAACTGGTGGAGATCCTGAAACACGATCACGACGCCACCCGCGAGTTTGTCAGCAAACCGATCGGCAAATCTGCCGACAACATGTACAGCTACCTGGCGCTGGTGCAGGACGATCCGACCGTGCAGGTGGTGAACAATGCGCAGAAAGCCTATGTCGAACACTTTATTCAGGGCGATCCGGATCTGGCGAAACTGCCGGTGCTTTCCGCTGCCGCGCCGTTTAAAGTGGGCGGTCGCAAAAACGATCCCGCCAGTTATGTCGAAGTGGAAAAAGGCCAGTTAACCTTCCGTAACGCCGCCGATTTGTACCTCTACCCGAACACGCTGGTGGTGGTGAAAGCGACCGGTAAAGAGGTTAAAGAGTGGCTGGAGTGCTCCGCCGGTCAGTTTAACCAGATCGATCCGCACAGCGATAAGCCGCAAAGCCTGATCAACTGGGACGGTTTCCGCACCTATAACTTCGATGTGATCGATGGTGTGAATTACCAGATTGATGTCACGCAACCGGCACGCTACGACGGCGAATGCCAGAGCGTTAACCCGCAGGCGGAACGCATTAAGAATCTGACCTTTAACGGCAAGCCGATTGATCCGAACGCCGCGTTCCTTGTGGCGACCAATAACTACCGCGCCTACGGCGGCAAGTTTGCCGGTACGGGCGACAGCCATATCGCTTTTGCCTCGCCGGATGAAAACCGCGCGGTGCTGGCGAAATGGATAAGCGATGAAACCAAACAGAAAGGGGAAATCCATCCGGCTGCCGACAACAACTGGCAACTGGCACCGATCCACAGCGACGCGAAGCTGGATATTCGTTTTGAAACCGCGCCCACGGACAAAGCCGCCGCGTTTATCAAAGAGAAAGCTCGCTACCCGATGGCGAAAGTCGCCAATGACGACATCGGCTTTGCTATCTATAACATCCAGCTAAACAAATAATTATTCCACCCATGCCTGCTGGCCTTCCCGTTCATCGCGGAAGGCCAGTACCTGCTCGATATTCAGCTCGATCCAGTCGGCAAGCGCCGCGACCTTCTCGCTGACCTGCTCACCCAGCGGGGTCAGACTATATTCAACATGCGGCGGAACGACGGGATACGACACGCGGTTAATAAAACCATCCTGCTCCAGCCATTGCAGGCTCTGCGCCAGCATCTTTTCACTGACGCCGCCCATTTTGCGGCGTAAATCGCTAAAACGGTGAGTGCCCTCGCGTAGCGCCACCAGTATCAGCACGCCCCAGCGGCTGGTGACGTGTTTCAGAACATCCCGCGAGGGACAATGCTCGGCGAACAGATTGCCGTCGCGCATCTGTTCACTCAACGTTTGCGGTCGGAGTTGCGTTTTCATACTTACCTTTTTGTGCGTACTTACTAAAAGTTAGTTAAGGTGTTAGCGTACCACAACACTCACCGAACACCGAAGGAGAATACTCATGATCGCACTCACCGGCGCGACCGGCCAACTGGGCCAGTTTGTGGTAGAAGAACTGCTGAAAACCGTGGCGGCAAAAGAGATTGTCGCTATCGTCCGTAACCCGGCGAAAGCCGAAGCGCTCAGCAAACAAGGCGTACTGGTACGCCAGGCCGATTATGGCGACCAGGCCGCGTTAACCCAGGCGTTAGCAGGCGTGAACAAGCTGCTGCTGATCTCCAGTAGCGAAGTGGGCCAGCGCGCCGCGCAACACCGCAATGTGATAAACGCCGCCAAAGCCGCCGGGGTGAAATTCATTGCTTACACCAGCCTGCTGCACGCCGATAAATCCCCGCTTGGTCTGCACGTTGAACACGTTGAAACCGAGAAAATGCTCGCCGATTCCGGTATTCCTTACACCCTGCTGCGTAACGGCTGGTATAGCGAAAACTACCTGGCAAGCGCACCAGCGGCGCTGGCGCACGGGGTATTTATTGGCGCTGCAGGTGACGGCAAAATCGCCTCCGCCACCCGCGCTGATTACGCTGTCGCCGCCGCGCGCGTGATAAGCGAAGAGGGGCATGCGGGCAAAGTCTATGAACTGGCCGGTGATCGCGGCTGGACGCTCACTGAACTGGCCGCGCTGCTCAGCAAAGCCAGCGGTAAAAACGTGGTCTACCAGAACCTGAGCGAAGCCGATTTCGCCGCCGCGCTGAAAGGTGCTGGCCTGCCGGACTGGCTCGCCACCATGCTGGCGGATTCCGATGCGGGTGCCGCCAAAGGTGGCCTGTTTGATGACAGTAAAACGCTCAGCAAATTGATTGGACGCCCGACCACGTCGATTGAAAAGAGCGTCAATGACCTCCTGTAAAGGTTACAAAGTGGTTAATTTTTGTAGCCTCCCGCCAGGTCATCCCTAATAATGAAGGGATGATCCGTGTGGAGAGAGAACGTGGAAGGCGTACCCGAACAGTTTACTGACGAGCGAGATTGCGCGCGCTTTCGCCACCTGGCGTTACTGCCGGGGGTGGAGCTGTACCACGCGCATATTTCGCGCTACGCCTTTGAGCCGCACACTCATGAAGCGTTTGGTATTGGCGCTATCGAAGCCGGTGCCGAACGCTTTCGTTATCGCGGTACGCAGTATGTCGCGCCAATGCATTCCGTGGTCACCATGAACCCTGACGAGCTGCACACCGGCGAGGCGGAAACCGCCGACGGCTGGCGCTATCGCATGGTTTATCTTGAGCCCGAACTGCTCGAAGAGGTCACCGGGATCCGCCACTGGTGGTTTAGCGATGTGATGCGTCACGATCCGCTGCGCACCCGGCAGATCTGCGCACAGATCCACGGCTTGTGGCACACCGACGATCCGCTGGCGCAACAGGGGATTTTGCTGGATCTCATCGATACCTTCCGCCCGCTGGCGCACCACGCGCCGCAGCGACCGGAAGGCGCGCACCGGTTTGAGCGCGTGCGCGATTACCTGCATGACAACTATATGCACAGCCTGACGCTCGACGAGCTGGCGAAAGTCGCGGCGCTCAGCCCGTACCATTTTCAACGCCAGTTCAAGGCGCATTTTCATGTCACCCCGCATCAGATGCTGATGGCGATCCGCCTGTGGCGCGCCAAATCGTTTCTGACTCAGGGCATGCCCGCCGCCGATGTCGCCGCCGTTACTGGCCTCACCGATCAATCACACCTGACCCGCGCGTTTACACACCGCTACGGCATCACGCCGGTGCGTTACCAAAAGCAGGTTACGCGCCGTTAATGCGCAATCTCATACAATATTCCCGCCCGTCGCTCTCCTACACTGTCCGCTGCCGATGTAAACGCAGGTGGAATGATGATTAGTGGTGTGTTGTATGCCCTGCTCGCCGGGCTATTTTGGGGGCTTATTTTTGTCGGGCCGTTGATCGTGCCGGATTATCCGGCGGCGCTGCAATCCACCGGGCGCTATCTGGCGCTGGGGATTATCGCCCTGCCGCTGGCGTGGCTCGGTCGCGCGCGTTTGCGCCAGCTTACGCGCAGCGACTGGTTCACAGCCTTATGGCTGACGATCATGGGCAACCTTGTCTATTACGTCTGCCTGGCAAGCGCCATTCAGCGTACGGGCGCGCCGGTATCGACGATGATTATCGCCACGCTGCCAGTGGTGATCCCGGTGTGCGCTAACCTGCTCTATAGCCAGCGCGACGGCAAACTCGCATGGCGGCGGCTGGCTCCCGCGCTACTCTGCATTGCGCTTGGGTTAGGCTGCGTCAATATCGCCGAACTGCGCCACGGGCTGCCGAACTTCAGCGGCTGGCGCTACGGTTCCGGTATTGTGCTGGCTTTCACTTCGGTGGCTTGCTGGGCCTGGTATGCGCTGCGCAATGCCCGCTGGCTGCGGGAAAACCCGGACAAAAACCCGATGATGTGGGCCACGGCACAAGCGCTGGTGACGCTACCGGTGTCACTGGTGGGCTATATTGCGGCGTGCCTGTGGCTTGGTGTTCAGCAACCGGATTTCACCCTGCCCTTCGGCCCGCGTCCGCTGGTGTTTATTACGCTGATGTTCACCATTGCAGTGCTCTGCTCGTGGGTGGGCGCGTTGTGCTGGAACATTGCCAGCCAGCGCTTACCGACGGTGATTGTCGGCCCGTTGATTGTCTTTGAAACCCTGGCTGGGCTGCTCTATACCTTTGTGCTGCGCCAAAGCCTGCCGCAGCTGCTCACCGTCTGCGGTATTGTCTTGCTGGTCGGCGGCGTGTTGATGGCGGTACTGTCGAAGCCGGAAAAAGCCAGCATCACCGCATTAAGGACCGAATAAACCGCCGCATTCGTAGTGCTTTCTCGCCGACACGCGGCGCGAAAATCAGGCGTCTGCCCGTTAGGTAAGAGTGAATGCCAAATAATCAGGCACAGCCACTCTGTGCCGCTGAGTGCCTCACCCTCCTGTGTTTTTCAAATGGGCATAAAAAAACCCGGCATTTGCCGGGTTTCGGGAGAGCGACGCAACCGTTATCAGAACGTTTCCCAGTTGGCTTCGCTGAAGCTTTCGGTCGCTTTGGCCTGCGGTTTGCTGACTGGCGTGATTAACGCCGGACGGCGTGCGCTGCGTGTGCGGTTGACCTTGAATACCGCCACGGTTTCAGTCAGGCGTGCCGCCTGCTCTTCCAGTGCCGCAGCCGCAGCGGCGGACTCTTCCACCAGCGAGGCGTTCTGCTGGGTAACGCGGTCCATCTCAGCAACGGCCTGGCCTACCTGATCAATACCACGGCTCTGCTCGTCAGAAGCAGACGAGATTTCGCCCATGATGTCGGTCACGCGCGTGACGGCGCTGACGATTTCAGCCATGGTTTCCCCGGCTTCATGCACCAGGGCGGCACCCGCATTGACACGATTACCGGAGTCTTCAATCAGCCCTTTAATCTCTTTTGCTGCCTGCGCACTGCGCTGCGCCAGGGTGCGCACTTCACCCGCCACCACGGCAAAGCCTCGGCCCTGTTCGCCCGCACGGGCCGCTTCAACGGCGGCGTTCAGCGCCAGGATGTTGGTCTGGAAGGCGATACCGTCAATCACGTTGGTGATTTGCGCGATTTTGCTGGAACTGGTGGCAATCTCATCCATGGTGCGCACCACGCCATCTACCACTTCCCCACCTTTCTTCGCGGTACCGGACGCGTTCAGCGCCAGTTGCGTTGCCTGACGGGCGTTGTCGGCGTTCTGTTTCACCGTGGCGGTGAGCTGCTCCATGCTGGCGGCGGTCTCTTCCAGCGACGCGGCTTGCTGCTCGGTGCGTGAAGAGAGATCGTTACTGCCGGCGGAAATTTCACCCGCGCCGGTGTAAATGGTATCGGCGCCGTCGCGCACTACGCTGACGGTTTTCACCAGCGACTGCTGCATTTCCTGCACATTCTGCGCCAGCAGCGCCATTTCGTTTTTGCCTTCGGCATCAATGTCATGCGTCAAATCGCCGCTTGCGATGTGGCGGATATGGCTCATCACCTCATGCAACGGCTTCAGCAGGACGCGCTGCATCGCAACCCAGCTCATGACGATCACCGCCAGCACGACCAGCATCACCGTACCGAGGATCCACAGGATACGCTGGTAATCGCGTTCATTCTGGACGATCCCTTCACTCGCCAGTACGGTTTGCGCATCGCGCCACGCGCGATAGCTCTTCTGCATGGCAACTTGTTTCGCTTCGGCGTTCTGGCGGAACATATCTTCCAGACTACCGGCGAGCAGCAGACGGTTCATCTCTGTCAACGTCGCATGGTAGATGCCGTATTGCGTTTCCAGATCTTTCGACAGCGCTTTATCCAGCCCTGGCGTGTCCGGAATGGTTTTGTACTTCTCGAAATGCTGTTGCGCCTGGTTCAGCAAGTTGGTGGCCGTTTGCGCCAGCTCATTAAGCTGACCGCCATTAATCTGGCTGGCGGTGCTGCTTTGCAGACGCAGCATGCCGCGGTTCAGCGTCACACGCGCCTGGTTGAGGCTGATCCAGGCATCAGTAAATTCGGAAACGTTCTGGCTGGAAACCTGAGAAACGTTGAAGTTGTTTTTATCGTTATTAAGCGCACTGATGAACACGACAGCGGAGATCAGCTGCATTGCACCAAGTACAAGTAATACCATGATTAATAAAGTAATAACTTTTATTCTTTTGAACATTGTAAGCCTTTATAGCGTGCAGGATATTGTCTGGAGTCTTGGTATCGGCAGCGAAGCGAAGTTGTTTAATTGTGATGCAGGTCGCAATCCAGTAATTTCCAATAAAAACACCGCTATTCAACATGTTAAACCCATAAGATTTTTTGTGATGAATATCACAGTTTTTCGTGTAAGAAAGGAATAAGGCGATTTCCGCCACCCCAAAAGGGGTATATCATCGTCTTAAAGATGCATTTAAAATACAACTTATAAATTACACATGAGGTAACTGCTATGGCTTTCCGCGATCAACCCCTGGGTGAGCTGGCGCTCTCTATCCCCCGCGCCTCCGCACTGTTCCGTAAATATGATATGGATTACTGCTGCGGCGGTAAGCAGACGCTGGGACGTTCTGCGGCCCGCAAAGAGCTGGATATTGACGTCATCGAAGCCGAGCTGGCGACGCTTGCCGAGCAGCCGATTGAGAAAGACTGGCGCGTGGCGGGGCTGGCGGAAATCATTGACCACATTATCGTGCGTTACCATGACCGTCACCGCGAACAACTGCCGGAACTGATCCTGCAGGCCACCAAAGTCGAGCGCGTCCACGCCGATAAACCGAACGTGCCGCGCGGCTTAACCAAATACCTGACGATGCTGCATGAAGAGCTTTCCAGCCACATGATGAAAGAGGAGCAGATCCTGTTCCCGATGATCAAACAGGGCATGGGTTCGCAGGCGATGGGGCCGATAAGCGTAATGGAGAGCGAGCACGATGAAGCGGGCGAACTGCTGGAAGTGATCAAACACATTACCAATAACGTCACCCCGCCGCCGGAAGCCTGCACCACCTGGAAAGCGATGTATAACGGCATCAATACCTTGATTGACGATCTGATGGAACACATCAGCCTGGAAAACAACAATCTGTTCCCGCGTGCCCTCGCTGGCGAATAAATAAAGGCGCCCGAGAGCGCCCTGATTCATGGAAGTTTAGAGCCGCCGCGCGGCTCTTTTTTATGGCTGGCGGTTAGCCAGACGCTTTTTGCCCGCGTACAGCCAGCCCGCGCCCAGCACCACAAACCACAACGGCGTCACGATCAGCGCCTGGCGGGTATCCGCTTCCAGCGTCAGCAGCACCAGTACAAAGACGAAGAACGCCATGCACACCCAGCACATCAGTTTGCCCAGCGGCATTTTGTAGTTCGACTTTTCATGCAACTGCGGGCGCTGCTTACGGTACACCAGGTACGAGCAGAGGATGATCGTCCAGACGAACATAAACAGGATCGCCGATACGGTGGTGATCATGGTGAACGCGGCAATCGCGCTCGGATTGACGTACAGCATCACCACACCGCCCAGCAGGCAGATACAGGAGAAGGTCAACCCTTTCGCCGGAACCGCGCGTTTAGAGAGCTTAGCGAACGCTTTCGGCGCCACGCCATCCTGCGCCAGGCCGAACAACATCCGGCTGGTGGAAAAGACGCCGCTGTTGGCAGAAGACGCCGCCGATGTCAGCACTACGAAGTTGATAATGCTCGCCGCCGCCGGAATACCCACCAGCACGAACAACTCAACAAATGGGCTCTTATCCGCCACCACGGAACTCCACGGTGTCACCGACATGATCACAATCAGCGCGAAAACGTAGAACATAATGATGCGCACCGGGATCGAGTTGATGGCGCGCGGCAGGGATTTCTCCGGATCTTTGGTTTCCGCTGCGGTCGTACCGACCAGCTCAATCCCCACAAAAGCAAACACCGCGATCTGGAAACCAGCAAAGAACCCGCTGATGCCTTTCGGGAACCAGCCGCCGTCATTCCACAGATGCGAGAAGGAAGCTTCAACGCCGGTCGGGGATTTAAAGTGCATCAGCACCATCACCACACCCACGATGATCAGCGCGACAATGGCGACGATTTTGATCATCGCAAACCAGAACTCCATCTCGCCGAACATTTTTACCGTCGCGAGATTGAGGCTCAGCAGCACGACGACAACGGCCAGCGCCGCTACCCAATCGGCAAGGCCGGGGAACCAGAACTGCGCGTAAGCCGTGATGGCGACGACATCGGCCATGCCGGTCACTACCCAGCAAAACCAGTATGTCCAGCCGGTAAAATACCCCGCCCACGGGCCTAACAGGTCGGCGGCGAAGTCGCTAAAGGATTTGTATTCGAGATTCGACAGCAGTAATTCACCCATGGCGCGCATGACGAAAAACAGCATAAAGCCGATGATCATATAGACAAAAATGATCGACGGACCGGCGAGGCTGATGGTTTTCCCGGAGCCCATAAACAGCCCGGTCCCGATGGCACCGCCAATGGCGATGAGCTGAATATGCCGGTTTGTGAGATTTCGCCGTAGCGACTGTTCAGTCGACGCCTGTTCGTCGGCCACGACTTTAACCTGATCTACCATGTTGTATTCCTGTCTGTGTTGTTGGGGCTCT
This sequence comes from Enterobacter sp. R4-368, assembly GCF_000410515.1. Lineage (NCBI taxonomy): Bacteria > Pseudomonadati > Pseudomonadota > Gammaproteobacteria > Enterobacterales > Enterobacteriaceae > Enterobacter > Enterobacter sp. R4-368. The sequence goes on along the minus strand of NC_021500.1, from coordinate 3,524,731 downwards.
ACTGGCCTTTTTTAGTTGCGTGTTCCGCCCTTGTATGGACGCAAAGATATTAGGTAAGAATCGGCGGGATGAATACTCGGAATTAAAAACAATGTTAAATATTTGTTTAAAGTGAGTGTCATATCACTCAGGTAACGCGAAATAGCTCACAAAAATACACCCGATTGCGCCATTTGCAAGATAATCTGTCGGTATTGGTTTTATTAACAAACGATCAGCGCAGCAGGTGCAGCCTCTCCCCTAACGGGAAGAGGCATTTATGCGGGGAATTACAGGATTTCCAGCAGTTCCACTTCAAATACCAGCGTGCTGAACGGCGGAATAGACGCGCCAGCACCGCGCTCGCCGTACGCGAGGTTGTGCGGAATAGTCAGTTCCCATTTGGAACCCACCGGCATCAGCGTCAGGGCTTCGATCCAGCCAGCAATCACGCCGTTAACCGGAAATTCAGCCGGTTCGCCGCGCGCAACGGAGCTGTCGAACACGCTGCCATCAATCAGTTTACCGGTGTAGTGCACACGTACACGGTCGGTACGCGCCGGGATAGCGCCTTCGCCCTGGGTAATAACGCGGAATTGCAGACCGGATTCGGTGCTGTTCACGCCTTCACGCTCGCGGTTCTCTTCCAGATATTTCACGCCTTCCGCCGCCATCTCTTCGAAACGGGAACGACGCACAGCGTCGGCACGCTCGTGAATTTCACGCAGCGCACGATGTACAACATCTACCGGAACAGCGGGTTGTTTGCCTTCCAGTGCATCAGCGATGCCTGCGACCAGCGCTTCCGGTAACAGCCCCTCTAACCCGGATTCGCTCAGCTGCTGTCCTACCTGCAAACCAATGCCGTAGCTGGCTTGCGCTTCGATCGTGTCAAAAGTTGGGGTTGTCATGGGTTTTCCTTTCATCGCTTTTTAAGGTAGCGCGCAGCATAACAGCCGCGCTGCACCGGGTAAAACTTTGTCGCAGGAAAGATGACAAATCGCAGGGAAAGGGAAAGAATACAGCAAGTAAGATTTATCCCGAATTGCGGTCACAAAATGCAGCTTTTTGTCGACTTTCAGGCAGTTAAAAACGGCGTACGCCGCGGTGGCGGGATAAAGTGTATATACTCAACGAGACAGGACATTAAATGACGCGGAGCAGGAGGAAAGCCATGCCCGGGCGATTTGAACTGAAACCTACCCTGGTGAAAATCTGGCAAGCCCCGGACCATTTTCGCCTGATGGATCCGCTCCCGCCATTGCACCGTCGCGGCCTGATCCTCGCGGCTTTGCTGGTGGTTATCGGTTTTCTGTTACCGTCCACTGACGACAGCAACCGCTCCACTACGCCATCCGGTGCTCGCGAAGCGCAACTCAATCTTCCTGCCTCTTCACAGCCGCAACCTTCCACAGCGGAACCCACACCGCCGCAGGTGGTGAGTGAGCCGCAGCAGACCGCGCCGAGCGCGGAAGAATCAATGCAACAGCAACAAGCCGTAGAGCAACAGCAACCGGTGCAGCAACCGCGTCAGCATGCAGCACAGAACACGCTGCCCTCTTCCAGCGGCATCGAGCAGCAGTGGCGCGCTTACCGTGTTGAAGAGGGGAAAACGCTGGCGCAACTGTTCCGCGATCATAACCTGCCGCCAACCGATGTCTATGCGATGGCCAAAGTGGAAGGTGACGGTAAACCGCTGAGCACCCTGCAAAGCGGCCAGATGGTGAAAATTCGCCAGAACGCTAACGGCGTAGTAACCGGGCTGACCATCGAAACCGGCGGCCAGCCGGTGCTGTTTACCCGCCAGCCGGACGGCAGCTTTATCCGCGCGCGTTAAGCCACTATGCCGGGTACCTGTTACCCGGCTCGTTTATTGACCCACCAGATCCCTGAGCAGACCAGTACCAGCGCGACCGCGTATTTGATATCAAGAATATTTTCACCGAGGAAAATGGCGGAGAGCACCGTACCGGCAACCGGTATCACGAAATTGAACGGCGCGATCATGCTGACGCGGTTCACTTTCAGCAGCATGCTCCACAGCGCAAAAGCCACCGCAGACAGCAGTGTAAGATAACCGAGGATCGCGACCGCGCTGAGGCTATGCACTTCTAGCGTTCCCCCCGACAGATAGCCGCCAATCAGCAGCGCAACGCCGCCGATAGCCAACTGCCAGCCGGTCATCACCGTGGGATCTACTGTCTGGGAAATGCGTTTGCCATACAGCGTGGCGGCAGAGAGGATAAACGCCGCCAGCACAATGAAACCGTCGCCGTTCCAGACAAAAACAAAGTCACGCATACCGCTGTGGAAGTTCACCAGCATGACGCCGGCAAAGCCCAGAATACAGCCGAGGCTTTTGTTGTAGCTGAGCTTGTCGTTTTGATAGATAAAGTGCGCCAACAGCACGCTGAAGAAGGTGCCGGTCGCATTCATGATCGACCCGTTTACGCCGGTAGTATAAGCAAGACCAATATAGAAGAAGGTGTATTGCAGGGTCGTTTGCGTTAACCCGAGCACCGTCAGTTGCCCAAACTGCGTAGCCGATAACCTGCCAATCGGTTTGCGCTGCGCCAGGGCGAACAGCAGCAGCAATACCCCTGCAAACAGGAAACGGTAACCGGCAAATACCACCTTTGACGGGATATCGTCGGTGGCGATGTGAAAGAGTTCGTAGCCGTTTTTAATGGCCGGGTAGGAGCTACCCCAGAGCAGACAACAGAGCGTGGCGCAGGCGTAAGCCACATTGCGGCGGGCAAAAACGGACGCGGGCAGAGCGGTTTCCATGACAAATCTCAAAGATAAAATTGCGTTTCAATTATTACCTGAGGATGCGTCAGAATGCGAGATTAAACAAGCCACAATGGCCTGTTCTGCGAGGCCTGAAAAGCAAAACGCCGGCACAAGGCCGGCGTTTTACACATTGTTTTAGAGTAACGAATTACTCAGCAACAACGTTTACAGTCAGTTTAGCGAATACTTCGCTGTGAACCTGGAAGTCCACTTCGTGCTCACCAACAGTACGCAGAACGCCGTTCGGCAGGCGAACTTCGCTCTTCGCAACTTTCACGCCAGCTGCAGTTACAGCGTCAGCGATGTCGCGAGTACCGATGGAACCGAACAGTTTACCTTCGTCGCCAGATTTAGACGCGATGGTAACAGAGCCCAGTGCGTTGATGCTTTCAGCGCGAGCGTTAGCAGCCGCCAGAACGTCAGCCAGTTTGGCTTCCAGTTCAGCGCGACGAGCTTCGAAATACTCAACGTTTTTCTTGGTAGCCGGAACAGCTTTACCCTGCGGTACCAGGAAGTTACGAGCGTAGCCCGCTTTAACGTTAACCTGATCACCCAGGCTACCCAGGTTTGCTACTTTATCAAGCAGAATAACTTGCATTACCTTATCCTCTCAAAGTCGTATTAATGGACCGTGACCGATTACTGATGACGATCAGTGTACGGCAGCAGGGACAGGTAGCGAGCGCGTTTGATAGCGCGTGCCAGCTGGCGCTGATATTTTGCACGGGTACCGGTGATACGGCTCGGGACAATCTTACCGCTTTCGGTGATGTAGTTTTTCAGCGTAGCGATATCTTTATAGTCGATCTCTTGAACGCCTTCCGCGGTGAAACGGCAGAACTTGCGACGACGGAAATAACGTGCCATTTGGCTAGTCTCCAGAATCTATCAATTCAATCTGCTCGGCATGCAGAACCATTTTGCTCAAGCCGTTCTTTGCCTTGTGGCAACTGATGAACCCCTGAACAGTTACTGCGCTGCCGACCGTTATACTGTGAGTAATGGCCTGGTTCTCCTGCCCGCTGATTATTACAGGCATTTGGCACCACGCCTGCCGGTGGAAACCGGCTTCCTCCTGCATAGAACGGTGCTCAAGCACGAACTGGCAGTGAGGAATTCCTGACGGGCTGACCTTACGAAGCGGCGCCCTGCACACTGTGCCGGACAACACCAGGCGGTTGGCCATCAGTAATTACTCTTCAGAATCCCCAGCATCTGCATCATCTGCGGTTTCGTTAGCGAAATCATCGCGACGCTCACGGCGCTCGTCTTTCGCTTTAACCATCGGAGATGCTTCGGTAACAGCGTGTTTAGTACGCATAACCATGCTGCGAATAACGGCATCGTTGAAGCGGAAGTTTGTTTCCAGCTCATCGATCACTTCCTGCGGAGCTTCAACGTTCATCAGAACGTAGTGTGCTTTGTGCAGTTTGTTGATCGGGTAAGCCAGCTGACGGCGGCCCCAGTCTTCCAGACGGTGGATCGTACCTTCTGCTGCAGTGATTGCACCAGTGTAACGTTCGATCATGCCCGGAACCTGTTCGCTCTGGTCAGGATGGACCATAAAAACGATTTCGTAATGACGCATCGAATTGCTCCTTACGGATTATTCAGCCTCCTGTCTGGGTCAGCCGAATCCCGGGGAGGCAAGGAACGTGTTAAAGGTCGGCTGAAAAATTGACGCGTCATAATACTGATGTCCCCTGCCAAACTCAAGGCAATTGCACAAATAATTCGCACTAAGCGCAAAGAGAAGCGCGCCTGGCGAATTAAAATTAAGCACAACGCATTACGGCAATTTTTTGAACGACAGCATCAGAAATGGTCGCGATACCTTTTTGGGCTAACGCATACACTTTAAACAGGCCTCAAACATAAGGAGGAGAGATGTTAAAAAACTAAAAAACGACGTTTTATCGGAGCATAACATCATGAAATACATCGCAATATTATTAACAAGCTTGCTGCTTAGCGCCAATGCCGCAGCGGCAATTAAACTCAACAACCAGCAAGCCCGTAACATGGATGATGTGCACAGCTTAGGCGTTATCTATATCAATCATAACTTCGCTACTGAGCATGAAGCTGACGAGGCGCTCAATGACGAGGCCGACGCCCACAGCGCCAAATATTACCGTGCAGAGCTCACTCATGAGCCTGGGAGCAACGGCAACCTGCACGCCAGCGCGTTTATCTACCGCTAATTATACCTTTTACAGGCCACTCTCTCTTGCATTTGCGGCCCTGCATTGGGGCCGCACACCGACGTGAGAATTCTTTTTTTATCCCCCTTATCAAACCCCTTTCCGGCAGGTTTAATAGCGTTCTGGCTGCGGTGATGAAAAGGTGCGGGAAAAGCAATGTTCAAGCGGTTTTCAACGTTAGGTCGCATACCTGCAGGCGTCTGGGTATTAGGCGGCGTCAGTATGTTGATGGATATCTCCTCGGAGATGATCCACAGCTTGCTGCCACTGTTTATGGCCACGACGCTCGGCACAAGCGTCGTGATTATTGGCCTGATTGAAGGGCTGGCGGAAGCCACCGCGCTGATGATTAAAGTCTTTTCCGGCATGTTCAGCGACTACATCGGCAAACGCAAAGGGCTGGCGCTGCTAGGTTATGGCATGGGCGCATTAAGCAAGCCGCTGTTTGCGCTGGCCTCAACATCCGGCCTGGTGTTCGGCGCACGCATGATGGATCGGCTTGGCAAAGGTATTCGCGGGGCGCCGCGCGATGCGCTGGTTGCCGATGTCACCCCGACGGAAATCCGCGGCGCAGCGTTTGGTTTGCGCCAGTCGCTGGACACCGTTGGCGCGTTCCTCGGGCCATTGCTGGCGGTCGCATTGATGCTGTTGTGGAATGACGACTTTCAGGCCGTATTCTGGATCGCGGTGATCCCCGGAGTGCTGGCGGTCGCGCTGTTATTCTTTGGCCTGCACGAACCGAAAACCCCCATCGCCCATAAGCGCACCAATCCCATTCGCCGCGAAAATCTCAAACGGTTAAGCCGTGCTTACTGGTGGGTGGTGGCGCTCGGTTTTATCTTTACCCTCGCCCGCTTTAGCGAAGCATTTTTGGTGCTGCGCGCCCAGCAGCTGGAGATCCCGCTGGCGACCATTCCGCTGGTGATGGTCGCCATGAACCTGGTCTACTCGGTCACCGCCTATCCGTTTGGCAAACTGTCAGACCGCATCAGCCACAGCCGGTTATTACAGCTGGGTCTGGTGGTACTGATCTTCGCGGATATGGCGCTGGCGCTCAGCCAGCACTGGAGCACATTGCTGCTCGGTGTCGCACTGTGGGGTGTGCATATGGGCATGACGCAAGGCTTGCTCGCGACCATGGTTGCCGATACCGCGCCAGCGGAACTGCGCGGCACGGCGTTTGGCATGTTCAATCTACTCAGCGGTGTTGCGCTGCTGCTGGCAAGCCTCGGTGCCGGCGTTTTGTGGGAAACCCACGGTGCGGCGTCAACCTTCTGGGCGGGAGCCATCATCTGTGTGCTCGCGCTGGTGGTTATGCGCTTGCGCCGAACGGCTTAAAGATAACGGCTAAAAAAGTCCGTTGTTGCACTCAGCGCTTGCGGGGTAATACGGTGCGTTACCCCGGCTTCCCACTGGTAAGTGAGATTGGTGTCCAGCCCCTGTTCCTGCAATGCTTGCTGTAAACGGAAAGATTCCGCTGCTGGCACCACATCATCCTGCTCACCGTGCCACAGCAGCAGCGGGCGATCGGCAATGCGCGCCAGTTGCGTACTGACGTCCCACTGTGAGAGCGGATCAATAATCGCGTCGAATTCACATTGCTGTTCCGGCGTGGTCACGGCCAGCGGCGGGAAAAGCGTACGCGCAAGCGTGGTGAAATAGCCGGAGCCCATCAGGCTTGCGACGCAGCGCACTTCCGGGTGTTGGGTCATAATGCCCAGCGCAGTCATCCCGCCCATTGACGCACCACCGATCGCCAGCCGCCGGTTATCAATCAAGTCAAGGCGCTCCAGCGTGTCGCGCAGCGCGGCGAACTCTTCAATATTGCCCTGTAAGATTTGCCAGAACTGATGCAAGCGCCGCTCAACATCGCCGCTAAAGCGCGCACCATGATCCGGTGCATCCGGTATCACCACGCGGAAACCGGCTTGCGCCAGCGCCACGGCAAAGTAGCTGTAGACCAGCTTTGATGAGGTGAAACCGTGATAAAACACGACACAAGGCAGCGGTTCGCCGCGTTTTCCCGCCGGGAAGGCATGCAGCGTTTCGATACCCGCAAATTGTTCAACCTGAAGTTCAATCATTACTTCCTCCTTGATCTATAGTGCTGGTATGCCACTGGCAACAGGGTGGCGCAAGTCAGATTTCGCATGAGCATCTGACGACGTTGAGAGATAGCTTACGCTTTCAAAACACTTTCATTCGAAATTAGTGCTCGGGATAACATTTCGGGAACATTCCCCCAAACGGAAATTCACCAGGAACTACACTATGGCAATCAGGAGAGATGAGAAAACCATGCGTGCTTTACCGTGCTTACTGTTCGCCTTGTTATTAAGCGGCTGCGCAGTGCTGGAAGGTAAGCCGCAATCTGCACCGCCGGTTAGCGACCATCCGCAGGAAATCCGCCGTAATCAAACGCAGGATCTCCGCGAGATTGGTGCCGTTAGCGTAACGGTACTGGGTTCTCCCATGGACGTGGAAGACGCAATCAAAGCCAAAGCCGTGGCCGCCGGCGCCAATTATTACGTCATCATCATGATGGATGACACCATAATTCCCGGTCGTTGGTTCGGACGCGCCCTGCTGTATAAACAGTAGCGAGGCGTTGATTTTCAGGACATTTACATTGCTTTGCGTCCATTGATGTTCTCCTGTGCACAATAGGATTTTTCGAATCCGTTGCGCGAAAGGAAGCCCTGCACACTATCGGGGTAACGTAAAATGGAGCTGACTATGAAACGATCTCTTGCTTTAAACTCACTGTTGCTTTCTACCGGTTTGCTAAATACAACAGCGCAGCCTGCAGAGTTCGCCAGCGCTGACTGCGTGACGGGATTAAACGAAATCGGTCTTATCTCCGTCAATAATGTCTCAGGGAGCCTACAGGACGTTGAGCGGGTTATCGCGTTAAAAGCAGATGAACAGGGAGCCTCCTGGTATCGCATTGTGCGAATGCAGGAAGATCAACAAGTTGACAACTGGCGAGTGCAGGCCATTTTGTACGCCTGAGCCGTCGTAAAAAGCCACCTAAATCTGGTGGCTTTTTTATGCCCCTACAATCATTAAGATTATGTTATTGTAAGGATACATCGATGTAACATTTTGTTACATTGACAAACTAAATGTTATCGCAATTGTGCCGTTGAAGGAGCCTCATACACAGAACAACGGACAAATTATGAGCGCCTTTTTTCGCCGCACCGGCCTCGGTGCAAAATTGTCACTTCTGACTGGCGCAAGCGTTGCAACGCTTTTCCTCTTATTCACTTTTCTGATGAGCAATAAAGCCAGCCAACAGCTGGAAACGCTGGCCATGGAAGACCTGCACAGCCAGTCTACCGGGGTGGTGGATATGGTTGAAATGTTCAACAGTAGTCTCAGTGATGAGGTGGAGAGCTACACGCGCTTGTTCAGCAGTTTTCTGCCACAGCCGCTCGCGGTTGATTCACAGCAGCGCCGCGAGATTAACGGTATCGATGTGCCGCTCTTCAAAGGCGGCGATACTGAACTGCATAACAACAACGCTATCCCGGACGATTTCCTCAACCGAACCAGCGCTATCGCGACGCTATTCGTGCGCAGCGGTGACGACTTTGTGCGTGTCGCAACATCACTGCGCAAAGAGAACGGCGATCGCGCCATCGGCACAAAGCTGGATAAAGCCAGCCCGGCTTTTGCGCCGGTAATGAAAGGTGAAGTCTATCGCGGTCTGGCGCTGCTGTTTGGCAAACGCTATATCACCCAATACCAACCGGTGAAAGACGCCAGCGGCAACACCATTGCCATTCTGTTTGTTGGCGTTGATATCTCCCGTTCGTGGGAGGTGATGCGCAATAAGATCCTCGGTCGTAAGCTGGGTGAAAGCGGCCATTTCTTCGTGCTTGATCGCAACCAGGGCAAGAATTACGGCAACTATCTGTTCCACGATACCGATGAAGGCAAACGCCCGCAGTGGGATGAAAAAGATCTGCAAACCTTGCTGACAAACAGCAGCGGTACGCTGGCGCGCCAGAGCGCAGACGGCCGCACATTGCTGATGTCCTACACCGCGCTGCCCGGCTGGAACTGGACAGTCGTTGGCGAAGTCGACAAAGCCGTACTGCTGCGCGATGTTACCACCATGCGTAACCAGTTCCTGCTGGCTGGTATCGTGGTTTCCCTGCTGTTTGCCGCGCTGTTTGTGGTGATTATTCGCCGCTGGCTCAGCCGCCCGTTGCGTAACGTTATCGAACTCGCTCAGCAGTATTCGGCAGGCGATTTGCGCGCCACCCTGGTGGTGGATCGCCACGATGAAGTTGGGCAGTTGATCGAAGCCATTAACGGCATTGGCGACGGGCTGCACAAGATTGTGTTGCAGGTGCGCGAATCCGCCGCCGAAATTAACCTCGGCACCAACGCGCTGGCCGCCGACAGCGGCGAAATCAGCGAGCAGATCAACAAGCAAGCCAGCAGCGTGGAAGAGACCTCCGCCAGCATGGAGCAGCTTGCCGCCACCGTGCAGCAAAACGCTGCCAACATGGAACAAACGCAAAGCCTGGTGAATGAAACCACCGACGCGGTGCAAAAAGGCGGGAAAACCGTCGATCATTCCGTGGCGACAATGGAAGACATTCGCGCAGCATCACAGCGCATTGCCGACATTACCCATGTGATTGAATCCATCGCTTTCCAGACCAATATCCTGGCGCTCAACGCCGCGGTAGAAGCCGCGCGCGCAGGGGAACATGGTAAAGGTTTCGCCGTAGTTGCCCAGGAAGTTCGCGCCCTGGCGGCGCGCAGCGCGAACGCGGTGAAAGAGATTGAAGCGCTGATTGGTGACACGCTGAAAAAGGTGAGCGAAGGACATTCCCAGTCAGAAGCCACGCGCGTTGCCATGCAATCGATCATCAGCCACATGGATCAGATTAACCAACTGGTGCATGAAATTAACCATGCCTCCCATGAGCAATCAGCGGGCATCAACCAGGTTAACCTGGCGATGACGCACATCGGCGACGCCACGCACGTCAACGCCGGGCGCGTTTCGCAAAGCGAGGAGACGGCCCGTACGTTGCGGGAAAAAGGCGCACACCTGAGCGAGCTGGTAAGCCTGTTCCGCCTGAAGATGGATTAATTTGCCGCCCCCGTGGCGCGTAGCAGCAGGTCATTTTGCACCTGCTCGCCAATCGGCGACGTGCCACGGGTATCCAGCATCATCTGGCACCACGCCTGCGCGATCGGCGGCGATGCGTGGCGCAGCATTTGCGCTCCTGTTCCCAGCCGCCAAAGCAGTTGCGTTATCTCCCTTCCCTGCGCTTCATCCGGTCTGCGTAGCCGCTGCTGAAGCTGTCGCCATGCGCGATCAAAATGGCGATCCTGCCCTTTCACCGCCGCAAAATCATCACTGAGCAAATCCACTATCCCCGGCTGTTTACCCAGCACGCGCAGCACATCCAGGCACATGACGTTGCCGGAACCTTCCCAGATGCTATTGACCGGCATTTCGCGATACAAGCGCGGTAACTCGCTCTCCTCGCAATAGCCGATACCGCCAAGCACTTCCATCGCTTCGGCGACAAACGGGATCCCGCCCTTACAGACCGCAAATTTCGCCACCGGAGTAAACAGACGCGCAAAGAGCGCGTCTTGCTCATTGCGGCGGCTGTCCCATGCGCGGGCGAGGCGAAACAGCATGGTGGTTTGCCCCTCAAGTTCCAGCGCCATCCTGCTCAGTACGTGACGCATCAGCGGCTGATCGACCAGGTTTTTACCAAACGCCTGACGCCGGTGTGCGTGATAGAGCGCCACCGAAAAGGCGCGGCGCATCAGACCATGGCTTCCCAGCGCGCAATCAAAGCGCGTCAGCCCACCCATTTTGAGGATCTGCCGCACGCCGTCGCCCTCTTCGCCAAGCAGCCAGCCGCTGGCATCGCAAAACTCCGCTTCGCTACTGGCATTAGAACGGTTGCCGAGTTTCTCTTTCAGACGCTCAAGCCGCACGCCGTTACGCTGACCGCCAGGCAGAAAGCGCGGTACAAAAAAGCAGGAGAGCCCGCCTTTGGCCTGTGCCAGCACCAGATGTGCATCACTTTGCGGTACGGAAAAGAACCATTTATGTCCCACCAGCCGGTATTCATCCCCGCTTTTTTCCGCTCGGGTGGTATTGCTCAGTACATCCGTTCCGCCCTGTTTTTCGGTCATTCCCATACCAATCAGCAGGCCGCGTTTCTGGTTGCCCGGCGCTAAATGAGGATCGTAACGGTCGCTCAACAGCGGTTTTAACCAGTCATGAAAAGGCATCGGCAAGGCCTGTTGCAGCAGCGGCGTGGCCGCGAAAGTCATGGTGATGGGGCACAAGGTGCCGGATTCAACCTGGGCGTGCAGCACAAACCGCGCCGCCCGCGCGACAAAAGAACCGACGCGCGCCTCCTCTTCCCAGGCCAGGTTATGCACCCGGTTGGCGCACAGCCCCTGCATCAACAGATGCCACGCCGGGTGAAAACGGACATCATCCAGCCGCTCGCCGGTGGTGTCATAACGCAGCAGCTCCGGGGGATTGGCGTTAGCTAATCTTCCCAGCTCCAGCGATTCCGCCGCGCCCAATTGTTGGCCAATGCTGGCGAGCAGCTCGGCGTCCCACGCCGCGCCTTCGCGCATCACCGCCTCGCACAAAGGGCGATCGGAAAGAAAAAGGTTGCTGTTTTTTAACGGAATGGGTTGGTTAAAAACGGTATGCGTCTGCCAGTGCATCGTGTCTCCCTCCTTCAATGGCAATGAAGATAAGTATGGACAGCCCGCGCTAACGCTGCATGGGAGTAGGCTCACAAGGCCGCAATTTGACGGTAATCATTCGTGAAACGGCTCACACAATATAAGAATAATATATTTCACGAATGCGATTACTGATGAATAATTTATTCTCACCTTGCCAAAGAGAATCCTGATGCCAGCTTCCCAACACGCACCGAATGCGCACAAACGCGCTTTGATTGCCGGCTCGATCGGCAACTTTATCGAGTGGTACGAATTCGCGGTCTACGGCTTTCTCGCCACCGTAATTGCGAAAAACTTCTTTCAACTCGCGGGCGAAACCGGGCTCACCAGTCTGATCCTGACTTATGCCTCCTTTGCCGTCGCCTTTTTCTTCCGCCCACTTGGCGCAATGGTGTTCGGGCGTATCGGTGACCGGATTGGCCGCAAGCCGACGCTGATTATCGTGCTGGTGATGATGACGCTCGCTACCGCCGCGATTGGTCTTGTCCCGGTGTATGCCAGCATTGGCATCGCCGCGCCGCTCATTATTACCGGTTTACGCATTTTGCAGGGGCTGTTTGCCGGGGGCGAATACGGTGGCGCGGTATCGCTAATGACGGAGTTCGCGCCGCGCGGCAAACGCGGGCTGTATGGTGCATGGCAATCTTTTACCGTGGCGCTGGGGCTGCTGGCAGGTGCCGGTATTGTGGCGCTGCTTTCCGTGTTGCTGACGCCAGAGGCGTTGCATGACTGGGGCTGGCGCATCCCCTTCTTCCTTGCGCTGCCGATGGGCGTTGTCGCGCTGTGGTTGCGGGTGAGCATGGAGGAGACGCCAAGTTTTGTGCAACAGCAGGCGCATCCTGTTACCGAACGCGCCCGGCTGAGCGACACGTTCAAAGCCATCATCATGGGGATCGGCCGGGTGATGGTGTGGTCCGCCGCCGGTTATACCTACCTTGTGATCATGCCTGCGTATTTACAGTCGGCGCTGCATACCGGCTTTAACCAGGCGCTGCTGATTGCGGTGATATCCAATATCGGCTTTGCGGTGACGATCATTCCCTCCGGCATCCTGAGCGATCGCATCGGGCGTCGTACGGTGATGGTGATTGCCACCGCGCTGCTGCTGATCCTGGCGCTGCCGCTGCTGAAAATCCTGCAGGCGGAATCAAGCACGCTGGCGATAAAAGCCGTGGTGGTACTGGTAGCCGGCGGTCTGGTCGGTATGCTGGCAGGACCTGGCCCGGCGATGCTTGCGGAGATGTTTCCAACCCGCGTGCGTTATACCGGGCTGGGCCTGGCGTATTCGCTGTCGAACGCGCTGTTTTCCGGCTGCGCGGGGTTAATCATCACCGGTCTTATCAAAGAGACAGGAAATGTCGATATCCCGGCCTATTACGTTATGGCAACGGCGTTAGTCAGCATTGTGGCGCTGATGACGCTCAAAAAAGATGACCATTTGCGCTCGCTTGAGGAGTAACGTTCGTTGCCCGGCCGCGTTGCGCTTGCCGGGCGGTGCATTACCCGGCGATGTAATGCGGTACAAACCGCGAGGTATCTTTGGTAATCAAGGTGCAATCTTCGCGGATGCCCATACCGACCGCTTCATCGTCTACCACCCAACTGCCAATCAGCGTGTAGCTGTCGCCAAAGCGCGGCAGCGGCTGAAAAGCCTGGTAGATCATCGGTTCTTCACCGTAGTCGCCCTCTTCATGGTCAATCACGTTGTGCGCCCCGTCGAAAAGGGTGACATTGCCCCCTTCACGGGAAAACAGCGGCTTGCGCACGTAGCTGGCACCCGCCGCGATTTGCGGCTTTTCCCCGTCAAACCAGGCGGGCAGCAGGTTCGGATGATGGGGGAAGAAACGCCACAGCAGCGGCAGTAGCCCCTTATTGCTGAGCACGCTTTTCCACAACGGTTCCAGCCACTGCTCGCGGCGTTTACACAACAAGGGGCCGTTCTCGTCGCGCATCATCCACTCAAGCGGATAGAGCTTAAACGCCTGGCGAATGACATTATCATCCAGATCCGTCAATACACCGCCCAGCCCCAGCCCAACGTCTTCGATATAAATAAACCGCGTATCGAGTCCGGCCTGGCGGGCGCAATCCTCCAGGTAGAGCACCGTGCCGCGATCTTCCTCGGTTCCTTTGCAGCAGCAAAAATAGAGCGGATGACGACTCTGGATCTCGGCGAAACGGGCAATCAACTTGTCCTGAATCGCGTTGTACTGATCGGCATCGCGTGGGAGCGTACCGTTACGCCGCGCATCCTCCATCCACAGCCACTGGAAGTAGGCCGATTCGTACAGCGAGGTTGGCGTATCAGCGTTATATTCCAGCAACTTCACCGGGTCTTTGCCGCACCAGACAAAATCCATTCGCCCGTAGAGCGACGGATCGCGGTTGCGCCAGCTTGCCGCAATCGCATCCCAGTACAACGGCGGGATCGCCAGCTGGCGAAGGATCGCCTCGTCCGCCACGGCGCGATCGACTACCTCAAGGCACATTTGATGCAGTTCGGCGGTCGGCTTTTCAATCTGCTCTTCAATCTGGCGCAGCGTAAAACGGTAAGCACGGCTCTCATCCCAGTAAACTTCGTTATCAATGATATGGAAGTCAAAGCCGTGGTCGCGGGCGATCCGCTCAAGATCCGGGCGCACAGCAACATCATGACGCAGCATCGTTAGCCTCCCCAGCTTCCGCGCGCGCTGGAAGAGCGCCCGAAACCGCCACGTGATGAAGTGGTCGCCTTTTTGGTGGTGTAACCGTAATGGTTGCTCGCGCTGCTGCTTCCACCGGAGCGCCAGCTGTAATCTCCGTCGCGGTTGCGCCACACCGGGCGGGAAGCGTAGTAACTGCCGCCGCTGCTGTAGCTGTATTGCTCATCCCGGTCTTTGCGCACGGCCTGGCTTAACAGAAAACCGCTGAGCACTGGCATCCAGCGCTGGCCAATATTGTCGTAGTAGCAATTATCGTATTGCTGCACGCAATACGGCTGCGACATATTGCGCGGGATCTCTTGCTCGAAGTTCATGCGAGCATTGTTCCACGCATCGTTACACACCTGCGCAGCGTTACCGTCGTCAACGCAATCCTGCTGCGAGGTGTAATAGACCCCGTCACCGTCGTTATCGTCTTTATGATCGTTGCAGCCTTTTAAAGCAAAAAAGGCGGCGCCGCCCATAATTGCCAGCGTCAGGTATTGCCCGCTTTTACGCTCTTTCGGCTGGGTGAAAATGGGCCGCTGGGCGCGGCTCTGCGCAGGCGAAAGAATAGGATTTCTTTGCCGATTTGCTCTCTTTCTGGCCATGATGTTCCATTACCACGTCATGCAGGCGGCATTAAAAATCCCACCCGCCAGTGCCGCTGCCCCCATAAATAACCCGGCGGCAGTATTGCTGTTAATTATTTTGTCGCTCAGTTTCGGCATATAGAGACGCACACCGCCGTAAACAAGTAACTGCACCACCAGCGCAATAACACCCCAGATTAAATAATCCGGAATACTCACCGAGTTAATCGCCGCACTGGAAAGCGGAATAATATAGCCCAGCAGAGAACCACTAAACGCTAACGATGCGGCGACATTATTCTCTTTAATTAATCGCCATTCATCGTGCGGGGTAATGCGCGTATAAACGAAAAGAAAACAGAGCACCATCGCAATGCCAATAAAAAAATAAGAGCAAAACGCCAGCAGCGATCCGAGAATATGCATGTCTAATCCCATAATTAACCAATGACCTTTAATGATGTCAGCGGAATATCCACGCCCAGCGCGCGCGAGTAGATCCACTCCGGCTGGTTTTGCGCATTAAAGGTCTCTTCGCCGTTTAACAGCAAATATTCGAACACGTCAGCGGTGACTTCGCGCTGGTACGCCATCATAAAGTTGTGCACTTCCCAGCTTGCGCCAGCGTGGTTGTTGACGGTTTCCAGCGTATAGACCGGTTCGATATCGCCCCGCTCTTCCGCGTTAAACACGCGCTGCCACTGGCAATCCCGCCAGCGGAGCACGGGTTTGCCCATCGCGTTTGCGCTCAGCATATCGCGCCAGGCTTTTTCGCCGGAAACCCCCGCGCTCTCTTCATACACAAACAGTTTGATGTCATCGATATTGTGCGTTTCCAGACCGCCCGAGGTGCTGATTTGCAGGAACTCATCGCCCGTTGTGTAGTAGCGATGAATCATGCATCCGGCGCCGAGATCGAACGACCCGCACGCGCCAATGGTGTACTCTTCGCCGGGAAGTTGAACCAGCAAATCCTCTTCGCACAGGCGAAACAGCAGCGTATCAATGGTGAAACCCGCGTGCAGATGCAACCCAAGCGGACCTCTTACCGGGGCCGCCGCATCAGGCCGCCCCAGCAGGTTTTTCAGAAAAGAGAGCATCACGGTTTCTGTTGCTGTTGCAGACGCGCCAGCACATCCTGCGCCGAAGTTTTATCGCTGCCACCAATACCGGCCTGCGCCAGTTTTTCGTCGAGATCGCGTCCGTCAGCCACTTTTTCAAGCTGCGTTGCCGCATCCAGTCGGGCCTGGCGTTCAGCCTGACGCGCCTGCAGGCGTTTCAGGGACTCTGCCGCCGTGGCCACGTTGTTGGACGCGCCCACGGTGGAGGTAGTGACAGCCTGTTGCGCGCGCTGCATCGCATCGGTGGCTTTAATCACTTCCAGTTGCTGCTCAAACTGCTCAATACGTTGCGCCGTGGCGGTTACCGCTTTTTCAACGGCATCGCGCGACGTTTCAAGATTTGCCAGCACTTGTTCTTCCGCCGCAATGGTATTTTCCAGACGGGCGATTTCGCTGGCGACTTCATTCAGCAAACCGGCATCCACATTTTTCGCCATCGCTTCCAGCGCGCGGGCTTCAAGGCTGGCTTTGCGCTCACGCAAATCGTTGAGTTTATCGTTGCTCAACTTAACGCGCGCCAGCAGGTCGACGCGGGATTTACCCGCTTTATCCAGCTCAGCGCGCGCGTCGCGAATGTGTTGCTCCAGCATGCGCACGCCCTGCGTCTCTTCAATCGACTCTTCCGCCTGAGCAATAAAGGATTTACCCAGCGTAAACAGGCTTTTTAAAATTCCCATACAACCACTCCCTGACAATGTTATTGGGTAAAATCATCGGTTAGTTCAGCAAGATCCAGCGCGTTTTGCGCAAGCGTGGAGATTTCCAGCAGGATATCGTCGAGCGAGGAGTTAAGCGACAGCGCGCCGAAGGCGACATAATACTCTTCCCCGCCGACAGGCGAGATGCCAACAGACGATAAAGGTAAAAGTTTTTGATTGCGCAGCAGGAAGGCGTTAAAAGCGTCCTGTTGTTTAATTTCACTTAAAGGACAAATATAGGTTTCAATAATTATCTGCCGGGAAGTGAGCAACAGATTTAATTGCAAATCGCCGTAGTCATCCAGTTTAATAATTAACGCATCAGCTTCGTGTTGGATATTTAACGTAAGCGGCGATGATTGCAATAATGCCGCGCCAAGTGTCTCTACAGTCCATGCCATCATTTATACCCTGATTATTCCATCGCAATAAAAGTAAAAAGAGAAAATATCTGCCGGCAAATTCTACCAGTGTTCTGGGCAAAAAAAACCACCCGAATAAGGGTGGTTTTACCGTGCGCTGGAAGTTTAAAGCGCGCGCTGGCGCACCGCTTCAAACAAGCAGATGCCGGTGGCGACCGAGACGTTGAGCGACGACACGCTGCCCGCCATCGGAATGCTGATCAGCTCATCACAGTGCTCACGCGTCAGGCGGCGCATACCTTCACCTTCCGCGCCCATGACCAGCGCCATGCGCCCGGTCATTTTGCTCTGGAACAGGGTGTGATCGGCTTCGCCCGCTGTGCCGACAATCCAGATATTCTCTTCCTGCAACAGGCGCATGGTGCGCGCCAGGTTGGTCACGCGGATCAACGGTACGCTCTCTGCCGCGCCGCAGGCGACTTTTTTCGCCGTGGCATTCAGCTGCGCGGATTTGTCCTTCGGCACAATCACCGCATGCACACCCGCCGCGTCTGCGCTACGCAAACAGGCCCCCAGGTTGTGCGGATCGGTGACGCCATCGAGGATCAAAAAGAAGGGTTGCCCGAGGCTGGCGATCAGATCCGGCAGATCGTTTTCCTGGTACTGACGCCCCGGTTTCACGCGTGCAATGATCCCCTGGTGCACCGCGCCTTCGCTTTTTTCATCCAGATACTGGCGGTTCGCCACCTGGATCACCACGCCCTGCGCTTCCAGCGCGTGGATCAGCGGCAGCAGACGTTTGTCCTCGCGGCCTTTCAGAATAAACACTTCCTGAAAACGCTCCGGGGCGCGCTCCAGCAGGGCCTGCACCGCATGGATGCCGTAAATCATTTCACTCATTGATGGTACTCATTTGGGGCGGTTTCGCCGCGTTATGTGGGCCGTGACACTCATCACTTGCGCTCATTATAACCGACACGCGCCGCAGAAAGTACCTCCGCGGGCTCAGTTGCCGCTTTGCCGAACGTGGTATGGAGTGCGGAATTTCGCTGCACCGTAATGTTTCGCCCGCGCAAAGGGAATGGTTTCGCTTTTGCCCGGTAATTGTTGAACACGTTTCCGGGAAACCACGAAAGGTTGAGTGGCGATGTGATGCATCACTTCAGTTAATGACGCAGCGGTGCAAATGCCGGGGGACGAATGAGATAAAACAGGCTGGCAGATAATCGTACTGAGCTAATGCGGCGATTTTCCAGGGCTGTTTTATACGCGCACCAATATCGGTGTAAACCGCTCAGAAAACATAACAACCCGTGGAGTATTGAATAAGTGACGCAGAAAAAAGCCCTTCACGGGAAGGGCTTTGCTGGTATTACTGGGCAGCTTTCTTTTTCGCCGCGCGTTTCGCTTTGGTCGCGGCGGCGATTTTCTGCGTTTTCGCCGACGGTTTTTTGGCTTTTTTCGCTTTGCCTTTTCCACCTTCACCACGGAAGGCGCTGTCTGGCTCGAAATTCACTTTTTTACCCATCTGGCGACGCGGCGGCTTTTTCGCAGAGCCGTTTTTGCCTGCCGAACCTTTTTTCGCTCTTTCACGCTCGGTTTTCCCCACGTTACGCGGGCTGCGCTCACTGGAGATCAGCGAGAAGTCGATCTTGCGCTCATCCATATTGACCGCTTCGACTTTCACCTGCACCCGATCGCCGAGGCGATACGTCTGTCCGCCGGATTCGCCAATCAGGCGCTGACCGATCTGATCGAAGCGGTAGTAGTCGTTGTCCAGCGAAGAGACATGCACCAGCCCATCAATAAACAGATCGTCGAGCCGCACGAAGAAACCAAAGCCGGTAACGCTGGCGATAACGCCCGGGAAGGTGTTGCCGACCTGATCCTGCATAAAGTCGCATTTCAGCCAGTCCGAAACATCACGAGTGGCTTCATCGGCGCGGCGTTCGGTCATCGAACAGTGCTGACCCAGTTGCAGCACCTCTTCCATGCTGTAGTGCCAGCCGCCAGTTTCGGTGCTGTTGCCCTTCAGCCCCTGCTCTTTCGCCAGTAAATATTTAATGGCGCGGTGCAGTGATAAATCCGGGTAGCGGCGAATCGGTGAAGTGAAGTGCGCATAAGATTGCAGCGCCAGGCCGAAGTGACCGCGGTTTTCCGGATCGTAGATCGCCTGTTTCATCGAGCGCAGCAGCATGGTTTGCAGCATTTCGTGATCCGGGCGATCGGCAATCGATTCCAGCAGCTCAGCGTAATCGCGCGGCTCCGGTTTATTGCCGCCCGGTAGCTCCAGACCCAGCTCGGCAAGCACGGAGCGGAACGCGGTGATCGCATCGTTGGTCGGTTTATCGTGAATACGGAACAGCGCCGGCTCGTCGGCTTTCTCCACAAAACGTGCTGCGGAGATGTTGGCGAGGATCATGCACTCTTCAATCAGTTTGTGCGCATCGTTACGCTGAGTCTGCTCAATACGCTCAATGCGGCGCTCGGCGTTGAAGATAAACTTCGCTTCTTCGCTCTCAAACGAGATGCCGCCGCGCTCAGCGCGCGCCTGATCGAGCACTTTATACAGGTTATGCAGCTCTTCGATGTGTTTCACCAGCGGCGCGTACTGCTCACGCAGTTCCTGATCGCCTTGCAGCATATGCCACACTTTGGTGTAGGTCAGACGTGCGTGGGAGCTCATCACCGCTTCGTAGAATTTAAAGCCGGTTAAGCGCCCTTTTGAGGAGACGGTCATTTCACAGACCATGCACAGGCGATCCACTTGCGGGTTCAGCGAGCACAGACCGTTTGACAGCACTTCCGGCAGCATCGGCACTACTTGCGATGGAAAGTAAACCGATGTACCACGGTTACGGGCTTCGTTATCAAGCGCGGTGCCGTGACGCACGTAATAGCTCACATCGGCAATCGCCACCCACAAGCGCCAGCCACCGCCGCGTTTTTTCTCGCAGTAAACGGCATCGTCGAAGTCGCGGGCATCTTCGCCATCAATGGTCACCAGCGGCAGATCGCGTAAATCTACACGCCCGACTTTGGCCTCTTCCGGTACTTGCTCTTTCAGCCCGGCGACCTGTTTTTCCACTTCCGGCGGCCACTGGTACGGAATTTCATGGGTGCGCAGCGCCATGTCGACGGCCATGCCGGTACCCATGTTGTCGCCGAGCACTTCGACAATTTTACCAATCGCTTTCGTGCGGCGGGTTGGACGCTGCGTCAGCTCAACGACCACCACAAAGCCCATGCGCGCGCCCATAATCTCTTCAGGCGGGATAAGAATGTCGAAACTCATGCGGCTATCATCCGGCACGACAAAACCGACACCTGCGTCGGTAAAGTAGCGGCCAACGATCTGCCCGGTTTTCGGCACCAGCACGCGTACGATACGCGCTTCGCGGCGGCCTTTACGATCCGCGCCCAGCGGCTGCGCCAGCACCTGATCGCCGTGAATACACATTTTCATCTGCTCGCTGGAGAGATAAAGGTCGTCTTTGCGGCCTTCAACACGCAGAAAACCATAGCCGTCGCGGTGACCAATCACCACGCCTTTGAGCAGATCGAGACGTTCCGGTAAGGCGTAGCACTGACGGCGGGTAAAGACTAATTGCCCGTCGCGCTCCATAGCGCGCAGACGGCGGCGCAGCGCTTCTTGTTGCTCTTCACCTTCGATATTGAGTTCGATGGCCAGTTCATCCCGGCTGGCTGGTTTTTCGCGTTTGGCTAAGTGATCGAGGATGAATTCGCGGCTGGGAATGGGGTTGGTATATTTTTCAGATTCGCGTTCGAGGAAAGGATCTTGTGACATTGCGGTTCCTCCGTTGTCAGCTCTGGTGGAAATTTTCGTCATTCCACCAGCAATAATTTGTAAAGCGGTTGATTCTCTTCAACCAAATCGGCCAGCGTGTAGTTATCCAGCTCCTTAAGAAAACTTTGCACAGCTTTGGCAAGCGCCTTTTTCAGGCGACAGGCACTGGTAATATGGCAAAACTCGCTGCTGCAATTGACCAGCGCCAGCGGCTCCAGCGAGCGGACAACATCACCAATACGAATATCCTGCGCGGGTTTCCCCAGCCGGATCCCACCGTTTTTCCCACGGACGGCCGCGACGTAGCCTTCACGGCTCAGCTGATTGATTATCTTGACCATATGATTACGGGACACGCCATACGTTTCTGTAACTTCAGTAATGCTGGTCATTTGTCCTGCCGGCAGCGACGCCATGTAAATCAGGGCGCGCAAACCGTAATCGGTAAAGCTTGTTAACTGCACATCAACCTCATAAAAGGGAAAAAGATGAGATACCCGCAGGTATTGACACTATTGATGATAAACCAGCCACCTGTCAGGTCGCTAATTTATTTGAACGGAAGGGTGAAAAAAGCGAAGAAAAAGGGCGCGATTTACGCGCCCTTAAACCACATTATGCGTCGAACGGATCGCGCAGAATCATGGTTTCAGTACGATCCGGACCGGTGGAGATAATGTCGATCGGCACGCCGGTAAGTTCTTCAATGCGTTTGATGTAATTCAGCGCAGCCTGCGGCAGACCACTGCGATCTTTGACACCAAAGGTCGATTCAGACCAGCCAGGCATGGTTTCGTAAATCGGCTCGATACCTTCCCAGTTGTCAGCCGCCAGCGGCGTAGTGGTGACTTCGCGGCCATCCGGCATGCGGTAAGCGACGCAGATTTTCACCTCTTTCAGACCATCCAGCACGTCCAGCTTGGTCAGGCAGAAGCCAGACAGGGAGTTGATCTGCACTGCGCGACGTACAGCAACCGCGTCCAGCCAGCCGGTACGACGACGGCGACCCGTAGTGGCGCCATATTCGTTACCCTGCTTGCAGAGGAACTCACCGATATCGTCGAACAGCTCGGTCGGGAACGGACCCGCGCCTACACGCGTGGAGTAAGCTTTAATGATGCCGAGCACGTAATCCACGTAACGCGGGCCAAGGCCGGAACCCGTCGCTACACCACCAGCGGTGGTATTGGAGGAGGTCACGTACGGATAGGTGCCGTGATCGATATCCAGCAACGTCCCCTGCGCGCCTTCGAACATCACGAAGTCGCCGCGTTTACGCGCCTGATCCAGCAGATCGGAAACGTCCACCACCATTGCGGTCAGGATGTCGGCAATTGCCATCACATCGTCCAGCACTTTCTGGTAGTCAACCGCTTCCACTTTGTAGAAATTCACCAGCTGGAAGTTGTGATACTCCATCACTTCTTTCAGTTTGTCGGCGAAAGTGGCTTTATCGAACAGATCGCCAACGCGCAGACCGCGACGAGCGACTTTATCTTCGTACGCCGGGCCGATACCGCGACCGGTAGTACCGATAGCTTTCGCGCCGCGCGCTTTTTCACGCGCCACGTCCAGCGCCACATGATAATCAAGGATTAACGGACATGCTTCAGAGAGCAGCAGACGTTCGCGAACCGGGATACCACGGTCTTCCAGTTCTTTCATCTCTTTCATCAGCGCAGCGGGAGACAGCACAACGCCGTTACCGATGATGCTGGTGACGTTTTCGCGAAGAATGCCTGATGGAATAAGATGGAGGACGGTTTTTTCACCGTTGATTACGAGAGTATGGCCTGCGTTGTGACCGCCCTGGTAGCGTACAACATATTTAGCCCGTTCAGTCAGAAGATCAACAATCTTCCCTTTACCTTCGTCACCCCATTGGGTGCCCAGTACGACGACGTTGTTACCCATTTTTTCAAAATCACCGTTTGCTTAAAAATGGATTCTACCACCGCTTTTTTTCAGATTCAGCACTTTTTCTGTGCAAAAATGCCCAAAGAACGCCTCAATTTCGTCAGCCAATCGTTTTCCTCAACATGTAGTAGATAACCACACCCGCGACCACAAGCCCACCGCCAAATCGACGCAAAAGATGGTCCGGCAACAGACTCAGAGAAGCAATCATACGCCGCCATGCTCGCGGATAAAGCATCGGCCCAAGCCCTTCCAGTACCAACACCAGCGCCAGAGCGAGCCAGATTGTCGAATTCATTGCTGATCCTTATAAACACAAAACCACCGCCGGAGAAGGCGGTGGTTTTTACGATGAAAATCGCAGGTTATCTTAACGAGTCGCGGAAGTCGGCGTCTTCATATAACGGAAGAAATCGCTATCCGGGCTAAGCACCATCACATCCTGGTTGCTCTGGAAGCTGCTTTCATAGGCACGCAGGCTACGGATAAAGGCATAGAAGTCCGGATCCTGACTGAACGCATCAGCAAACAGCTTCGCCGCTTCTGCATCACCCTCACCGCGCAGGATACGCCCCTGACGCTCAGATTCTGCCAGCGTTTTGGTCACTTCGTAATCCGCTGCGGCACGCAGTTTTTCCGCTTCTTCCTGACCCTGTGAACGATGACGACGGGCAACCGCTTCACGCTCGGCGCGCATACGGTTGTAAATCGCATCCGACACTTCAGTCGGCAGGTTGATTTGCTTAATACGCACATCAACCACTTCAATACCTAACGCCGCCATACTGTTCGGGTTGATAACCGGTACTTTGCCATTGGTTTCAGCCTGAACGCGCTCAGCCGCTTTCGCGATGGCATCATCGGCAGCAGGCGTCGACACTTCGTCTTCTGTACCGGCAGAACCCGAGTTCAGCGCATCGCGCACTTCGAGCGTCAAACGGCCACGAGAATCGGTAACGATGTCTTTCACGTCCAGACGACCGATTTCAGAACGCAGACGGTCAGAGAACTTACGTTTCAGCAGCACCTCTGCCTGGGAGACGTCACCGCCGCCGGTCGCCAGATAGTAACGGCTGAAATCGCTGATACGCCACTTGATGTAGGAGTCGACGATCAGATCTTTTTTCTCTTTGGTCACAAAGCGATCTGCCTGGTTATCCATGGTCTGGATACGTGCATCAAGCAGCTTAACCGACTCAATAAACGGCAGTTTGAAATGCAGGCCCGGCGCATAAACCAACGGCTTGTTTTCATCATCACGCAGCACTTTACCAAAGCGCAGCGAGATACCACGCTCGCCTTCTTTCACTACAAAGATAGAGGTGTAGAGCACTACCAGCACGATGATGATGATCGCGATAACTGACTTACGCATCGTTATTCCCCCTGACGCTGGTAGTCGTTACGCTGCGCGTTAACGCGGCGTTGGTCCATGATATCTCCCGCAGACGTTGCGGGGGCGCTGTTGGCGCTGCTACTGGAGCTTGACGCTGGCGGCAGACGCAGCAAGTTGTTCGCGCCACTGTTGTCACTCTTTGCTGCAGGAGCGGCGTTACCCCCTTTCAGCATCTGATCCAGCGGCAGCACCATCAGGTTGCCGCCTTTATCGTTAACCAGCACTTTACGGGTATGGCTCAGCACTTTTTCCATGGTTTCGATATACAGACGCTCGCGCGTAATTTCCGGCGCGGCTTTATATTCCGGCAGGATCTTAGCAAAGCGCGCCACTTCACCCTGTGCTTCCAGGATGGTTTGCGTTTTATACGCGCGCGCCTCTT
Source organism: Enterobacter sp. R4-368 (assembly GCF_000410515.1). Taxonomy (NCBI): domain Bacteria; kingdom Pseudomonadati; phylum Pseudomonadota; class Gammaproteobacteria; order Enterobacterales; family Enterobacteriaceae; genus Enterobacter; species Enterobacter sp. R4-368. The sequence goes on along the minus strand of NC_021500.1, from coordinate 3,500,041 downwards.
CGAGGATACGCTGCGCCTGACCGTTCGCACGCGGCTGAACTTCGTTGGTGTAAGCTTCGGCTTCACGGATGTACTGCTGCTCGTTTTCACGGGCGGCAATGGCATCATCAAACGCGGCTTTCACCTCTTCCGGCGGACGAGCGGCCTGGAAGTTAACGTCCAGCAGGGTAATCCCCATGTTATACGGGCGAATGGTTTCTTCCAGTTCGCGCTGGGTATCGCTACGAATAACGGTACGGCCTTCGGTCAGAATACGATCCATGGTGTATTTACCGATGACGCCACGCAGCGCGCTGTCCGTTGCCTGACGCAGGCTGTCATCGGCGCTGGTAACGCTAAACAGATAGCGCTCAGGATCGGTAATGCGATACTGCACGTTCATTTCAACGCGCACGACGTTTTCATCAGACGTCAGCATCACGCCAGATGCCGCCAGTTCACGCACGGATTCCACGTTTACTGGCGTCACTTCATCGATAAAGTTCGGTTTCCAGTTCAAACCCGGTTCAACCAAATGGCTGAACTTGCCCAAACGGGTCACAACGCCACGTTCGGCTTCTTTAATGGTGTAGAACCCGGTTGCAGCCCAGATAATAACGACCGCTGCGGCAACGATACCCACAATACGCCCGCTCGCCTGACCGCGTGGGCCAGAAGAACCCGGATTACCGCCGCCGGTGCTTTTACCACCGCCCAGGCCACCGAGTTTTTTACTCAGTTTACGGAAAATATCATCCAGATCAGGTGGTCCCTGATCGCGACCGCCTTTGTTTCCATTTCCCTCAGAGTTGCCGCCTGGTTTGCTGCTTCCCCACGGGTCGCGGTCTTGTCCGTTGTTACCGGGCTGATTCCACGCCATGTATGTGCTCCATATTTATTTGCGGTGTATACCCGGCCTTTGGCGGGCACCCCCAAAGGGGAAAAATCTTCAGGCTGCCGGTCAAACGACGTACTCTTCGAGTGCCGGTTCTTGTTTACAGAGTCGACGCCAGTCGACGATCGGCATACGCACCTGCATACCTACGCTGCCATCGTCTTCCATCCACTCTTTTTCTATTGCCTGAAGCTGGTGAAACCGACTTCTCAGACGCCCTTCCTGCGGCGGTAATCGCAGCGTGTGCTGCGCCACTTCACCCGCAAGACGCTCAGTCAAAGCCTGGAATAACAGTGGTACGCCAACCCCTGTCTGCGCGGAGAGCCAGACACGGATCGGTTTGTTCTCTTCATCCCGGTCAATACGCGGTTCGAAATCGTCCAGCATATCGATTTTGTTCATCACCAGCAGCGTCGGGATATCGTGTGCCTCAATCTCTTCCAGCACGGTGTTCACTGCATCGATGTTTTCCTGTACTCGCACATCGGCGGCGTCAATCACATGCAGTAACAACGTCGCCTGGCGTGTCTCCTGCAAGGTTGCTTTAAACGCGGCAACCAAATCGTGCGGCAAGTGGCGAATAAACCCTACCGTGTCTGCCAGCACCGTTTCACCGACATCCGCGACATCAATACGACGCAACGTCGGATCGAGGGTGGCGAATAGCTGATCGGCCGCATAGACCTGCGCTTCCGTTATCTGATTAAACAGCGTGGATTTACCGGCGTTGGTATACCCCACCAGCGAGACCGTTGGAATATCGGCTTTCGTGCGGGAACGACGCCCCTGTTCACGCTGCTTTTCAACCTTTTCAAGGCGCGAGAGGATCTGAGTAATGCGATTACGCAACAAACGACGGTCGGTTTCGAGCTGGGTTTCACCCGGACCGCGCAAACCAATGCCGCCCTTTTGTCGTTCAAGGTGGGTCCAGCCACGCACAAGGCGTGTCGCCAGATGGCGCAACTGTGCCAGCTCAACTTGCAATTTCCCCTCATGCGTACGCGCACGCTGGGCAAAAATATCTAATATCAGACCGGTGCGATCGATGACTCGACATTCGCACAGTCTCTCCAGGTTACGTTCCTGGGCTGGGGTTAGCGCATGATCAAAGAGCACAACAGAAGCGCCCGCAGATTTTACGGCATCCGCAATTTCAACTGCTTTACCTTCACCAACAAAATATTTTGGATGCGGTGCTTTACGGCTACCGGTAATCACCTGCATTGCTTCGACACCGGCGGAAGAGACCAGAGATTCAAACTCCTGGAGGTCTTCCATATCTTTGTCTTGCGAAAAATAGATGTGTACCAGTACCGCCTGCTCACCGGCGTCATAACGGTCAAACAAGCGTAAACCCTCATAAAATACCAGCGGGGAACACAGCTTTACTGGCTCCCCGATCTGGAAAATCAGCCGTCAACCTTATTCGGTCTCTTCGCCTTCCTGCTGTGCAGAGCCCTGCGCGTTGCTACCGTGATGGTAGTTACTGCTGGTACCGCCGCCGGCATTGTTGCTGTGATGAGAAACCGGACGAGATGGAACAACAGTTGAAATCGCGTGCTTATAGACCATCTGACTGACCGTGTTTTTCAACAGGATCACGAACTGATCGAAAGACTCAATTTGCCCTTGCAGCTTAATACCATTCACCAAATAAATTGAAACTGGAACACGTTCCCGACGCAGTGCGTTCAGGAACGGATCTTGTAAAGATTGCCCCTTAGCCATTCTATCTTTTCCTTATATGCTTGTTTTGTACTTAGAACTCGTAAGTTCTGAAAACTGCGTAAAAATTTGCGCGCCATACGACTTAATTGTACACATTCACCCTGCGATAGCACTAACAACCTGTAGCACGTCACGGTAAGACTTTTCCGGCTTTTCACTCTCTAACCAGTGAACGCCATCCCAGCCCCGCAACCAGGTTATCTGCCGCTTGGCTAACTGCCTCGTCGCGCAAATACCTCGATAAACCATTTCATCGTATGAAATTTCGCCTTCAATGTATGACCACATCTGGCGGTATCCCACACAACGAACGGAAGGCATATCCGTATGCAAATCACCACGAGCAAAAAGCGCCCGCACTTCTGCTTCAAAACCTGAAGCCAACATCTGATGAAAACGCTGCTCGATTCGTTGATGGAGCAGTTCACGGCTCGCCGGGGCGATGGCGAACTGATGCACCTGGTAAGGCAGAGCGTCTCCTGACGTTTGCGTCAGATCCGTTAAAGTTTTACCCGAAATGAAAAAAACTTCCAGTGCCCGGGAAAGCCTTTGCGGATCATTTGGATGAATCCGCGCTGCTGCAACGGGATCGATCTCCCGCAACTGCTGATGCAACGCTTCCCATCCACGCTCTGCCGCCTGTTTTTCTATGTCTGCTCGCACTTGCGCGTCTGCCGACGGAAGAGGCGATAACCCTTCCAGCAACGCCTTAAAGTAGAGCATCGTACCGCCCACCAGCAGAGGAATTCGCCCTGCATCGGTTATCTCTTTCATCTCCGCCAGCGCATCGCGGCGAAAATCAGCGGCGGAATAGGCTACCGCCGGATCGAGAATATCCAACAACCGGTGCGGCGCAGCCTGTAACTCTTCCGCGCTCGGCTTGGCGGTACCAATATCCATTCCCCGATAGATAAGGGCTGAATCTACGCTTATCAACTCTACTGGCAAAACTTTACGAAGCTCAATGGCTAATGCGGTTTTGCCGGAGGCCGTGGGCCCCATCAAAAAAATAGCCTTCGGCAGGCCAGCCTTACTCACTTCACTCATTTTTCAGGGCGTTCATCGCCTTTTCTAAATCAACAGGTTGTAATAAACCATCCGGCGGGGTCTTCACCAGATGCGGACAAAGCCGTTCAACGTCGGCAAGCAGGGTTATCGCCTGCGCCACACTCCATTGTGGATGCTCACTCGCCAGCTGGCGCGCCAGCCAGTGAGCAATATTCACCGCATCAATGCTTGTCTGCTGCGCCAGGTAGCCTATCAGAGCGGGAATCAAGATTTGTAAATTTTGTTGGCGCAAGGGTAAAGGCACTGCGCGAATGGTCACGTGTTGTCCATCGGGAATAAATTCGATGCCCATTTCCGCAAGCACTGCCTGGGCACGCTTCAATACGGCGCTCTCTTGCGCAGAGATTTTTAAACGCACCGGAATCAATAACGGTTGACCGCAGGCAGGCGCGTGGTCTGGCGACAGTTGTGCATGGCGCAGCCAGCGTTCAGCAACCGGCAGCGCCAGTAGTGCCAGTTTTCCGTCCCGCTCAAGTAGCGCAAAATGCGGCGCAATAAGCGTTAATACGCGACCAAAACTCTGGCTGTGCCCGTCAAGTGCCGGAGCGACAGGCGCCGCGTTTTCATTTTTACGTTCGACAACCGGGGTTTCCAGCAATTGCCGATAGAGCGCCCCCTGCTGTTTCTGATAACCCGGCTGAGCGTTAGGCCACGGTTGAGCACCTGCGGTATTGCTACGCGCTCCCCCAGAAGAAGGAGTGGAAACACGCGGTGCTGGCGGCTCGCGAGCGATCAGCGGTTCAGCAAACTGGTTACGCCCTGCCGCGACCCGGTTTTCCGGCAGCGCTCTTGGCGCGGGTTCTTCAGAAAGCGGTAACGGTGTTTCTATCTGCTGTTGCAGCACACTTAACACGCCCTGGTAGATAAAATCATGTACCAGGCGCGACTGATGAAAGCGCACTTCATGTTTTGCCGGATGGACATTCACATCCACTTGATGCGGATCGATTTCCAGATAAAGCACAAACGCAGGCTGCTGATCCGCGCCCAGCTTATCTTCACATGCCTGGCGAATGGCGTGGTTTATCAGCCGGTCGCGCATCATGCGGCCATTTACATAGCAATACTGGATTTCAGCGAAAGCGCTGGAGGTACTTTTGGGATCGGCCACCCAGCCGCGCAGGGCTAGGTCACCATGCTGCCATTCAATGGCCAGCGCCTGCTCTAAAAATGCCGTGCCGCAAATCGCGCCAAGGCGGCGCTCTTTCTGCCCCCCTTCAGCAACCGCGCGGTACTGACGCACCAGTTTACCGTTGTGATTGAGGTTAATGGTGACATCAAAACGCGCCAGTGCGATACGGCGGATCACTTCATCGATATGGCCGAACTCGGTTTTTTCCGTGCGCATAAATTTGCGCCGCGCCGGCGTGTTGTAAAACAGATCCAGCACTTCGAGCGTCGTGCCCACCGGGTGCGCAGCGGGTTTCACCGTCACCGCCATCTCGCGCCCTTCGGCGTAAGCCTGCCAGGCTTCTTGCTGTTCGGCTGTACGGGAAGTCAACGTTAAACGGGAAACCGAGCTGATACTCGCCAGCGCTTCGCCGCGAAAACCAAGACTGATAATCGCTTCCAGGTCATCCAGAGAGGCAATTTTACTGGTGGCATGACGTGCCAGCGCCAGCGCCAGCTCCTCTTTTTTAATGCCGACACCGTTATCACGGATACGAATTAACTTCGCGCCGCCGCGCTCGATATCAATATCAATACGCGTTGCGCCAGCATCAAGGCTGTTTTCCACTAACTCTTTCACCACCGACGCAGGGCGTTCAACCACTTCGCCCGCGGCGATCTGGTTCGCAAGCTGTGGCGGTAGAACCTGTATCGGCATGAAATAAATCCTTAGTTGAGCAGCCCGTTAGCAGATGAGCCCGCACTGGCGGTTTGCCCGCCACTCTGCGGCGAGGATTGCAACGGATGTGCGAGGAAATAGTTACGCAGCCCACCGTAAATCGCTTCGGCAATTTGTTGCTGGTAGGCATCGCTTCCCAGTAGCCGCTCTTCGCTGCTGTTACTGATAAAGCCCGTTTCGACCAGCACCGACGGAATATCCGGTGAGCGCAGAACGCCAAGGCTGGCGTGTTCCGGGCGGCGTTTATGTAATGCACCGATACGCTGAAGCTGGCTGAGCATACTGGTGGCGACATCATAGCCTACGCGCTGCGAATGGCCGAACTGTAAATCCAGCACCGCCTGGCTCAAATAAGGGTCAGACTGGCTATTTGCCAGCACATCGCCCGCGCCGCCAAGCAGCTCGGATTGTTTCTCATGCTGCTCCAGCCAGCCCGCCATTTCACTGTTTGCACGGCGGTTAGACAGCACCCATACCGAAGCGCCGGTTGCATCGCGGTTAGGCGCGGCATCGGCATGGATCGAAACCAGAAAGTTTGCATTCTGTTTACGCGCCACGTCGGAGCGGCCCATCACCGAAATAAAGTAATCGCCATCGCGAGTCATCACCGGTTTGAACATGGGGTCACCATTCAGTAACGTCCGCAGCTTCCGCGCGATAGAGATAGTGACATTTTTCTCCTGCGTTCCCCCTGCGCCAATCGCGCCGGGGTCCTGACCGCCGTGCCCGGCATCGATGGCAATCACTACTTTATCGCCAGAAACCGCGCGCGACTGCATCGCAGGCCGCGTGATGGTATTACTGCTGGTGACGCTGGTGATGCGATCGTTTTCGCCTTTAAACGGGTTGCGTCCCGGTGCCGTTTGTTGCGGCATAACCGCCGGGGTTTCTGCGCGTTTCACTACCACTTTTGGCGGCGGTGGCGGCGGAGGAACATCAGCATCAATGGTAAAGACGACAGTGTAGCCCGCTCCGCTTTGCTGTTTCACCGCGCGGGTTTTGCCGTTCTGCGTCAGATCCACCACCAGCCGAATCGACTGGTTGTCCTGTGCGGTACCGGCACGAATGCTTCTCACCAGATTATTGCCACTGAACTGCAGCGGCAGCCCCTGAATCACGCCGGTCTGCTTGATGTCCAGCGCAACGCTGCGCTTGCCCTGCTGCGAAAACGAATAGTCAGGATCGCCCATAAAACTGAAGGTAATACGCGCCTGGCTATCGCCATTCGACACCTGAATATCCGCTAAACTCGCCGCACTCACCTGCGTACACAGCAGTAACAACGCGAGCGCCAACCAACTTTTCACGCGACAGATCATTCCGTCATCCTTCCGGTTAACCGGCCATACGTGCCAGTAACGAATCGCCAGATGAGGATACAGCGCTAATGCGCGCCTCACGCCCCTGCGCCTGGTAATCTAAATGGATTTCGACATCCGGGTCAGGCAGTACACCCGCACCTTGTTGCGGCCACTCGACCAGACAAATCGCATCGTTGGCAAAATAATCACGGATCCCCATAAATTCCAGCTCCTCCGGGTCCGCAAGGCGGTACAAATCGAAGTGATACACCATTAATTTATCGAGGGTGTAAGGTTCAACCAGTGTGTAAGTCGGGCTTTTGACATTGCCGTTATGGCCTAAAGCCTGCAGAAATCCCCGGCTAAAGGTGGTTTTACCTGCACCAAGATCGCCATATAAATAAATCACTGTCGCGCCGTCGCAGGCCTGCGCCACACGCTTGCCGAGATCCAGTGTTGATTGCTCGTCAGGTAAAGGAATAACTCGATTAATCATCTTCTATTTCAATTACATCCGGGTTAACAACACGCAACAGCGTGCTAAAAAGATCGGTTGCCAGCATGCCTCGCTGGCCGTACTGCACCGCCAGGCGATCCGCCGCCGCGCCGTGCGCGACACAGCCGGCGCAGGCCGCGTCATACAGGCTCAATTTTTGCCCCAGTAGCGAACCGATAATGCCCGACAGCACATCGCCCATTCCGCCACTTGCCATCCCGGCGTTACCGGCATCAATAATGCCCGTTTCGCCATCGTCGCTCGCGATAACCGTCCCCGCACCTTTCAGCACGACAACACCTGCGTAACGTTTTACCAGACGCCGCGCGGAAAGTAAGCGGTCGCTTTCAATTTCTGCCACGCTACAGTTAAGCAAGCGAGCGGCTTCGCCGGGGTGCGGCGTCAGAACGCGATTGTGACGTTTATCGGGATTGATTGCCAGAAGGTTCAGCGCATCCGCATCCCATAACATCGGTTTGCGAAAATTTTCCACTTTCTGGAGCGCCTTTTTACCCCACTCCAGTTGCCCAAGACCGGGGCCAATGACCACCACATCTGCCCATTCAAGGCTCTCATCCAGCGACTCGGCGGTGAGTTCGTGCACCATCAATTCCGGACGCGCGGTAATAATGGGCGCAATATTCTCGCTACGTGTCAGAATCCGCACCAGGCCAGCGCCTGTGCGCAACGCAGCTTCTCCCGCCATGCGCACCGCGCCAGCCGTTCCGTGATCGCCACCGATAATCACCAGCCGCCCGAAATCACCTTTATGCGAAGTGGGTCGCCGTGGCGTAAACCATTGGGTAAGCAGGGTGGCATCAAAACGGGAAAGAGATGTTTGCTGGCCTGAAAGCCAGGCGTCAAGCCCCAACGCATGGTGATGTAATTGACCAACCACATCGCGCGCTTTGCCCGTTAGCAAACCGGGTTTAAGGGCGATAAACGTCACCGTATGACGCGCCTGCATCACCGCACCAGTGGCCGCGCCGGTTTGCGCATTCAGGCCAGAGGGAATATCCAGCGCCAGCACGGGAGCCCGGTGCGCATTGGCATGATCAATCAGCGCCGCCACATCATCGCGCGGCGCACTGGTAAGGCCGGTGCCAAGCAGCCCATCAATTATGAGATCAACCTGTTCCGGCCACAGAACGTCAGCCGCATGGATCTCGCCACCCGCGTTGAGCCACGCCTCGCGCGCCTGCGCGGCCTCTTCCGGCAGCGGTTTGTTGCTTTCCAGCGCCAGCAGCGTCACGGAAAGCCCCGCCGCTGCGGCTAAACGCGCCACCACATAGCCGTCACCACCGTTATTACCGTGGCCGCAAAGCACAAGCCAGCAGCGCGCATCAGGAAAGTGTTCCCGCGCAATGTTGAACGCCGCTTCTCCCGCGCGCTGCATCAGTTCATAAAGCGTAATGCCAAGGCTATCCGCCGCCTCTTTTTCAGCGCGTCTGAGGTCCTCAGCAGGCCAGACAGAGTGTGGTATACTTGCTGCGATTTTCTTCATTGTATGGTCCGTCATGTCAGAACCCCTCGATCTCAATCACTTAGCGCAACAAATCAAACAGTGGGGCACTGAACTGGGTTTTCAGCAGGTCGGTATTACCGATACCGATCTCAGCGCCAGCGAACCTGCGTTACAGGCATGGCTGGATAAACAATATCACGGCGAGATGGAGTGGATGGCGCGTCACGGCATGATGCGCGCCCGTCCCCACGAGCTTCTCCCCGGCACGCTACGCGTAATCAGCGTGCGAATGAACTACCTTCCCGCACAAGCGGCCTTCGCCAGCACGTTGAAAAACCCGACGCTTGGCTATGTCAGCCGTTATGCGCTGGGCCGCGATTACCATAAGCTGCTGCGCAACCGGTTAAAAAAGCTCGGCGAGCTGATCCAGCAGCAATGTGCTTCGCTGAATTTTAGACCTTTTGTCGATTCTGCGCCCATTCTCGAGCGCCCGCTGGCGGAAAAAGCCGGGCTTGGCTGGACAGGTAAGCACTCACTTATCTTAAGCCGTGACGCTGGCTCGTTCTTTTTCCTTGGCGAGTTATTGATCGATTTACCGCTTCCCGTCGACCAACCGGTGGAAGAAGGCTGTGGCCGCTGTGTGGCCTGCATGACCATCTGCCCGACCGGCGCAATTGTCGAACCCTATACGGTCGATGCCCGGCGCTGCATTTCTTACCTCACCATTGAGCTGGAAGGGGCTATCCCAGAAGAATTTCGTCCGCTGATAGGTAACCGTATCTACGGCTGTGATGATTGTCAGTTGATCTGCCCGTGGAACCGTTTCTCTCAGTTAACCGAAGAAGAGGATTTCAGCCCGCGTAAAGCGCTGCACGCTCCAGAGTTGGTTGAACTGTTCGGCTGGACCGAGGCGTATTTTTTGAAAATCACTGAGGGTTCGGCCATACGCCGTATTGGTCATCTGCGCTGGCTGCGGAATATTGCCGTCGCGCTGGGGAATGCGCCGTGGGACGTTGCCAATATTCAGGCACTGGAACAACGTCTGGGTGAGCACCCACTTCTCGACGAACACATACAGTGGGCGATTGCGCAGCAAATTGAGAAGCGTAACGCCTGCGTGGTGGAAGTCCAGACGTCGAAAAAACAACGGCTGGTTCGGGTGGTTGAAAAAGGGTTACCACGCGATGCCTGAGCCATCCACAGCTTGTGAATAAAATTAAAAACACATTACGATTCAACGTTCACAAAATCGTCAAGCGATCGCGTTAACAGTTTGAAATGTTATTTTCTTATTTATTTTCAACGCATTAAAAGAAAATCGTTTGCTTATCGAAGTAATCGTTGTGTTGCGAATGAAAGGCTCGCCTGTGGATAAGTCTGTTCACAAACGTTTAGCGAAGACAATAAAAAACGTCCCCAACGAGGAAACCCGCTGTGGATAATTTATTGGATTTGAAAATTTGGAGCGGGAAACGAGACTCGAACTCGCGACCCCGACCTTGGCAAGGTCGTGCTCTACCAACTGAGCTATTCCCGCATACTTATCTGGTTTGGCTTGCTTGCCGTCACCAGTAAATCTGGATGGTGCGTGCCTTTCGGCATTTCAAATTTGGAGCGGGAAACGAGACTCGAACTCGCGACCCCGACCTTGGCAAGGTCGTGCTCTACCAACTGAGCTATTCCCGCATATTTATCTGGATTCAACGTCAATGCCGAAGCCAGTAAATCTGGATGGTGCATTTCAAATTTTGGAGCGGGAAACGAGACTCGAACTCGCGACCCCGACCTTGGCAAGGTCGTGCTCTACCAACTGAGCTATTCCCGCTTATCATCGATTTTTCAGTAAGTTGCTTACGCTTTTCACTAAAATTTCGTGATGCCGTGTTGCACATTTCTGTGTCTTCACGGGAGGCGCATTATACGAGAAATCCTTCCTGCTGCAAGCCCCCGAAAGCAAATTTTCGCTTTTTTTGTTCAAGTGCCGATTTAATCAACAAAACGCGCATTTTTCCAGCAAAGTCGCGCGGTTAGTGGCTTACAGAGCCGAAGCTAAAATTTCCGGCTCCGCGCCGCTTTTGTATTACAGCTTAATAAAATGCTCGCGATAGTAAGCAAGTTCCGCCACCGATTCGCGAATATCATCCAGCGCCTGATGCGTGTTCTGCTTTTTCAGCCCTTCAAGCACTTCCGGTTTCCAGCGGCGCGCCAGCTCTTTCAACGTGCTGACATCCAGGTAGCGATAGTGGAAATAGGCTTCGAGCTCCGGCATGTACTTAAACAGAAAGCGGCGATCCTGGCCAATACTGTTACCGCAAATCGGCGATTTCCCCGCAGGTACCCACTCTTTCAGGAACGCTATAGTCGCCAGTTCTGCCGCACGGTCATCCAGTTGGCTGGCCTTGACGCGATCCACCAGGCCGCTACCGGTGTGCGTACGTACGTTCCAGTCATCCATCAGCGCTAATTGCGCGTCGGATTGGTGAACGGCAATTACCGGACCTTCCGCCAGAATGTTGAGGTTTGCATCGGTCACCAGCGTCGCGATTTCAATAATGCGATCGCGCTCGGGATCTAATCCCGTCATTTCAAGATCGATCCAAATGAGGTTGTTTTCATTTGCGCTCATGCTATTTTCCACCCTTCTCGCGTAACTATATTCATCTAAAATTGCGTGTATCATAGTCGTTTTGCCCATCCGGGGCGACCAGGAGCCAGCACGATTGAGTAAAAATAAACTCTCCAAAGGGCAGCAGCGCCGCGTCAATGCGAACCATCAGCGCCGACTAAAAACGTCTGCGGAGAAAGCTGACTACGATGACAACCTGTTCGGCGATCCGTCCGAAGGGGTGGTGATCAGCCGCTTTGGCATGCACGCCGATGTGGAATCCGCCGATGGCGAAGTGCATCGCTGCAACATACGTCGCACTATCCGCTCGCTGGTGACCGGCGATCGCGTGGTGTGGCGTCCGGGTAAAGAGGCGGCAGAAGGCGTTAGCGTGAAAGGCATCGTAGAAGCGGTCCATGAACGCACCTCGGTGCTGACGCGCCCTGACTTTTACGATGGCGTCAAACCGATCGCGGCAAACATCGACCAGATCGTCGTGGTTTCCGCCATCTTGCCGGAGTTATCGCTCAATATCATCGACCGCTATCTGGTGGCGTGTGAAACCCTGCAGGTTGAGCCGTTAATTGTGCTGAACAAAATTGATCTGCTGGATGACGACAGCTTGCGCTTCGTTAACGAGCAGATGGATATCTATCGTGGGATTGGCTACAAGGTGCTGATGGTTTCAAGCCATACGCAAGACGGGCTGGCACCGCTTGTTGAAGCCTTGACCGACCGCATAAGCATTTTTGCGGGTCAGTCCGGGGTGGGGAAATCGAGCCTGCTCAATGCGTTGCTCGATTTTCAGGAAGATCAAATCCTCACCAACGACGTTTCCGACGTCTCTGGTCTTGGCCAGCACACCACGACTGCGGCGCGGCTGTATCATTTCCCACATGGCGGCGATGTGATTGATTCGCCGGGCGTTCGCGAGTTTGGTCTCTGGCATCTCGAACCGGAACAAATCACCAACGGCTTTGTCGAATTCCATGACTATCTTGGTCATTGCAAATACCGCGACTGCAAGCACGATACCGACCCAGGTTGCGCCATCCGCGAAGCGGTAGAGAAAGGCGAAATCGCCGAAAGTCGGTTTGAAAACTACCACCGCATTCTTGAGAGCATGTCGCAAGTAAAAACGCGTAAAAGCTTTTCTGAATCTGATGACTGACAACTACGCTTAGCGTCGCTAAAATCGTCCCCTTTTTAAAGGCTTCGGCGCTTACGCGCCGGGTCAGGAACGACAAAAACAATAGCCTGGAGGCTACCTTGTTAAACTCATTTAAACTTTCGCTTCAATATATTCTGCCTAAACTGTGGCTCACTCGCCTGGCGGGCTGGGGCGCGAGCAAACGTGCAGGCTGGCTGACCAAACTGGTTATCGATCTGTTCGTGAAATACTACAAGGTCGATATGAAAGAAGCGCAGAAGCCGGACACCGCCAGCTACCGCACTTTTAACGACTTTTTCGTCCGCCCACTGCGTGACGAAGTGCGCCCGCTCGATACTGACCCGAACGTGCTGGTGATGCCTGCGGACGGTGTGATTAGCCAACTTGGCGCTATCGATAACGACAAAATTCTGCAGGCCAAAGGGCACAACTACACCCTGGAAGCGCTGCTGGCGGGCAACTACCTGATGGCGGATCTGTTCCGTAACGGTAGCTTTGTCACCACCTATCTCTCGCCGCGCGACTATCACCGCGTGCACATGCCGTGCAACGGCATCCTGCGCGAGATGATTTACGTGCCGGGCGATCTTTTCTCCGTGAACCATTTGACGGCGCAGAACGTGCCGAACCTGTTTGCCCGTAACGAACGCGTGATCTGCCTGTTTGATACCGAGTTTGGTCCGATGGCGCAAATCCTTGTCGGTGCGACGATTGTCGGCAGCATCGAAACCGTATGGGCGGGCACCATCACTCCACCGCGCGAAGGCATCATCAAACGCTGGACCTGGCCTGCCGGTGAAAGCGAAGGCGCAGTTGCCCTGCTGAAAGGCCAGGAGATGGGCCGTTTCAAACTCGGTTCTACCGTAATTAACCTGTTTGCGCCGGGCAAAGTGAATTTAGTCGAGCAGTTACAGAGCCTGTCAGTGACCAAAATTGGCCAGCCGCTGGCGATTTCCGCCGAAACCTTCGCGCCTGTTGATGCACAACCGGCACCGCTTCCGGAAGCGGAAATCAAAGCAGAGCATGACGCCAGCCCGCTGGTAGACGACAAGCAAGACGAAAGCTAAGCCTTAACCATTCTGGAGACTGATGTGCGCCTGATTATCGTTTTTCTGATGGCCTGGTGCCTCAGCCTGGGGGCTATCGCCGCAACGGCCCCCGATGCCCGGCAAATCGCCCAGGAGCTGGAGCAAGCCAAAGCGGCGAAAAATACGCCGGATCAGGCCGAAACCGTCGAGGTGCTCCAGGCCGCGCTAAACGCGCTCGAAGAACGTAAAGGTTCACTCGAGCGCGCCAAACAATATCAAGAAGTCATTGATAACTTCCCCAAACTCTCCAGAACGTTGCGCGCGCAGCTCGATAACCTGCGTGATGAACCGAAACCCGTTCCGGCGGGCATGAGCAGCGACGCGCTGAATCAGGAGATCCTGCAAGTCAGCAGCCAGTTGCTGGAGAAAACCCGTTTAGCGCAGCAGGAGCAGGAGCGCGCGCGGGAAATTAGCGATTCGCTAAGTCAGCTACCGCAGCAGCAAACCGACGCACGCCGCCAGGTCACCGAAGTTGAACGCCGCCTCGGCGCGCAAAACAGCAATACCCCGCTGGCACAAGCACAAAACTTTGGCGCGCAGGCGGAATCCGCGAAGCTGAAAGCACTGGTTGACGAACTGGAGCTGGCACAGCTATCAGCAAATAACCGCCAGGAGCTGGCGCGCATGCGCTCCGAGCTGGCACAAAAACAGAGCCAGCAATTAGACGCGTATTTACAAGCGTTGCGTAATCAACTCAACAGTCAGCGCCAGCGCGAAGCGGAACAGGCGCTGGAAAGCACCGAATTACTGGCCGAAAACAGCGCCAACTTACCGGCGGGAATTGTCGAGCAGTTCCGCATTAACCGCGAGTTGTCACAGGCGCTGAACCAGCAGGCGCAGCGTATGGATCTGGTGGCCTCACAGCAGCGCCAGGCCACCGGGCAGACATTGCAGGTTCGTCAGGCGCTGAATACCCTGCGTGAACAATCGCAATGGCTTGGCGCGTCCAATATGCTCGGTGAAGCGCTACGCGCACAGGTCGCTCGTCTGCCAGAGATGCCAAAACCGCAGCAGCTTGATACCGAAATGGCGCAGTTGCGTGTGCATCGCATGCGCTATGAAGATCTGCTGAACAAGCAGCCGCAACTGCGACAAATCCGCCAGGCGGATGGTCAGGCGCTGACGGCTGAGCAAAACCGCATTCTGGAAGCACAACTGCGCACCCAGCGCGAACTGCTGAATTCGCTATTGCAGGGCGGCGATACGCTAATCCTTGAACTCACCAAGCTCAAAGTTTCCAATAGCCAGTTGGAAGACGCGCTAAAAGAAGTGAATGAAGCTACGCACCGCTATCTGTTCTGGACGGCGGATGTCAGCCCTATCTCCTTCGCCTGGCCGATTGAGATCGTACAGGATCTGCGTCGCTTGCTTTCGCTCGATACCATCAACCAGTTGGGCAAAGCCAGCGCCATGATGCTCACCAGCAAAGAGACGTTATTTCCGCTGTTTGGCGCGTTGCTGCTGGTGGGCTTTAGCATTTACTCCCGTCGTCACTTTACGCGCTTTCTGGAGCGTTCCAGCGCGCGCGTGGGCAAAGTGACGCAGGATCACTTCTGGCTCACCATGCGTACGGTGTTCTGGTCGATTCTGGTTGCATCGCCGCTGCCAGTATTGTGGAAAACGCTCGGCTACGGTTTGCAGGAAGCGTGGCCCTACCCGCTGGCAGTGGCGATTGGCGACGGCGTAACCGCCACCGTGCCGCTGCTGTGGGTGGTGATGATCTGCGCCACATTCGCCCGCCCGACCGGCTTATTTGTCGCCCACTTCGGCTGGCCGCGTAACCGTGTGGCAAGAGGGATGCGTTATTACCTGATGAGCATCGGTTTTATTGTGCCGCTGATCATGGCGCTGATCATGTTTGATAACCTTAACGATCGTGAGTTTTCGGCGTCGCTGGGGCGGCTCTGTTTTATTCTGATTTGCGGGGCGCTGGCGATTGTGACGCTAAGCCTGAAGCGTGCCGGGATCCCGTTGTATGTTGATAAAGCTGGCAGCAGTGAAAATATGCCCAACCACCTGCTGTGGAACCTGTTGCTCAGCGCGCCTCTGGCGGCGATTCTGGCTGCCTGCGTGGGTTATCTGGCTACGGCGCAGGCGCTGCTGGCGCGTCTGGAAACCTCGGTCGCCATCTGGTTCCTGTTGCTGGTGGTCTATCACATCATCCGCCGCTGGATGCTGATCCAGCGTCGCCGTCTGGCCTTTGAACGCGCCCGCCACCGCCGCGCGGAGATCCTCGCCCAACGCGCCCGTGGTGAAGAAGATGTTCCCCATCACACCAGTACCGAAGGCACTGCCGAGGTGGATGAGCCGGAAGTCGATCTTGATGCCATCAGCGTACAGTCATTGCGCCTGGTGCGTTCGATCCTGATGCTGATCGCCCTGCTGTCGGTGATTGTGCTGTGGTCCGAAATCCATTCCGCCTTTGGCTTTCTGGAAAATATCCCGCTATGGGATGTCACCTCAACGGTACAAGGCGTGGAAAGCCTGGAGCCCATCACCCTCGGCGCGGTGCTGATCGCCATCCTGGTGTTTATTATCACCACCCAACTGGTGCGCAACCTCCCCGCCTTGCTGGAGCTGGCGCTACTGCAACATCTGGATCTGGCACCGGGCACGGGTTATGCCATCACCACGATCACCAAATATCTGTTAATGCTGTTTGGCGGATTGGTAGGCTTCTCGATGATCGGTATTGAGTGGGCCAAATTACAGTGGCTGGTCGCGGCACTCGGCGTTGGGCTGGGTTTTGGCTTGCAGGAGATTTTCGCCAACTTTATCTCTGGCCTGATTATCCTGTTTGAAAAACCAATCCGCATTGGCGATACGGTGACGATCCGCGATCTGACCGGTAGCGTCACCAAGATCAATACGCGCGCGACGACTATCAGCGACTGGGATCGCAAAGAGATCATCGTGCCGAACAAGGCGTTTATCACCGAACAGTTTATTAACTGGTCGTTGTCGGATTCGGTCACGCGCGTGGTGCTGACGGTGCCGGCACCCGCCGATGCCAATAGCGAAGAGGTGACGCAAATTCTTTACACTGCGGCCGAACGCTGTTCGCTGGTGATTGATAACCCGGCGCCGGAAGTGTTCCTCGTCGATTTGCAGCAAGGTTTGCAACTGTTTGAGCTACGCATTTATGCGGCGGAAATGGGGCATCGCATGCCGCTGCGCCACGAAATCCACCAGCTGATTCTGGCGGGCTTCCGCGAACACGGTATCGATTTGCCGTTCCCGCCGTTCCAGATGCGTCTGGAGAGTCTCGACGGCAAACGCACGGCAAGAACGCTGACGTCCTCCGGCAAAAGCAGCCGCCCGGCGGGCAGTTTGTAAGCCAACAAAAAAGGCGCCTCAGGCGCCTTTTTACTGTTCATTCATCGGGTCATCAGGCCCGGTCGACGGTAAATGCAATCACATCCGCCAGGCTTTCAGCCTGCAGCGCCAGCATCACCAGACGGTCCACGCCCAGCGCAACACCGGAGCAATCCGGCAGACCGGCTTTGAGTGCTTCCAGCAGGTTTACATCCACCGGTTGCTGCGGCAAACCGCGCGCGGCACGTTTGCGATTATCCTGCTCGAAACGCTGCTGCTGTTCGCGGGCATCGGTCAGCTCATGGAAACCGTTCGCCAGCTCAATGCCTTTGAAATAAACCTCAAAACGTTCAGCAACGCGGTGATCTTCGGTACTGATCTGCGCCAGCGCCGCCTGGCTTGCCGGAAAGTGATACACAAAAGCCGGACGATCTTTACCGATCTGCGGTTCCACGCCCATGGAGAACAGCAGTTGCAGCAACGTGTCCCGATCTTCTTCTGTATCGGCGATATTACTCAGATCAAGTTTCGCCGCCGCTTCACGCAGCTGGGTTTTATCAGCGGAGAGTGGGTCGATTTCCAGATAACGCTGGAAAGCCTGCTGGTAAGAGAGCGACTCCGCCGCCGGGCACTCCAGCACCTGTTGCAGCAAATCATCCACTTCATTCATCAGACGATACATGTCGTAGTGCGGGCGATACCACTCGAGCATGGTGAATTCAGGGTTGTGATGACGGCCCATCTCTTCGTTACGAAAACTTCTGCACAGCTGGAATACCGGGCCACATCCCGCAGCCAGCAGGCGTTTCATGTGATATTCCGGGCTGGTCATCAGATAAAGATTGAGCCCCTGAGAGTGGCCTGGGCCAACAAAACGGGTTTCGAACGGGAACAGGTGAATATCTGTCACCGTCGCCTGGCTCATACAGGGCGTTTCCACCTCAAGCACGCCGCGATCGGCAAAGAAACGGCGAATTTCCGCCATAATTGCCGCGCGTTTCAACAGGTTGGGGATGGATGCGCTCGGCTGCCAGGTTGCCGTCTCGCTCATGGTACTTTCTCCGATTTCAGACAAGGGCACGAAGTCTACCCGCATCGATCCGCAGAGACAAATTTTGCGCAAAATAATTTCATTAATGTCGTCTATAACTAGATGGATAAACATTTAATGGTGATATCAATCAAGATCGATGACATATCACCGCATAGAACAGCAAAAAAATCGAACGCATCAAATTTCCCCCGAATCTCTACGGTTATACTGCCCTTACCCAAAAAGGAGCAGTGGAACATATCCGCAACTACCTTGAGCGCTTCAGGCTTATCGTTGCGGAACAACAATAATCTGGAGGAATGTCGTGCATACCTTTCAAGCCGATATCGCTGTGATTGGCGCAGGCGGAGCGGGATTACGCACCGCGATCGCTGCGGCGCAAGCCCACCCCAACGCCAAAATCGCACTGATTTCAAAAGTCTATCCCATGCGCAGCCACACCGTTGCTGCGGAAGGCGGCTCTGCCGCCGTCGCCCAGGATCATGACAGCTTCGAGTACCATTTCCACGATACCGTTGCTGGCGGTGACTGGCTCTGCGAACAGGATGTCGTTGACTATTTTGTGCATCATTGCCCGACAGAGATGACCCAGCTTGAACAGTGGGGCTGTCCGTGGAGCCGCCGTCCTGATGGAACGGTCAATGTGCGCCGCTTCGGCGGGATGAAAATCGAACGTACCTGGTTCGCCGCCGATAAAACCGGCTTCCACATGCTGCATACCCTGTTCCAGACATCCCTTCAGTTCCCACAAATCCAACGTTTCGACGAGCATTTCGTACTGGATATCCTGGTCGATGACAACCATGCCCGCGGGCTGGTGGCCATGAATATGATGGAAGGTACGCTGGTGCAGATCCGCGCCAATGCGGTGGTGATGGCAACGGGCGGCGCGGGTCGCGTTTACCGTTACAACACCAACGGCGGCATTGTCACCGGCGACGGTATGGGCATGGCGCTGGCACACGGCGTGCCGCTGCGCGACATGGAGTTTGTGCAGTACCACCCGACCGGCCTGCCCGGCTCCGGCATTCTGATGACTGAAGGTTGCCGCGGTGAAGGTGGGATCCTCGTCAACAAGAACGGCTACCGCTATTTGCAGGATTACGGCATGGGCCCGGAAACCCCGCTCGGCGAGCCGAAAAACAAATATATGGAGCTTGGCCCGCGCGACAAAGTGTCGCAGGCGTTCTGGCACGAGTGGCGCAAAGGCAACACCATCTCCACACCGCGTGGCGATGTGGTACACCTCGATTTACGCCATCTCGGCGCGAAGAAAATCAACGAACGTTTGCCGTTTATCTGCGAGCTGGCGAAAGCCTATGTTGGCGTCGATCCGGTCAAAGAGCCGATTCCGGTACGTCCAACCGCGCACTACACCATGGGCGGTATCGAAACCGATCAAAACTGCGAATCCCGAATCAAGGGTCTGTTTGCCGTGGGTGAGTGCTCGTCTGTCGGCCTGCATGGCGCAAACCGTCTTGGCTCGAACTCGCTGGCGGAGCTGGTGGTGTTTGGTCGCCTTGCCGGTGAACGCGCTATGGAACGCGCCGCAACCGCAACCGAGGCCAATGACAGTGCGCTGAACGCACAAGCCGCCGACGTGGAAAAACGCCTGAAAGCGCTGGTGAACCAGGACGGCACTGAAAGCTGGGCGAAAATCCGCGATGAAATGGGTGAATCCATGGAAGAAGGTTGCGGCATCTACCGTACGCCGGAACTGATGCAGAAAACCGTGGATAAGCTGGCGGAGTTGCAGGAACGCTTTAAACGCGTGCGCATCACCGACACGTCCAGCGTCTTTAATACCGATGTCCTTTACACCATTGAACTTGGCCACGGCCTGAATGTCGCCGAATGTATGGCGCACTCCGCGCTGGCACGTAAAGAGTCTCGCGGTGCGCATCAGCGTCTGGATGAAGGCTGTACCGAGCGCGATGACGTTAACTTCCTCAAGCACACGCTGGCTTTCCGTGATGCCGATGGCGCAACCCGTCTGGAGTACAGCGACGTGAAGATCACCACGCTGCCGCCAGCAAAACGCGTCTACGGTGCTGAAGCTGAAGCGACCGAGAAGAAGGAGACGAACAATGGCTGAGATGAAGAATCTGAAAATCGAGATTGTCCGTTACAACCCGGAAGTAGACAACGCGCCGCACAGCGCTTTTTACGATGTGCCCTACGATGAAGCCACTTCGCTGCTCGATGCGCTGAACTATATCAAAGATAACCTCGCGCCGGACCTGAGCTATCGCTGGTCGTGCCGTATGGCGATTTGCGGCTCCTGCGGCATGATGGTTAACAAAGTGCCGAAACTCGCCTGCAAAACCTTTCTGCGCGATTACGAGAAAGGGCTGAAAGTCGAAGCGCTGGCTAACTTCCCGATCGAGCGCGATTTGGTGGTCGATATGACCCACTTTATCGAAAGCCTTGAAGCGATTAAGCCCTACATTATTGGTAACGCGCGCACGCCGGATCAGGGGCCTAACAAGCAAACCCCGGCGCAGATGGCGAAGTATCACCAGTTCTCCGGCTGTATCAACTGTGGTTTGTGTTATGCCGCTTGCCCGCAATTCGGTCTGAATCCGGAATTTATCGGCCCGGCAGCGATCACGCTGGCGCATCGCTATAACCTCGATAGCCGCGACAACGGTAAGAAAGAGCGCATGGGGCAACTCAACAGCCAGAACGGCGTGTGGAGCTGTACGTTTGTCGGTTACTGCTCGGAAGTCTGTCCGAAGCATGTCGATCCGGCCGCCGCTATTCAGCAGGGCAAGGTAGAAAGCTCGAAAGACTTTCTTATCGCCACCCTGAAACCACGCTAAGGAGTGCATTATGACGACTAAACGCAAAGCCTGGGTTCGTCCCATGCCATCAACCTGGTGGAAAACCCTGCCGTTTTATCGCTTCTATATGCTGCGTGAAGGAACGGCGGTCGCGGCGGTCTGGTTCAGCCTCGAACTGATCTTCGGTCTTTTTTCGCTGAAACATGGGCCGGAAAGCTGGGCAGGGTTTGTACATTTTCTTCAAAACCCGATTGTGCTGATCCTCAACCTGATCGCGCTGGCGGCGGCACTGCTGCACACCAAAACCTGGTTTGATCTGGCACCGAAAGCCCAGCTCATTATTGTTAAGGGCGAAAAAATGGGTCCAGAGCCGGTTATTAAAGGGCTTTGGGTGGTAACGGCAGTGGTCACCGTGGTGATCCTGTTTGTCGCACTGTTCTGGTAAGGAGGCCAACGTGATTAACCCGAATCCAAAACGTTCTGACGAACCCGTTTTCTGGGGATTATTTGGCGCTGGCGGTATGTGGGGCGCGATTGTCACACCGGTTATCGTGCTGTTGATTGGCGTGCTGTTGCCGCTGGGGTTCTACCCCGGCGACGCGCTCGGTTACGATCGCGTGCTGGCGTTTGCGCAAAGCTTTATTGGCCGCGTCTTTATCTTTTTGATGATTGTATTGCCGGTGTGGTGCGGTCTGCATCGTATCCACCACATGATGCATGATTTAAAAATCCATGTTCCCAGCGGTAAATGGGTGTTTTATGGTCTTGCGGCCATCCTCACCGTCGTTACCCTGATCGGTGTTTTATTTCTTTGATAGCAGTCGCTCTCCTGCGTAAGCAGGAGAGCAAATTTCCCGCCAGCGTCTATACCCTAAAGAAAAGATCTGGAAGGAAAATCTCATGCGCCTGATGCTTCTCATCATGACTGTTATCGCTGCGCTGTTCATCTCCGGCTGTAGTTCTCCCACTCCTCCTGACGGCGTGACCGTCGTGCAAGATTTCAATACGCAACGCTATCTGGGTAAATGGTACGAAATTGCCCGCTTTGACCACGCATTTGAACGCGGGCTGGAAAGGGTCACCGCCACGTATAGCCTGCGCGACGATGGCGGTTTGACGGTAGTGAATCGCGGTTACAACACGGAACGCGCCATGTGGCAGCAAGCCACCGGCACCGCGTATTTTACCGGTGACCCACGCACCGCTGCGCTGAAAGTCTCCTTTTTCGGCCCCTTCTATGGCGGCTATAACATCCTTGCACTGGACAAAGATTACCGCTACGCGCTGGTTTGCGGGCCGGACCGCGACTATCTCTGGATATTGTCCCGCACGCCCACCCTGCCGGCAGACGTAAAACAGCAGATGCTGGACATCGCGGCCCGACAGGGGTTTGCCGTGGACAAACTGCTATGGATTAACCAGCCCCATTAATGGGCGCTCAGTTTCAATCCGATAATCCCGGCGACAATCAGACAGAGGCTGAGGATCCGCGCCACGCTTGCCGATTCGCCGAGCAGCACAATGCCGGCGACGGCGGCGCCGACTGCACCAATACCGGTCCAGATGGCGTATGCCGTTCCCACCGGCAATGTTTTCATTGCCCATGACAGCAGCACGACGCTTGCGACCATCGCCGTCACGGTAATCAGGCTTGGCATTAACCGGGTAAAACCGTGGGTATATTTCAGGCCGATAGCCCAAACCACTTCAAGAAGACCGGCAATAAGAAGAATTAACCAGGACATTTTTGGCTCCAGTGTGGGGCCGTCCCCATTGTGAATGAGCGCAAACGGGTCGTCCCGTTTGGCGTGTTAGAGAGGGAAATTTTGACGTTTTAGGCTCGTTATTTCAATATTTTTGTTCTTGCTCAATTTTAGGCGTTTTAAAGCGAGAAATAGCCACTGTTCGCAGCGGAATTCCGGCATTTATTCACCATATCTACCCCCTATGATAAATCCGCTCTCCTGAATTCAGGACGTTGTGCGACATTCTCTGACTGCGAAGAAAAATATGTTCAAGATTCTCGTGATTGACCGCTGTTACTTCACCCGCACAGGGATGGAATCCTGGCTCAATCAACCCGATTTGTTCCCCGCCTCCTTCCTGGTAACCGCGTTGCATAACTTGATGCTCGCCAAAGAACATATTGTGCAGTGGCAACCTGACCTGGTGATTGCCGACCTTCACGGATTCAAGAATGAAATACATCATATTCAACAGCTTGCGTCGTTTTTCTCTGTTTGTAGCGACCCCACGCAGGTGATGTTGTTAGAGTCTGGTGAAGATGCGCAACTGTCAGAATTTTGCGCGCAGTTTGCTATTCAGGCGACGCTGTTGAAAACAGAACCGCTGGAAAAACTGGCGAAAATTATCGACGCAATGGTGCTGGCGCGCCCGATCCGTGCGATACCGAAAATCGCCACTCCGCTGCTGACAAAGCAGGAAGAGAAAGTGCTGACGCTGTGGATGGAAGGGAATAATAACCAGGCGATTGCCAGTAATCTCAGCATTAACGGTAAGACCGTTTACACCTACAAGCGCAATATCAGAATGAAGCTGGGGATGGGAAACCGTTTTACACCGTTCTTATCACTGCCGGAAAACTCAAACTAACGGTACGGCAAGCGCCGTACCGACAGTGATTACTGTTGCGCTTTTGACGCCGCGCCAGAAATCGCGTTACCGCCATCGGAGATATCCTCTCCCACACCACGCGTGGTGTTACAGGCCGTCAGGACTGAGGAAAGAACCAGAACAGAAAAGATCGCAGCAATTGTCTTCTTAACCATAATATCTTCCTTTTGTAGCCAATATTGTTTGTGTATAGCCACTTAAGCATAGACAAAATCCGGGAAGGTTAGCGGAACGGAAGCATTTTTAGGAAGAGAGGAAGTTTTAGTTCGCTGCACGGGAAATGACATGGCCCAGACTTTGGATGTCTTCGCCAACGCCACGGGCGGTATTGCAACCGGAAAGCAGTGCGCAACTGATAAGAAGTAGAGAGAAGAATTTCGTCAGACGTTTCATATCATCCCTGCCTGCAAAGTTCGACGGCGTAGCACGGCGCTACGCCGACGTCGTGAGGATTATTTCACGCGAGATACGTATTCGCCAGAGCGAGTATCTACTTTAATCACTTCACCAATCTGCACGAACAGCGGAACTTTAACCACTGCGCCAGTGCTCAGGGTAGCCGGTTTGCCGCCGGTACCTGCGGTGTCACCTTTCAGACCTGGATCGGTTTCAATAACTTCCAGCTCAACGAAGTTCGGCGGGGTAACGGCGATCGGTTGGCCGTTCCACAGCGTTACAATGCACTCAGCCTGATCCAGCAGCCATTTTTCGCTGTCGCCAATCGCTTTTGCGTCAGCGGAAAGCTGTTCGAAGGTTTCGTTGTTCATGAAGTGCCAGAACTCACCGTCGTTGTACAGGTAAGTCAGGTTCATATCGACAACGTCCGCGCCTTCTGCGGAATCAGTAGATTTGAAAGTTTTTTCTACACGCGTACCGGTCAGCAGACGACGCAGTTTAACGCGTGCGAAAGCCTGGCCTTTGCCTGGTTTAACGAATTCGCTGGCTTCAACCGCATAAGGTTCGCCGTCCATCATGATTTTAAGACCGGCACGAAAATCGTTGCTATAGTAAGTCGCCATAAGGCCCTCTGAAATTGTTAACTGGTAGCTAAGCCACAAAATGGCGCATATTGTAACCCTAAAAACCCCATCCAGAGAAGATTGGTTAATACAACTTGCCGATGTAATCACCGATCCGGATGAACTGTTACGTCTTCTAAAGATAGACACTGATGAAAATTTAATCGCTGGCGGGGCGGCAAAGCGCTTGTTCCCGCTACGCGTTCCCCGCGCATTCGCAGCGCGCATGCAGCCGGGAAATCCGCATGATCCTCTTCTGCGTCAGGTACTTACTTCACAGGAAGAGTTTATTGCCGCGCCAGGTTTCAGCACCGATCCGCTGGACGAACAGAGCAGTGTGGTACCCGGTTTATTGCACAAATATCGCAACCGAGCGCTGCTGCTGGTTAAAGGCGGCTGCGCGGTAAATTGTCGTTATTGCTTCCGTCGCCACTTTCCTTATGCCGATAACCAGGGCAACAAACGCAACTGGCAAGGCGCGCTGGACTATATCGCGGTGCACCCGGAACTGGATGAGATCATTTTTTCCGGCGGCGATCCGCTAATGGCAAAAGATCATGAGCTGGACTGGCTGCTTGCCCAACTGGAAGCAATCCCGCATATCAAACGCCTGCGCATTCACAGCCGTCTGCCGATTGTGATTCCGGCGCGGATCACCGATACGCTAAGCGCGCGTTTTGCCCGCTCATCGCTGCAAATTTTGCTGGTGAACCACATCAACCACGCCCAGGAAATCGGTGATGATTTTCGCCATGCCATGGCGCAACTGCGTCAGGCCAATGTCACGCTGCTGAACCAGAGCGTGTTGCTGCGCGGCGTGAATGATAATGCGCAAACGCTGGCGGATTTAAGTAATGCGTTATTCGATGCGGGTGTAATGCCTTATTACCTGCATGTGCTGGATAAAGTGCAGGGTGCGGCGCACTTTATGGTCAGTGATGACGAGGCGCGCACGATTATGCGCGAACTGCTGACGCTGGTATCGGGTTATATGGTGCCGAAACTGGCGCGTGAGATTGGTGGGGAACCCAGTAAAACGCCGCTGGATTTGCAGCTTCGTCAGAGTTAAAAAAAAACGGCTACGCGATGAGAGCAAACGTAGCCGCGAAACAGACGAGCCTACAGCGGCTCGTCGCTAAAACTTAAAAGGTTTCCCATCCATCATCTCCGCCACCCACCACTGCCGGGCGCGGCTGTCTGACTGGCAACACGGAAGACCTCACGACAGCCGGTTGTTGACCAGGCAAACGGAAGACATCAACCAGCTGTTGCAGTTTGGTGGCTTGATCTTCGAGGCTACCGGCCGCCGCAGACGATTCCTGAACTAGCGCGGCGTTCTGCTGAGTGGTGGTATCCATCTCGGACATCGCCTGGGCAATCTGCGAAATGCCGCGGTTTTGTTCGTCGGACGCAGCGGCAATTTCCTGCATCAAATCTTTCACCTGCAGCACCGAGTTGACGATACCGCTCATGGTTTCACCCGCCAGGTCAACCTGCCGTGAACCCTCTTCAACAAACGTGACCGATTCGCTGATCAACGCTTCAATCTCTTTTGCCGCCTGAGCACTACGCTGAGCTAATGAGCGCACCTCACCGGCCACCACGGCGAAACCTCGCCCTTGATCCCCGGCTCTTGCGGCTTCAACGGCCGCATTGAGCGCCAGAATGTTAGTCTGAAAAGCGATGCCGTTGATAACCGACGTAATTTCCGAAATACGTTTGGAACTATCCATAATATCTTTCATGCGGCTGACCGCAGCTCCGACGACGCTCCCGCCCTGAGAAGCGGTATCAGAGGCGGTAAGGGCTAGCTGGCTGGCCTGATGCGCGTTCTCTGCGTTCTGTTTTACCGTGGAGCTTAGCTCTTCCATACTGGCGGCGGTTTCAACCACAGCGGCGGATTGCTGCTCAGTACGGGCAGAGAGTTCGTTGTTGCCCAGCGCTATCTCATTCGCGGCAGTGTTCACCGAACCGGAAGCGGCACGCACCATGGCCAGCGATTCAGCCACTCGCTCAACAAGATTATTAAAGGCACTTACTGCCTGGCCGATTTCGTCCAGACGTCCGGTCGGTAACGCATGGCTGAGATCCAGTTTTTCGCTAATTGTGACCATGCCGTCTTTCATGCCGTTCAGGCGACGTTTGATATTCAGCACGGTGAACAATCCGAACAAACCCAGAATGAGGGTTGCGGCAATCGTCGCCGTTAAGGAGAGAATCATTGCCCGGGAAATTAAATTGTCGCTGTCCTGAACAGCCTTGGTCACTAATGATGAGTTGTACGCCACTTGCTCAGCAAAATCATTAATTAACAGCGCAATATTATCGGCGACAAACCCACCTTTCTGCATTGACTTAATAATGGCAACGCGGTCATTACTTTCTGAGACTTTAAAATACTGATCCATTACAGAACGGAATTTTTCTAAATCACTTAATGTTTTATTAGATAAATCCTGATCATGTTGGTCAGAAACAAGATCTTTAAGGTAACCCTGGTGCATGGCGTAGAGTTCGTCATACAATTTTGTTGCATTCTGTTTTATTTCGGCCATCCCGGCGGGATCGTCCGTCAGACCATGTAAAAAGAGCTGCCCGCGAACTTTTAAGATCTGCAGTGTCTCTTTATTCATTGCATCCAGGCTGGGTAAGGTGTTTTCCTGAAAGTAATTTTGTGACTCACCAATTTTAGACAGTGAAATTATAGCGATAACATTAGTGCCGATGAGGCTTAAGATCAATAATGAGAAAGCAAGTAACAATCTCTTTGTAATATTCATTCGTAACTCCCGACACCATCATGCATAAAATATATTGTTAGATTATACAGTCCCTCGTTTTTTGTCCTGAGGTAGGTATCGGCAAGTCGTAATATTACTTTAGTCGCCAACGCATTTCTTAGAGAAAAATTTATCCAAAGCTGTGAATATAATCACACTAGATAAATCTTAAGAAAACTTAATATTCAGGAAGATAGCAAGGTTAATTAGCAGAGGAATTATATTCACGCTTATTCATACTTAAATAATTAGAAGCAACCTGTTAAAAATAAAAGAGAGGTTATTTTAAATAGTTGCGCCCCGCCATTACTGGCGGGGCGCTATTAAATATCTCAGTTCGGGCATTTATACACTTGCGCATTCATTTCGCTGGCGGTCGGCACGAAGCTGGATAAGAAGCCTTGCGTCGGGCTTGAGACGCTGTACAACACGTTACCGCCCATGGCTGCAGCCTGGTTACGCAATGCATTCGCTGCGCCGCGCAGCGAGCCGCCTTCCTCACCATGCTGACCTGAGAGCCAGTTGCTCTGCGAACCCGTGGCGGTACCGAGGTACTGGCAGGTTGCCGCCGGTTTCTCCTCGACAAAGCGAACGTTCTGCCCGCCGGCGGTCAATTCATTATTGCTGCTACACCCTGCCAGCAACAGCGAGGCGCCAATAATCCCTGCTAAATGTTTTACGTACATGTTATTCCCCATAATCAATGAGCTGGACGCATGTCGCCCGTGTGTAAACCTTATACTAAAAAGATGACCAAAAGAAAAATGCCGCCATCTCAGGCCGCACAAATTGGGGAAAATAATGAAAAAAGATACGGTGCGAAGTATAAAAATCCGACGTCATAGAAAGCGGCAGTGATTACGCTGCGAAAAGGCGTACCAACGTCTTAAAAAGATGCCGCCGCCAGTCGCGTTTAACGCCAAAACAATAAGACAGAGCCACGACCTGATAATGAGCGCCCCCGCAGAACATGGTGTTCAGTTAACAAAAAAAGAGCGGGCCGAAGCCCGCTCTTTTTCGTTGAACTCGCGCCAGGTCGCCCTGAACGCGCGTCCGGCAGCGATTACATCATGCCGCCCATACCGCCCATGCCGCCCATACCACCAGCAGCACCTAAGTCCGGCGCATCGCCTTTCGGCAGGTCAGTTACCATGCACTCGGTGGTGATCATCAGGCCAGCTACAGAGGCCGCGTACTGCAGAGCAGAACGGGTCACTTTAGTCGGATCCAGGATACCCATGTCGATCATGTTGCCGTACTCTTCGGTAGCCGCGTTGTAACCGTAGTTACCGTCGCCTGCTTTCACAGAGTTAGCCACAACAGACGGCTCTTCACCGCAGTTCAGCACGATCTGACGCAGCGGAGCTTCCATTGCGCGCAGCGCAACTTTGATACCCACGTTCTGGTCTTCGTTCTGGCCTTTCAGCTCGGCAAGTTTGCTTGCTACGCGGATCAGCGCAACGCCGCCGCCAGCCACAACGCCTTCTTCAACGGCAGCACGGGTCGCGTGCAGCGCATCTTCAACGCGGGCTTTTTTCTCTTTCATTTCAACTTCAGTTGCTGCGCCAACTTTGATAACGGCAACGCCGCCAGCCAGTTTCGCTACGCGCTCCTGCAGTTTTTCACGGTCGTAATCGGAAGTGGCTTCTTCGATCTGCTGACGAATCTGAGTCACACGACCCTGAATTGCCGCTTCTTCGCCCACGCCATCGATGATGGTAGTGGTGTCTTTGTTGATCACAACACGTTTAGCCTGGCCCAGATCTTCCAGGGTCGCTTTTTCCAGTTCCATACCGATTTCTTCAGAAATCACGGTACCCCCGGTCAGGGTAGCGATGTCCTGCAGCATGGCTTTACGACGGTCGCCGAAGCCAGGTGCTTTAACCGCAGCCACTTTCACGATGCCGCGCATGGTGTTCACCACCAGCGTTGCCAGCGCTTCGCCTTCAACGTCTTCAGCGATGATCAGCAGCGGTTTGCCTGCTTTCGCAACGGCTTCCAGAACCGGCAGCATTTCGCGGATGTTGGAAACTTTTTTATCAGCCAGCAGGATGAACGGGCTTTCCAGTTCTACTGCACCAGTTTCCGGCTTGTTGATGAAATAAGGAGAGAGGTAGCCGCGGTCAAACTGCATACCTTCAACCACGTCCAGTTCGTCCTGCAGACCGGTACCGTCTTCAACGGTGATCACGCCTTCTTTACCGACTTTATCCATCGCTTCAGCGATCAGTTTACCTACGGTTTCGTCGGAGTTAGCGGAGATAGTACCAACCTGCGCAATCGCTTTAGAGTCAGAACACGGTACAGACAGGGCTTTCAGCTCTTCGACCGCAGCAGAGACAGCTTTGTCGATACCACGTTTCAGATCCATCGGGTTCATGCCCGCAGCAACAGCTTTCAGGCCTTCAGTGATGATGGACTGCGCCAGTACGGTTGCAGTGGTGGTACCGTCGCCCGCAGCGTCGTTCGCTTTGGAAGCCACTTCTTTCACCATCTGCGCGCCCATGTTTTCGAACTTATCTTCCAGTTCGATTTCACGTGCTACGGAAACACCATCTTTGGTGATGGTCGGTGCACCGAAAGATTTATCCAGAACCACATTACGGCCTTTCGGACCGAGGGTAACTTTCACTGCATCTGCCAGAACATTCACGCCGCGCAGCATTTTTACACGAGCGTCATTACCGAATTTTACGTCTTTAGCTGCCATTTTCTTTATTCCTTAAATTCGTTCAGGTTCGTTCGCGCGCGCTGTTACGCTTCCACAATTGCCAGAATGTCGCTTTCGGACATGATCAACACTTCTTCGTTGTCGATCTTCTCAGCTTTCACACCGTAACCATCGTTGAAAATCACGATATCACCCACTTTCACGTCCAGCGGTTGCACAGTACCGTTTTCCAGGATGCGGCCCTTACCGACAGCGATGATTTCGCCACGAGTTGATTTGCCTGCCGCAGAACCGGTCAGAACGATACCGCCAGCAGATTTAGACTCAACTTCTTTACGTTTGACGATCACACGATCATGTAACGGACGAATACTCATTGATAGCTCTCCTTTGAGAAAGTCTTTATCAGTTATGGATGACGCCGGGCCACAAACGGTTATCCGGCTGGTGACCTGAGAGATGGGGTTGGCTTTTTCCCCCTTCAAGGGGGAACAGCAAAAAAAATTTGCGAAAATTTATCCGTAGATAAACCACCATTGCTGGCAGGGGCTGCGGCAGCCATCAGCAAAACTGATTGTGATAACATCGACGCTCCTGACGATAAGCAGACAAAAGACAATGAGCGGATTAAAACAAGAGCTGGGGTTGGCTCAGGGCATTGGGTTACTTTCCACCTCTTTACTGGGCACCGGCGTGTTCGCCGTTCCGGCGCTGGCCGCACTGGCGGCGGGTAACAGCAGCCTGTGGGCATGGCCATTACTGATCGTGCTCGTCTTCCCGGTCGCCATTGTTTTTGCCGCGCTGGGCCGCCACTTTCCCAGCGCGGGCGGCGTAGCGTATTTCGTCGGTATGGCCTTCGGCCCGCGTCTTGAACGCGTAACGGGCTGGTTGTTTCTCTCTGTTATCCCGGTTGGATTGCCCGCCGCGCTGCACATTGCTGCGGGTTTCTGGCAAGGCATGTTTGGCTGGCAGGGGCCGCAATTGTTGATGACTGAGTTGGGTACGCTGGCGCTGATTTGGCTGCTGGGTACTCGAGGCGCGGGTTCCAGCGCGAACCTGCAATCGATTATCGCCGGGCTGATTGTGGCGTTAATTGTGGCGATCTGGTGGCGCGGCGGCATAAGTTTCAGCGACATCCCTTTTCCGCCAATCTCAGAAGTGCACGTTTCGGCGATGTCGGCTTCGCTGGCGGTGATGTTCTGGTGTTTCGTCGGGCTTGAAGCCTTCGCCCATCTGGCCTCTGAATTCAAAAACCCCGAGCGGGATTTCCCGCGCGCGCTGATGATTGGCCTGCTGCTGGCGGGCTCGGTTTACTGGGCCTGTACCGTTGTGGTACTGCACTTCGATGTCTGGCGAACTCAGGGCGCTGCGGCGTCGCTGCCGGTGATTGTCGTTGAGCTGTTTGGTAAACACGCGCTGTGGATTGCCTGCATTATTGGTTATCTGGCCTGTTTCGCCAGCCTGAATATCTATATCCAGAGTTTTGCCCGGCTGGTATGGTCGCAGGCGGCATACAAGCCGGATAGCGCACTGGCGAAGCTCTCCAGACGCCAGTTGCCCTTAAATGCGCTGAACGCGGTAATTATCTGCTGCATGTTCTGCACCCTCGCGATTTACGCCTTCAGCGTGAATCTTGATACGCTGATCATCTACGCGAACGGCATTTTCATCATGATTTATCTACTGTGCATGCTGGCGGGCTGTCGCTTGTTGAAAGGACGCTTTAAGGCGCTGGCGGTACTCGGCAGCGCGCTATGTTTGCTGCTGTTGGTGATCCCCGGCTGGAAGAGTCTTTACGCGGTGTTCATGCTGTTCGCATTGTGGTTGCTGCTGCCAAAGCGCCGCACAACCTCCATTCATTCCACTCAGTCATAAAAAGAAGCCCGGCATTGCCGGGCGTCAAAAATTAGCGATCGTCTTTGTTATCGAGACGATCGCGCGGATTGTCTTTGCGCTGATATTCGCCCTCAAATGTCTGCCCGTCAGCACCGCCCGCGCCAAACCCGCCGCCCGGCATCCGCGAAAAACGTAAATGCGGCATCAGTTTCAGCGTCAGGTGTTTTTGCACCGGCGGCAACAGCAACAGCAGGCCAAGGAAGTCGGTAAAGAATCCCGGCAGTACCAGCAACAAGCCAGCGATAATCAGCGAAACGCTTTTGATCATCTCCGCCGCCGGGCTTTCGCCCGCCGCCATCTTCTGCTGCATCAGCAAAAAGTTCTTAAATCCCTGGTTGCGCACCAGCGACATGCCAATCACCGAAGTGAAGATCACCAGAATCAGTGTCATCAGCACGCCAAAAACATGCGCGACCTGAATAAAGATCGAGATCTCGATGTAAACGTATAAAAAGACTGCAATAAACGGTATCCAGCGCACTGGCTTCTCCTGTCAATGAACAGCCGCGTCAGAGCGTCTGTCGAAATGGGTTTGCAAATCGCATCCTGATCAAATGGTGGCAAATGCGGAAAATTCAATTTCGCGGCGGTTGTAAATTTTTGTCTGTTACGAAGCGGTGACTTATTTCACATATTATTAATTATGATGCATTGACGGGGATAATAAGTGATCCCGATTACGGCATTTCCTTTCCTTCAGCATATAATTTCAGTCATCCGGCCGATTAAGGGGATAATCGTCGGTCGAAAAAGACACATAACCACATTAATTTTGTGTGTTTGGTGTATTCATTCGTAGCTTGAAAAAGAAGGTTCACATGTTAAACAACATTCGTATCGAAGAAGACTTGTTAGGTACCAGGGAAGTGCCAGCGGATGCCTACTACGGCGTGCATACTCTGAGAGCGATTGAAAACTTTTATATCAGCAACAGCAAAATCAGCGACATTCCTGAGTTTGTCCGTGGCATGGTGATGGTGAAAAAGGCGGCAGCGCTGGCGAACAAAGAGCTGCAAACCATCCCGAAAAGTATCGCCAACGCTATCGTTGCCGCATGTGATGAGGTCCTCAACAATGGCAAATGCATGGACCAGTTCCCGGTAGACGTCTATCAGGGCGGTGCGGGCACCTCCGTGAACATGAACACCAACGAAGTGCTGGCGAACATCGGTCTTGAGCTGATGGGCCATCAGAAAGGTGAATACCAGTTCCTCAACCCGAACGATCATGTTAACAAATGCCAGTCCACCAACGACGCCTACCCGACCGGGTTCCGCATCGCGGTGTACGCCTCCATCGTCAAACTGGTTGATGCCATCAAACAGCTCGGCGAAGGCTTCGAAAACAAAGCCGTGGAGTTCAAGGATATCCTGAAAATGGGCCGCACCCAGTTGCAGGACGCGGTGCCGATGACCCTCGGTCAGGAGTTCCACGCTTTCAACGTGCTGCTGAATGAAGAAACCAAAAACCTGCTGCGTACCGCCGAACTGCTGCTGGAAGTGAACCTTGGTGCAACGGCAATCGGTACGCGCCTCAACACCCCGGACGGCTATCAACAACTGGCCGTGCAAAAACTGGCGGAAGTGAGCAATCTGCCGGTGGTTCCGGCGGAAGACCTGATTGAAGCGACCTCCGACTGCGGCGCCTACGTGATGGTGCACAGCTCGCTGAAACGCCTGGCGGTAAAACTCTCTAAAATCTGTAACGACTTGCGCCTGCTCTCCTCCGGGCCGCGCGCCGGGCTGAATGAGATCAACCTGCCGGAGTTGCAGGCGGGCTCATCCATCATGCCAGCAAAAGTGAACCCGGTTGTGCCGGAAGTGGTGAACCAGGTGTGCTTTAAAGTGATCGGCAACGACACCACCGTCACCATGGCTTCCGAAGCGGGCCAGTTGCAGTTGAACGTGATGGAACCGGTGATTGGCCAGGCCATGTTTGAGTCGGTGCATATTCTGACCAACGCCTGCTACAACCTGCTGGAAAAATGCATCAACGGCATTACCGCCAACAAAGCAGTGTGCGAAGGCTATGTCTATAACTCCATCGGCATCGTCACTTACCTCAACCCTTTCATTGGCCACCACAACGGCGACATCGTTGGCAAGATTTGCGCCGAAACCGGTAAGAGCGTGCGTGAAGTGGTGCTGGAGCGCGGCCTGCTGACGGAAGCGGAGCTGGACGACATCTTCTCGGCGCAAAACCTGATGCACCCGGCTTATAAAGCGAAGCGTTATACCGATGAAAGCGAACAGTAATTCCGACGGTTAGAAAGACAAAAGGCACGTCCTGAGCGACGTGCCTTTTTCTTTTGGATGGTTACTAAACTATAACAATTCGATATCACTTAGTTAAACAAGGAAGCCAACTATGTTTGCTGCAGAGCTTGTCCTCGTCCTGATTGCTATCTACCTTGGCGCCAGATTAGGCAGCATCGGCATTGGTTTTGCCGGTGGCCTTGGTGTACTGGTTCTCACCCTGTTCTTTCAAATCAAACCCGGGGCAATTCCCTTTGATGTCATAGAAATTATTATGGCGGTCATCGCCGCTATCGCCGCCATGCAGGTAGCGGGCGGGATGGATTATCTGGTGAGCCTGGCGGAAAAAATGCTGCGCCGCCATCCGAAGTACATCACCTTTCTCGCGCCGCTGGTCACCTGGTTTATGACCATTCTCGCCGGTACCGGGCACACCGCGTTTTCCACGCTGCCGGTAATTACCGAAGTGGCGAAAGAGCAAGGTATTCGCCCGTCGCGTCCGCTGTCGATTGCTGTCGTCGCCTCGCAAATTGCGATTACCGCGTCGCCCATCTCTGCGGCAGTAGTCTTTTTTGCTGGCATCCTTGAACCACTTGGCGTGAGCTATCTAACGCTGTTGGCAATTTGTATTCCGGTGACGCTGATTGCGGTCATGTTGACGGCGGTGGTCTGTAACTTCCTCGGTTGCGAGCTGAAAGATGATCCGGTCTATCAGGAACGTCTGGCGAAAGGCGAAGTGAAGCTGCGCGGCAGCCAGGTTTTTGCCATGAAGCCGCATGCCAAACGCTCGGTATTGCTGTTCCTGATTGGTATTGTCGCCGTGATGCTCTACGCCACCGCCATCAGCCCGACCGTTGGCTTAATCACCAACCCGGTGCTGCCGCGTAACGAAGCGATCGTGGTGTTTATGCTGACCATCGCCACGCTGATTTGCCTGACCTGCGAAATCGACACCGGCGAAATCCTGAATGCCAGCACTTTTAAATCTGGTATGAGCGCCTGTATTTGTGTGCTCGGCGTGGCGTGGCTCGGCGATACCTTCGTGAAACACCATATTGAAGATATCCAGACGGTGGCGGGCGATCTGCTGCACAGCTACCCGTGGCTGCTGGCGGTGGTACTGTTCTTCGCCGCAACGCTGCTCTATTCGCAAGCCGCGACCACCAAAGCGCTGATGCCTGCTGCGCTGCTGCTCGGTGTCACCCCGCTGACGGCAATTGCGTCGTTTGCCGCCGTTTCCGCGCTGTTTGTGCTGCCAACGTACCCAACTCTGCTGGCGGCGGTCGAAATGGATGACACCGGCTCAACGCGCATCGGCAAGTTTGTTTTTAACCACGCGTTCCTCGTTCCCGGCGTGATCGCCATTGCCCTGTGCGTCATGCTGGGCTTTATCTTCGGCGGTATCTTGTTGTAAAGGTCTTAAAATCGGGTCGCCCGGCGGCCCGATCCTCTCACTTCGCGTGGTATAGTCGTGGCTTTCGCGCTTACGAGGTTGACGATGAACACGCCTGACGCCGTTGTTGTACTCTGCACCGCCCCGGATGAAGCCACCGCCCAGGATCTGGCGGCCAAAGTGCTGGCAGATAAGCTCGCTGCCTGTGTCACCATTTTGCCGGGCGCGACCTCGCTCTATTACTGGGAAGGCAAACTCGAACAAG